>CAYYAQ010000214.1:0-7321 GCA_964469555.1 uncultured candidatus Brocadiaceae bacterium | reverse complement strand
CCAGGGGCGGCGGAAGCGGTAGACGACGTGACCGTTGGGCAGCACCGCCAGCCGGAGGTGCTCTCGCAGCCCGGCGAAGCGAAAGGCCAGGGCGCCAGTCGCCTGCCAGGCATCTTGGGCGGTCGCCTCCTGAATGCGGCGGGCCAAGGCGTCAGCAAGAGGCCCAGGGGTTCCCCGCGGGAGGGGGGCGTTCAAAGACCAGCCCCGTGATCATGATCACGGGGCCCGAAGACAACTTCGATCGCAAGGCGATGGACGCGTTCCTCGCCGGCATCGAACCGTTCGCGAAGGCAGAAGAGAAGACGGTCGATCCAGAGGAGAAGTCCGAGGGCGATACGAAGCCCGGCCCGGACAAGAAGCCCGGCAAGTAGGCCGGCTCTCCCGGCTGCTCGACTACTTGTCGAGCCCGAGCTTGTCGAGCTTCGGGTAGATCACGGCCCGGCAGTAGCCGTTGCTCTTGTTGCGCCGGTAGAAGTCCTGGTGGTAGTCATCGGCGGGGTAGTACGTCGTCGCCTTCGAGATTTCAGTGACGACGGGATTCTCGAAGACCTTGGATTCGTCGATGGTCTTCTTGGCTCTCTCGGCAGCGGCTCGTTGCTCGTCGGTGTGGAAGAAGACGACCGAGCGGTACTGGGTGCCTTCATCGCGGCCCTGGCGGTTTAGCGTCGTGGGGTCGTGCAGCTTGAAGAACCAGATCAGCAGTTTCCTGAAGCTGATCTTGGCCGGGTCGAACTCCACCTTCACGACTTCGGCGTGTCCTGTCAGCCCGGAACACACTTCCTCGTAGGTGGGGTTGTGGACCGAGCCCCCCATGTAGCCCGACTCGACGGAGCTCACGCCGTCGAGTTGTTCGAGTACCGCCTCGATGCACCAGTAGCAACCTGCGCCGAACGTGGCGATCTCCCTCGTCGCCTTATTCTCGGTGTTCTTGATGGCGGCCTCGGATTTCACGGTATTGGATTCCACGGGTTTCGCAGGGCGCTCGGCGAGAGACTCTTCGTCGGTGGAGCAACCACTGAGTAGCGAGAGGGCAAGAGATAGACAGAGTGCGGACGGAAACCGTTGCATCATGCAGATCCTACCGACAGTTGCTCACATGCTGTGCGGAGTTGCACCTTCACCGGGATCGCTGGGACAAATCCACGTTCAGAACTGGTCCGCGTGACGCTCCATGTCTTCGACCATGCCGAATTGGACCCGGGCGCGGTCGAGGTTGTGGTTCGTCCGATCGATCTTGAAGTAGTGGTCTCCGGCCAGATAGTCGGCGAGGAATCGTAGCCCGATCGTGAACGTGACCAACCGCGCCGCGAACGGCATCAACGCCACCTCGGTATCGGTCAAGAACTCGCCGGCCGTCGAGAGGTATCCCTCGGAGAGGGCTTTGTACATCTGGATGTCGGTGCCCACGCGGCTGAGGTTGGTTTCGTCCTCGGCGCTGGTCGCCGCGGTGAATCGCACGAGATCACCGAAGTCGTAGAGCGAGTAACCCGCCATGCAGGTATCGAGGTCGACGATCCCCTTGGCCCTGCCCGTTTCGCGGTCGAACAGGATGTTGTTCAGCTTCGTGTCGCCGTGCACGACGCGCGTCGGGATCTCGCCGGATTCGAGCTTCCGGGCGATCACGTCCACCATCTCCCGCCGTTCGATGGCGAAGCGGATTGCGCTTGCCGCGAACCCACGCCTCTCTTCGCTGCAGTTCTCGAACGCCGCCTCGAACTGGCTGTAGCGGTGAGGAGAGCTGAAGAAGTTCTTCAGGGTCTCACCGAGTTCGACGGCGGGGAGGTCGTGCAACTGGACTTGGAACCAACCGAACGCCCGCGCCGCCTCGAATGCCTGTTCCGTGCTCTGGCACCGATCGAACGATTCGGTGTTCTCGATGAAGATGTAGGTGCGCCAGGCGCCACTGTTCGTGCTCGCATAGGGATTTCCGTTCCTGTTGGGCACCAGGCGCATGATCTCGAACCCGTCGGCGCCGTTCTCACCAAGGCGTGCGACCATGTGGTCGCTGACCTTGTGGATGTTGGACATCAGGAGGTCGAGGTCGGGAAAAACCTCGTTGTTCAGCCGCTGGTGGATGAACTGCCGGGTGTTTCCGTCGACGAGCCACTGCGACACGAACGTGTCGTGGATGTGGCCGCGCGGCAGTGCGCGTACGCCGATGAACTCACCGTCTATCCGGAACCGGTCGATCGCTTCCCTCAACCCCTCGGGGGTGACGCTACGCATGTTCAACGGGTGGGCCGAAGTTGACGTGGAAGTGGAGGTGCTTGGAATCCTGGTAGTCGCCGAGGTTCGTGAGCACGCGGGCCGCGCCGTGGCGTTGGGCGACCTCGGCCGCGACCTCACGGACGACGGCCATGAGGTCGTCGAGGATCGAAGGGTCGGATTCGCCGAGATCGGTGAGAGATGGCACGTGGAACTTGGGAATCACGACGATGTGGACCGGCCAGAATGGACGAGTGTGGTGGTACGCGAGCACCCGCTCCGTCTCCCGAACGACTTCGACCGAGGTGCGACCACTAAGCACTTTGTCGCAGTAGAAGTCTTCAGGCATCCGGGGATGTTAGAGCGCAGTGGCCGGCAGTCGAGTGGTCTCGCGGTTTTGCGGCAGGCCCGACGGGAGGCTCGCGTCGCCCTTCCATCGACGGCACCGGGAAAACTGCGCCGCCCCGTATTTTTGTGCTGACGACTCCACAGACCGGCTCGTAGTTGAGATGCTTCACCCATGGGGCCGACTGCCTTCCGATGACGTGATTCACGGGGGCCGGTCGGCGGCCCCGTTCAGACCGATGAAGAACGCCCTCCTCCTGTTGCTGTTCGTCGCTTTTGCGTTCGTCGCGTTCTTCGTGGCCCTGCGCACCGGAGATGATCTACCCATCTACGAGGAGATCCTCGTCGATGAGGCGAACGCGCCGGAGGCCGAATCAGGGGCCGAGGACCTCGCGGGTGATGGTGGCGAGGGCAGCGCGCCGTGGACGGGTTCCGCAATCCCGGAAGGTCTCGACTTCGGTGAGCGAGTGGCGGTGGCCGGCGCCGAGGGGGACCCGGGCAAACCCTTCGAGATCCAAGTGTGGGCAGGTCGGGTGGGTGTGCCCGCCGTGGGCGCCGAGGTGTTCTTTGCCGATGTCGTCGGACGGGGCAACCGGAACGGCAATCAGCGAGGTCGAGGGCGTGGTTGGGGACGCAACAACGGTGTATCGGAACACTGGAGCGTACTCGCGATCCGCGACGGCGAACGCTTCGTCGCGAACGCCGCGGGACGCGTGAAGCTGCCGCCAGTTGGTCAGTGGGCGATGGTCACCGCCCGACGCCCGGGCGAGTACGGTTTCCTCGCCGTGCGCCAGCGGCACAAGCCGGTGGAGACGATCGTGCTCGGGCGCGATGAGAGCCTCACGGTGCGAGTTGTCGACGGCGCCGGCAAGGGAGTCGCGGGCGTGCCAGTCGGGGTGCACCAACGAATCCCCATCAAGCCCCGGGCAACCTGGTCACGAAACCGCACCCAGTTGGTGCAACTGCAGAAGTCGCTCGCCGCGCGGGCCAACAGCGGAGACCCGGCGACGCGCAGCCGGGTCATGGAAGAACTGAAGCGGCTCCAGGCGCGTGCCCGCGTTGACGCGAGAAAAGCCAAGAAGGTCGCGGCGCAGCCGCTGCCCACGTCGTTGGATCTCCGCGTGCGCAGCACCACCGACAAGGGTGGCAACGCCATCATCGAGCACTTCCAGCTCTATCGTCACCAGCCGCAAAAATGGTGGCGAGGAGAGCACACGGACAAGTTCCAGGCTTCCCTTCTGGTGCCGACGCTCGAGCCCGTGTTCGTGCGCTTCGAGGGTCGCCCCACTCCGAGTGCCCCGATCGAACTGGCGATGCCGCCGATGGGGAGCATCACCGTACGTGTGCTCGATCACGACGGTCGACCGTTCAGCCACCCGGCGAACGCCGAGTTGCGGGTGCAGGCGGCTGGGGTCGCAGCGTGGACCCGCATCCCGTCGCGCAAGGAGCAGGACGGCGAGGCGATCGTGTTCCCCTGGGTCGGTTTGGGCCTGAACGTGCGACCGCACGTCTGGCTGGACGACCGCGACTTCGCATGGGACGGGCCCGTGGTGGCCGGCCCCGGTCGCGAGGGTCAGCGGGTGACGATCGACGTCACTCCACCAGCCGCGTTCGGAATCCTGCGCGGTCGTCTGATCGACGCAGAGGGCAAGGCGCTCAAAGGGAATCGCCCGACCTTCCTCATCAACGGTCGCGAAGGCCGCCTCGAAGGAGAGGACCTATCCCTCGATCCGGAGGGCCGGTTCCAGCTGATGTTCGAGGTCGGCAAGCGGCACCAGCCGCCCTTCAGTCTGGAGATCCGCCAACAGAACATGCAGCCGCCGCGAGGCATGGTGATGCGGCTACCAGGGCTGGAAGACGGCAAGACGGTCGACCTCGGCGATGTGGTGATCGACGCGTTCGGTGCGTTCGTCCGCGGCACCGTCCTCGACGACGCGCGGCGTCCCGTCGTGGGCTCGGTGGTCAAGCTGCAACGCGAGCGGCTGGTCGGCAGGAAGACGCCGAAGCCCCAGTGGCGCGACGAGGCGTTTGTCACGACGCGGACGGACGAGAGCGGACGCTTCGAGTTGTTCGGCGATCCGCTGTCCGGTCGCTACCGCGTCGAGGCAACCGCGCGAAACCACTTCACCGTGCAATCTCGAGAGGTTCTCCGCGGGAGCAAGATCGACTTGACGCTCGAGCGCACCGCGAGTCTCGTCGGAACGCTGCTGATGTCGAAGTGGTTGCCGCGACGGAGCGTCAAGATTCGCGTCGAGTCGGCGTTGGACAGCAAGTTCCGGCGCGATGAGCAGGTGCGGACCATCGGCGGCAAGAACCTCATCTACGTCGCGAAGATCCGACCGGGGATCTACAACGTGATCATCCGCGTCGCCGGGTTCTCTGATCCGATCCTGCGCATCGATGGCGTGCGTCTCGAAGCTGGGCAACGTGGCGCGCACCCTCGTCTGGCCAATCTGAATCTCCTCTCAGCTCTGTACCGCTACCAGATCAGCGCGGTGGACGAGAACGGTCAATCGATCAAGGGTCCGGCGGGTCCGCTGCTCGCCCAGGTCACGCGGATGGACGGCAAGACCGAGTTCGTGGGCTTCCCGTGGAACGGCAACAAGATCGAGGTCTTCAGCGCGAGTCCGCAAATGGAAGTCGTGCAGATCCACACGGGCTACCGGGTGCAGCGCACGGTCGTGACGCACGGCGTCAGCCAGTTGCGGTTCGTCAAGCTTCCTCCCGTGCGTCTGGTGATGCCCGGGGCGCGGGCGGCGGTCGGTCCGGACATCGTGGTCCGTGTGTCGATGGTATTGACGGCGAAGACGGGCCTGCCGACGAGCCTGAGCGTGCGGGATCAGCGCAGCGGTCGTCGCCGCTCGTACAGCCGGGCGCAGCTCTCGAAGAGCGGCGGTGCATGGCTTCGCGAGACCGACGAAGTGCTGGTGTCGCTGATGAAGGAAGGGGAATACCAGGTGGTGCTGCGGTTGCGCGGGACCGGCGTGGCGTCGGTGCCTGTCGTCCTCGGCAACGTCAAGGTCGCCTTCCTTCCTGGCGTTCAACCCGTCGTGCAGATCGCCGTCGACCTCGCAAAGGTGCAGGCTGGACTCGCCCAGGTCCAGAAGCTCATGTTCCTCCGCGATCAGAAGAAGCAGCAAGGCAAGGGTACTCCGGATCGGAAAGGGCGATCTGGACGAGGTAGCCGATCGGGCCGCCGGCGTTAGCTGTCCTGTCCGACAACTAGCTGACGAAGACGTGCCACACGAGCACGACGAGGGCGATCCCTGCCGCGCAGATATAGATCCGGAGCATCCAGCGACCGATGATTCCGGAACGCCGGAGGAAGGGCGCGCCGTCCACGATCAGGTCCGTCTCGACGGGCTCCGTCGACGTGTGTAGGTCCTCGAGGATCTGGGCGGTGGTCGCTTTGCCTTCGCGTTTCAGGTGGGTCACGTCGAGCACTTCGTAGGAGATCTGCCAGAACGCTTCCGGGACGAGGATCTCGAACATCTCCGTGTCGACTTCGATCGCCTTTTTTGTATCCGGGTCCTCAACCGTGACGCACTGCCTTCGCAGTAAGGCAGGGATCTTCAGGTCGCGAAGGTCGCTCGTGATCATCTCCCCCTGGACTGAATCCAGGTGATCGACGAGGAGACGCAGTTTCCCGTGCTCCGGATCGTACGGAGTGCTCATTCCTCCATCTTATCGTGAATGGGTTGACCCTCTCCTGGTCACATGGGCGATGCGATGATCCAATCTTCCGCCATGATCCGTCCCATCTCCATTCTTCCAGTTCTCGCCTCGTGCGTCGCCGCCGTGCTCCTAGGCGAAAAGCCCCTGCCAGCGCAGGTAGAGAAGCAGATCCCGGAACCGCCCGGCATGCAGACGATCCAGGCGGAAGACCTGATGAAGTGGGCGACCTACCTGTCGTCGGACGAGCTGAAGGGACGTCTCACCGGCAGCCCCGGGCAGGAGATCGCTGCGTCGTTCATCGCGAAGCACTTCGAGTCGCTCGGTCTCGAGCCGCTCGGCGACGAAGGCGAGGACGGCAAGCGCAGCTTCTTCCAGAAGTATCCGCTCACCCGAACGTCGCTCGACGCACAAGCCACGGGCATCTCGATCGGCGAGGACCAGGCGAGCGAGTCCTTCGCGACGGGATTCGCGGTGATCCCGGCGCTTCGCAAGGCCACGGATCCGGTCGTCGCGGTGGGGGAGTTTGTCTACGCGGGACTCGTGAACACCCGGACCTTCAAGAAGGGCGCCGAGATCGACGACTGGACGGGCAAGATTCCGGTGTTCGTCATCAAGCTCCCGAAGACCACGACGGATTTCGGCATCGCGCGGCAGATGATGACGGGAATGTTCCTCGTCAGCAGCCTGAAGCGTCGCACGGACAAGCTCGCGCGGCGCGGGGCGAAGGTCTCGCTGTTTTGCGTGCTGGACGACAACTCGGCGGTCACCAACATGCTGACCTACACGGCGATCGGCCCGGGTCAGGACATGATGGAGATGAAGGGTTCGTCGAGCATGGGCGCGATGATGAAGATGATGTCGTCCCGCGTGCCGACCGTGTACATGTCGCGCAAGGTATCGATCGCGATCCTCGAGGCCATCGGCCTGACCGAGGAGACCGCTCGGGTGGCGCAGACAGAGGAGCAACTCGAAAAGCTGAAGACCCCGAAGGGCACGGTGAAGATCGCCGTCAAGACGGACCCCAAGGCGTTCGCGACGAACGTCGTCGCGGTCTTGCGGGGTTCGGATCCCAAGCTCCGGGAAGAGGCTGTGATTT
>CAYYAQ010000213.1:405-7365 GCA_964469555.1 uncultured candidatus Brocadiaceae bacterium | reverse complement strand
GTCTACGCGTTCCGACTTCTACCGGCGACGGTGAGAATCTGGGGTCGAAACCCTTGCCCTCTTGCCGGGACGGCAGTCCAGATTCACCCGGATACGAACCCCCGAGCCCCAGGGAAATCGTCAGTTTTGTCGTATTGCCTTGCGCTGGCCAAAGGCGGAGTGCTGTCTGATCGCTTCAGCTCTTCTTCAACTCGTCGATCTGCTTGCGCAGCGCTATGGGCTTGTCCGTGAATTTGCTTAGCCTCCCTGTGAGCGCTCTAATCGCGCCCTGCCACATGCAAGAACTCTCGACGATTCCGGAAGGCACGGTGCTCGGCCTCAACTTCACTGGTCTCCACGATTCCGCAGTGACCGCGGTGGCACCAGATGGGTCGATCGTGTTCGCGTGCGCGCTCGAGCGACTGTCCCGGAGCAAGAAGGACGGCCGTTTTCCCCGAGCCCTCCTGGATCAGGTCCCGTGGGACCGGGTGCATAGCATCGGACTCAGCGCCCTGACACACGAGGGCGGCGTCGAACTGGGCCGACTCCATGGTGTCGACGGATGGCCCGAAGTGCTCGAGGCCGGTGAGCCATCGATCGGCCGGTATCCCGAGGAATGGCAGCGACTGATCGACGAATTGCCGCGGCCGCTCGTCCGATTCGACCACCACCTGTGCCACGCGGCGAGCGCGTACTACCCCAGTCGCTTCGACCGCTCCCTCGTACTTACCTGCGATGCGGGAGCGTACCACTGCCCCTGGTTCGCTGCCGTATTCCTCGGCGACGGCGCGGATCTGCGAATTGCGGGTGGCATGGCCAACGGCAGGTACCGATCCCCCGCGGGGCTCTACACCATCATCACCGCGCTACTCGGTCTGCAACCGAACAACCACGAGGGCAAGGTCACCGGACTCGCTGCACATGGGCAGGTATCCGCCGAACAGATTGCTCGCTTCGAGGAGTTTGCCTGGCCGATGGTTCGAGCACTCGGCCAACTGATGCGGTGGGACATTCGGTTCGATGGCGATCGGCCGTCGGTGCTTGCTGTCAACCGACATCGGACCGAACAGTATCGGGCACAACTGTCGGAGTTTTCTGACGCCGAACTCGCGGCGTGCGTGCAAACCGTGACGGAACGGATCGTCCTTGAGATGGTTGATCGTGCACGTGAGCTGGCGGGAGATGGGTTCGACAGGATTTGCCTGGCCGGCGGACTCTTCGCCAATGTACGAATCAACCAGCAGATCATTGAGAGGTTCGACGCCGGTTTCGTCGCTCCTGCGATGACGGACGATGGTACGGCCTTGGGGGCAGCGATCCTCGCCCACCGTACCGCGTACCCCGACGTGATCGTTGAGGGTGCCCGTCCGACGATGTTCCTCGGTCCTTCGATTGAGCAACCGGGCGTGCGGGAGGCCTTGGCCGGGACCGACATCGAGTACGAGACGCCAAGCGAGCCTGCGGCGAGAGTTGCCGCGCTTTTGGCGGATCATAAGGTTGTCGCGATCTCCCGCGGCGCGATGGAGTTTGGTCCGCGCGCGCTCGGCCATCGGAGCATCCTGTGCCGGCCCGACAATTCCGACGTCAACGACTGGCTGAACAAGAAACTCCACCGCACCGAGTACATGCCGTTCGCCCCGATGACTCAACGAGCTGAGATCGACGAATGCTACGAGGATCGCCGCTGCACCTCCGCATTTATGACCGTGACCGTCGGGTGTCGCGACGAGATGAAGAATCAGTGCCCGGCGGTCGTGCACGTTGACGGCACCGCTCGGCCGCAGATCGTGGACACGGAGGACGAGCCCTTCATCGCTCAGGTTCTGGCCAAGGTGGGCGAAAAGACCGGATCCGGAACGGTCGTGAATACGAGCTTCAACATGCACGAAGAGCCGATGGTCTGCTCAGCAGCGGACTCTCTCCTCGCGTTTGCCCAAGCCAAATTGGACGCTCTGCTCGTTGGAGACATCCTGATCATCCGTGCTGGTAACGAAGCGGCACTGAACCGGCTCGCTGACGGGACCACGCGCGCACGCCGTTCAGATGCGATGGCGATTGGCTTGTCGACTTGGTTGTCCGGCGTGCAGCATGAGCTTGACGAACTCGCAGAACTGCGGTCCAAGTGGTTCGATCCGGAACTCGTGCGGTTGTCCGACGGCCTGCGCAGGGCCCAGGCGACGATCGAGACCACCGAGAACGGTGCGCGGAAACTCAAAGCGCAACTCGCGGGCGCAAACGAGCAACTCGCCGCCAAGCAATCCCAAGTCGAGCATGTGTCGAACGAGATCTCAGCGATCCAGTCCTCCCTGACCTGGCGGATTAATCGCGTATTCGACACCCTGCGCCGTGGGGACTTCCGTGAGTTCGCTGGCCACGTGCGGGGATTCCTCGGCAATCGACTCGGCAATCGACTCGAGAGCGGTGCGAAGCGCGTATTGCGTCTCAAGCGCTCACGACCCAAGCGGGCCATCGAGTTGATGGACGGACGTCGGGTGCGTCCGCCGCTGCGCCCGATCTTGGCACTGCGTCTGGATGTTGCCGCGGCGCTTCCCGCGGATCCGCCGCGCGTGACAGCGATCATCCCCTGCTACAACTACGCGCGCCTTGTCGTCGAAGCGACCGATAGCCTGCGCGCGCAGACCTATCCGAATCTCGAGATCATCGTCGTCAACGACGGTTCGACGGACGAGACGACGCTGCAAGCCCTCGCCGAAGTCGAGAAGGCGGGGATCCAGGTGGTACACCAGGAAAACGCTGGACTGGTGGCTGCTCGCCACACAGGTGCGCGACACGCGACCGGCGAGATGATCCTATTCCTGGACAACGACGATTTGCTCGATCCGGATGCGGTCAGCCTGCTGGTCCTGGCTCTGTGCAACTCACCGGAGTCTGCATTTGCCTACCCGCAACAGCGGTTCTTCGGCGACCAGGAACTCGTATGGGAACCGCAGGAGTACGACGCCTACGACCTCATGTGGGGCAACCATCCGACCGTCTGTTCCCTGATCCGCAAGCAGGCCTTCGATCAGGTCGATGGCTACAACGCGGACATGACATTCGGATGGGAGGATTGGGAACACTGGATCGCCCTCTCGGAGCGGGGACACTTTGGCTGCGGGCTTCCCGTGCCTGTCTTCCGGCACCGCAGACACGGCAAGACGATGACGCACACGGCGCAGGATCAAGGCGAATTCCTGCACAGCGCTATTCTCGACGCACACCCGGATTGGTATTCACCCGAGCAGGTATCGGAGACGAAGCGTCGATGGCGTCCGGCGGTATCCGTGATCGTGCCGTTCTACAACGCTCACCAGTTCTTCGCCGAGACGATGGACAGCTTGAAGGCCCAGACCTTCGACGACTTCGAAGTACTGATCGTCAATGATTGCTCGGACGATTCCGAGTCACTCGCACTTCTCGACGAACTCCGCGGGCCGGGCGACATCCGGGTCATCGACCGTGATGAGCGTGGAGATCTCGCGGCCGCACGAAATACCGGCGTTCTCGCGGCCCGCAGCGATTTTGTCTTTTTTCTGGATCCGGACGACCTGATCGAGCCGACCGCTCTGGAAAAGTTGGTGTGGCAGTTGTTGCTCCACGATGACATTGGGTTCGTCTATAGCGGTGTCGAACACTTCGGAGATAAGGTCGGCATCTGCATCGACGAGTACGATGTCAAGCGCCTCACACGAGAGAACTTCCTGACGTCCGCGGCCCTGGTTCGCCGTGACGTCTATCTCGCCACGGGTGGGATGGACGAGACCGAGAGACTGTTGTTCGAAGACTACGATTTCTGGTTGCGATTGGCAGCCCTCGGCATCCACGGAAAACTGCTTCCCGAACCCTTGTTCCGCTACCGCCGGCACAGCGGGGGGCGGTCGGCCTGGGTTCGCAACCAGCTCACGGATGCCGACATGCTCGGGATCCTTCGCAAGCGCAACCCGGTGGTGTTCGGTGACGCTTCCGAACACCCGCCGCACTACGTGCCGATGGCGGGTCCTTCCGACCAATGGACCGGCCTGCTGGAGGATTTTGGAGTTCGATACGAGAAGGACGTGACCGAACCGCGTGAATCGTACCGTCGGCCCAATGTCCCCAATCCGTTCCCGGCTCGTCATTGGTGCGACGAGCGGTTGCATGTCCTGTACTTGATCCCGCACACTGCGATCGGTGGCGCCGAAGGCGTCGATTTGGACATCCTGGCGGGCCTGCGCCGTGACGGCATCCACATCACCCTGGTCGTGGAGTCGAATGCGGAATCCGAGTGGCACTCGCGATTCAAAGACCTCGTCGGCGAGCTGTACGTGTTGCCGCATATCACTGCCGACAAGACTCAATGGCCGACGTTCCTCGAGTACCTCTTGATGTCGAGGTGTGTCGATGTCGTATTCAATCGCAATACGCATGTCGGCTACGAAGTGATCAAGAAGTGGAGTCGTGAGTATTCCCAAGTGCGCTTCGTCGACCTCCTGCATCTGCACGCTTTCGGCGAGGATTGGGTTCGTGTCTCGGCCGAGTTTCACGAGTTCCTGCACCGACGGTATGTAATTACCGACGACCTTCTCGACTACACGGTCCGGGAGTACCGTGTCGATCCGGCACCGTTCCGAGTCATTCACTGCGGTGTTGATACGTCCTCGTGGGATCGCGACGCTATTCCCGGCGGTTGTTTGCGCAAGGAACTCGGCATCGATGACGACGCGTCGATCATCGGTTTCGTCGGTCGACTGCACGAGCAGAAGGACCCGGTCCGGTGGGTTGGCGTCGCGGATCTGATTGCGGGTGAACATCCTCTGGTTCACTTTGCGATGATCGGAGGAGGGCCTCTCGAGAAGCAGGTGCGATCTGCGTGGACGCGCGCGACGCACAAGGACCGGATCCATCTTCTCGGCCACAGGAACGATGCCCCGGGGTTGATGGCCGATTTTAATGTGCTGTTGTTGACGTCGAAGTATGAAGGGCTGCCGCTGGTCGTGTTCGAGGCGATGAGTCTCGGTGTATCCGTGGTCAGTACCGACGCCGGTGGAACGAGGGAATGCGTCACCAAGGATACTGGCGTGATTCTTCCCCTCGATGCCACCCAGCGCGAGCTGGCCGACGCCGTGAAGGAGGTCCTTTCCGACCCTGAACTGCTGGCGCTACGCTCCCGTCGTTGCGTCGAATTGGTCCGCGACAAGTTCGACGTCGCCCTGATGCAGGACCGGTACCGGGACGAACTGACGGAACTGCGCGATCAGACCGACCGTAAGAAGCGGCGACGAGAATACCAACACCGCCTGCTCAAGCGCGGGCTCTTGTAGTGGAGGAACATGGGTAAGACGCCGAGCTTCAGCGTCGTCGTGCCGTGCTACAACCAGGCGCGGTTCCTACACACGGCTGTGGACAGCGCCCTCGATCAATCCCACCCGGACGTTCAAGTCATCGTCGTGAACGACGGCTCCAGCGACGAGACGCTGACCGTCGCGCAGTCGTACGGCGAGCGTGTGCGCCTGGTCGATCAAGAGAACCGAGGTCTTGCCGCGGCGCGCAACGCGGGTCTGCGGATCGCGACGGGCGAATTCGTCAACTTCTTGGATGCGGATGACTGGCTCGATCCAGACTTCCTGCGACATCAGGCAGAAGCGATCCAGAGCAGTTCGTCATCGGTGTTCGTCGGGGAATGGACTCTGTGCAACGTCGAAGCCAAGCCGCTGACGCATGGCGAGTTTGTGGTCCCCGGTGACGCGTATCGGTTCCTGCTCGGAGGCAATCGGATGCCGTGCCAATCCCTCACCGCCCGCCGGACTGCTGTCGAGGAGATCGGGTTGTTTGATGAATCCCTGAAGGCGTACGAAGACTGGGATCTGTGGTTGCGTCTCGCAGCGGCCGGCCACCAC
The DNA here is from genome assembly GCA_964469555.1 of uncultured candidatus Brocadiaceae bacterium. Lineage (GTDB taxonomy): Bacteria > Planctomycetota > UBA1135 > UBA1135 > UBA2386 > CAYYAQ01. The sequence goes on along the minus strand of CAYYAQ010000213.1, from coordinate 1,510 downwards.
TTCGCCGCGGCGCCGAAGGCACGAGTCTTCTATCGACGCCACGAAGGAACGATGTCCCGCGACATCGAGCGTATGCTCGGCGCGGCGCGCAAGGTCCTGGAGAAGCACCGCGGAAACCATTGGTCCGCACGCCTCCGCGCCACCAAGGCGATCCGCTACGGGATGTTCTGCACGAACGTGCTCGCACGATCGCGCCAGATCAGGCGGCAGCGAGGGGCGTGGCAGGGCTGGCGGAGTTTGTTCATCGACGTGTTACGACATCCATCGTTCGTCGAGAGTGCGACGCTCTACGTGCTGTTCGCCGCGTGTCCTCCGATTCGCCGTTTGATGGGTGTCGCGGAGTTCCCTGCCATCAGCTGACTCGTCCCAGGGAGTCCGTCGTCAAGACCCAGACCCCGGGGTACAACCTCGCTTTTGTTGAAGAACGCGTGCGATGTCTTCGAGAAATCAACCCCGCGGAACTCGGTGTCCGGCAGCCGTTCGGCGGCTGCCGTCAGGATTTCGCCGGTACCACAGCCGAGATCGAGCCAACGTCCCCGTCCCGAGAATCCAAGGTCGACGAGGCGGTTGGCCAACACAGTACCAACTTCCGCGTGACCCTTGTCGCGTTGTGGAAAAGGGAAACTCTCGTACATTCTTTGGAGGGCCTGCATGGAGTTGGGTGTGGTCATGGTTCAGATATCAGACGGTCCGCCCGATGCTGTTTCTAGAGCTAACTAGATTTTGAGTCAGCCTAAGTTGGATAGGCTTCGCCGATCTCGATGCGAGTGCCTCAGCTTGCTACTTGGCAAAGCACTGCAATGATCCAGATGGTCGTAGTGGTCCATGCTGAGTTAGCTTTCCTTGCTTCAGATTTCGCTGAACATGACCCTTGCGTCGTCGACTGTCACAGAACGCATCCGGGCGTCTGTTCACGTGATCATTCTTCTCCCTGTTTCGCGTGCTTCGCGAAACAGGGAGAAGTAGCATACTCGCCCGCGCTTTACGAAGACCGATTGCATGCAGACCTTCGCCGACCTTTATCGCTACCGGTTCATTCTGTCGAATCTTGTAGCCAAGAACCTGAAGGTGCCCCGAAGTTTAGTAACCATCAATAAGCCGGGGT
>CAYYAQ010000213.1:0-395 GCA_964469555.1 uncultured candidatus Brocadiaceae bacterium | reverse complement strand
GCTGGTTCTCGTTGTGGTCCTGACCGTCGTTTGGGTGCTCTTCTTCGGTCAAACCATCGATTTCGCACTCAAGGTGCTCGTGACTCTGATCCCCTACAACCTGTTTACCTACTGTATTTCGGGCTGCACAACAGCGATCAGGGACAACGCGAATTTGGTCAAGCGGGTTGCATTTCCGCGCCAGATCCTCCCGGTTTCAGTGGTCTTGACGCATCTGGTTCAGTTCCCTGTTCAGTTTTCTCTGGTTCTCCTCGGCCTTGCCATCCTCCCACACCCGGGTAGCGCACTCTCGGTTCACTTGCTTTGGATCATTCCGATCTTCGTAATCCAGATTGGGCTTTGCTTGGGGTCGGGCTTTCTGGTTGCTGCGCTCAACGTCAGATATCGGGATGTGC
>CAYYAQ010000212.1:4958-7391 GCA_964469555.1 uncultured candidatus Brocadiaceae bacterium | reverse complement strand
CATGCGCGCCTGGCCATCATGGCGCTCGACCACGGCAAGCATGTGGTGTCCGCGGTGCCGGCGGTGTTTGGCTTCGAGGCCGAGGAAGACGCGGAGAAACTATTTGAAGCCGTGAAGCGAAGCGGCAAGAAATACATGATGAACGAGACGTCGACGTTCCACGCATATACCTACGCGCAGCGAATGCAGTACCAGGCCGGTGCCCTGGGCAAGATCATCTACTCGGAAGGCGAATACTATCATGACGGGGTTGGCTCCATTGGCAGCTACAACCCCAAGAACGGCAAGATCGACGGCAATGGCTGGCGAAGAGCGGTCCCGCCGATGTGGTACCCCACGCACTCGACTGCCTTCTATGTCTCAGTAACAGGAGGTGGTCGATTGACCGATGTTTCCTGCCTCGGAACACCCAGCCTGTACCCCCAGTACAAGGATGGCAACAACGCCCACAACAACCGCTTCGGCACGGAAGTGGCCCTCTTCAAGACGACCGAAGGCGGCATGTCACGCATCGCAGTGAGCTGGGACATGAAGAATGCCCACGGCGAACAGGGTCGCGTTTACGGTCAGAAGCCGGTCAACGAGAAGATCTCGGGGGCACGACCTGCATTGCCACCAGGAGTCGGAGGTGGTGGCCATGGAGGTTCTCATGGGCAACTGACAAGCGACTTCATCGAGTCCATCCTGCTGGACAGAAAGCCTATCGTGGATATCTGCGAAGCCCTGAACATGACTCTCGCCGGTGTGATCGCACACAAGTCAGCCCTCAAGGGTGGCGAGTGGATGAAGGTGCCGCAGTACAGAGTCTAGCAGGCCGTTGAAGAAGTGCTTTGTATTCCAGGTCGTCGCATGGTGCGTATCGTCTTCTCTCACACCGCGTCCGCGACGGCGAAGGCGAAAACCAATCGCCGGCGCGCTCAGGCCCCAAATGCGGGAACCACGAGCATCTTCGGCTGATTCTTCTGAACCGGGCGCCGGGGCTTCATCCCAACTGGCGCTGGTTCAATGGAGAGAATGACGGCGCTTTCCCGAGGCATGTCGTAGAGGAACTCCTCCCCGTATTTGTAAACGCCCAGATCAGTGCCCTCCCTCGGATAGATTTCCTTGAGTTGATACAAGGCGTCCGGGTTCTCTGTCAGTTGCAGCCAGCGGTTGATCGGAATGGATGCGCGAAGAGTTGTCTCTCGATTGACCTTCTTGTCGAAACCACCGCGATAGAGAAAGAGAAAGCCACGATCTTTGATGATGTGGGCGCTGCCGTCGATCGCCGAGTCGCCGGGACAGCCGAAGAGATCCCGCTTCACCTTCAAGGACAAGCGACGACACCCGGAGCGGATGTTGTGGTCCGGGCTTGTGCAGCGGGTGTTTCTCGCGGCTGTGTTGCACTGTCCCTGCGGTGGGCGGCGCCGGGCAATCGGGCGGCTCTTGACTTGGTTCCGGTGGCGGTTGGGGACGGGGATCAGCGGATCCGAGGTACCGCTCGACTCCGGGTGGTCAGGGGAATCTGCGGTCGCCCCACCTATCCTCAGCACGCAAGGCGCGTGGCGACCCCGATGACGTCGAACGCATCGCCCGCATCCGGTCACAAATGCCAACGAGTGGTATCGGACGCACCTCTCGACGCTTTCCTTCTCAAGGACCCTCGACTCTGGTGCAGATTTGTGTTGGCATCGACCCAGCCGATCAAGACGCTACTGGATAGGATGAGCTGATCGCCCAACAACACCTCAACCACTGCGTGACTCAGCCGCAAGACTGTCGATGACGTGGAAACAGCCCTTCTCTCGGGACACACGGCACCTGTGGATCCTGACCCTCCTGATTCTGGGCGGAGTCGTCGTGTCCCTGGTGACACGCAATTACCTCGTCCCCGAGAGCTTTGGCCAACTCGGCCCGTACCGCGCTGATGCGCTGGGCGAGATCGCGGCGCAACCGAGCATCTTGCAGGCGGACACCGTGTGCCTGGAGTGTCATGTCACCGTGAAGAAGGAGCGCGCGGACTTGCCTCATGAGGCCGTCATGTGCGCGCATTGCCACGGCGTGGGCCGCATCCATGCCGCCCAGGCGCGAAAGGCCAAGGAAACGGAGGGAATGTCCGTGGATCCCGCGGGGAAGTGGGACGGCGACTTCCTGACCACCATGGATCTCTACACCGCGAAGCGCCGGACCACCTGTCTCGTGTGCCACGAGGCTGTCATTGGCAAACCCGACGATTTCCTCCTGATCGACGTCGCGGAGCATCTCGTCGACACGGACGCGGAGAAACCCGATAGCCCGAACGTGTGCCTCGAGTGCCACGGGGCTCACGACACCGCGACGAAGTAGCTACAAGGAACCAACCCCATGACTCAAGAGAAGTGCGACTCGGGATGCGGGTGTGAATCGGAAGAGGTGGTTTCCCGTCGCCGCTTCCTCGAACAGACCACGACGCTC
>CAYYAQ010000212.1:0-4948 GCA_964469555.1 uncultured candidatus Brocadiaceae bacterium | reverse complement strand
CGGGATGCAACGACCCGGTGACCGGCGGGGAGTCCGTGAGCGGCGGGGTCTTGTCCGGCCAATCCCAGGGCATCAAGAGAAGCGCGGGCGGTCGGCCGGTCTTTGGGTTCCTCGTGGATTCGGAGAAGTGCGTCGGTGCCGGCAAGTGCATGACAGCGTGTCGCGTCGAGAACAAGGTCCCGGAGGGATTTCATCGCACGTGGGTAGAACGCTACGTGCACCTCAAGGACGGTACGATCCAGGTGGACAAGGTCCCCGAAGCGGGGTATCCGGGCTCGGACATACCGGAGCCCGACCCGGAAACCGTGGAGAGGGCCTATTTCGTTCCCAAGCTCTGCAATCACTGCGACGACGCGCCCTGCAACCAGGTCTGCCCGACGCATGCCTCCATCACATCACCGGAGGGCGTCGAGCTCGTGGATCCCGAGCACTGCATCGGCTGCTCATACTGCGTCCAGGCGTGTCCGTACGGCGTTCGGTTCATCAACCCCGAGACCGAGACGGCGGACAAGTGCACGTGGTGCTATCACCGGATCATGCGAGACGAGAGCCCGGCGTGTGTGGAGGCCTGCCCAGTGAACGCACGCATTTTCGGTCGTTTGGACGATCCGGAGAGTGAGGTCCGGAAGCGGATTGCCAAGGTCCCCACCACGGTCCTCAAGGCCCATCTCGGCACGCACCCGAAGCTCCGCTACGTGGGCATCTCCGACGAGGTGATCTGATGCAAGGGCAGGAGTTCGTGTTCCCGAACGATGTCCACGTCGCGTGGAGCATCATGATCGTGATCTACCCGTACATCACGGGTGTGGTCGCGGGTGCGTTCGTGATCTCCGCGCTCTTCCACGTGTTCGACCGCGCGGTCTTGAAGCCCGTGGCGCGTCTGGCGCTGGTCACGTCCCTGTGCTTCTGCGCGTTCGCAACTCTCCCACTTCTGCTTCATCTGCATCACCCCGAGCGCGCTTTCAACGTCGTGATCACGCCGAGTTTCACTTCGGCAATCGCAGCGTTCGGCTTCGTCTACGGCACGTACATGCTGGTCCTGCTGGTCGAAGTCTGGCTCGAGTTTCGGCCAACGATCGTCGAACGAGCGGGCTCGAGCACCGGCGTCTCCGGGCTGATCTATCGGGTGCTGTCGTTGGGCTGCCGAGAGATCACCGATAATGCCAGAGCAGTGGACGCGCGGGTCGGCCGTATTCTCGCGATCGTGGGCGTCCCCATCGCGTGCGTGCTGCACGGCTACGTCGGCTTCCTGTTCGGCGCCGTCAAGGCGAATCCCTGGTGGTCCACGCCACTGATGCCGGTCATCTTCTTGACGTCCGCGATTGTCTCAGGTGTCGCCGCGGTCCTGGTCCTCTACCTCATCAACTGTCGGCGACGACGCATCCAAGCAGACGCCGCATGCGTCCGTACCCTGTCGCTCTACCTGTGGATCTCCCTCGTCCTGGCAGTGTGCCTCGAGACGTTGGAGTTGGCGCACCGGGCCTACGAGTCCGGGGCCGAATGGCACGCCGTCTTCATCCTGCTCACGGAACACCTGACGGTGTCCTACGGGCTGCTGCAGGTTCTCCTTGGCTCCATCTGTCCGTTCGTGCTCCTGCTGGTTGCGACTCGTCCCGGGCTCGACCCCCGATTGATGATGCGTCTCAGCGGGTTGGCTGGGTTGCTCGTCCTGATACAAGTGCTGGCCATGCGCTGGAACGTCATCATGGGCGGACAGATACTGTCCAAGAGCCTCCGGGGATTCGTCGACTACGCACCGCGCTGGGGCGGGCGCGAAGGTCTGATCGCGGCAGCCGTCGTACTCGTGCTCCCGCTGGTGGCCCTATGGGTCGCAATCCGGCTGTTGCCGGTGGTGTGTCAGGAAGATCAGGAACCAGCGTAGCAACACCCACGGCGATGACCGGAGTCTCGTGCAGGCGACCATCGGAGTCCTTCTCGATGAGGATCAGCTTCTGGGTTCCAGCAAGGCTGGAACCGGCAACAACTTCCTGGGCCTCGGCTACGGCGTGAATCGTCGCCGGATCATCCCGGGCGAGTTGACGCTCGCCGTCGGTGGCAGTGGCGGTGCGGGTGGCGGTGACGCCGCGATTCGTTGCACGATCAACGACCCCAATTTCTTCAACATGGTCCTCTGGGATCTTTGGAACCGCCGCCGCGAAAACCCACGCACACAGATATCGCTACCCTGCGTGGAGGAGAGGTTCAGATAGCTCTGCTTACGCCCATGAGCAACCAGTCCAGCCACGGCATGCGGGCTCGCTCGTCATTCGTTCAGGATCGTGCGCAGCTTCGTCGCGAACACGCGGGTGTGTCTCGCGAAACCGAGGTCCGTGGGGTGGGAGCCGTCGACGGTGTCGTCCCCGTCTTCGCCGAGGAGCGAGTCGCCCTCGAGGTAGAAGAGCCCCTTGACGCCGTCCTTCTGCAGTCGCGCGAACTGCGATGACAGCGCCGCCCGATTCGCGGTGTTACGAGCTGCGAGGTCCTGAAACAGGAACGCGTTCGAGTACGTGCGGTCCTCGACGAGGAGGATCGGCGTGCCGGGGCGCGCCTTCCGCAGTGCCCGCACGAGTGGCGCCGTACGTTCCTTCACCGTCTTGCCTCTCATGTTCGGCAGGCAGTCGATCACGAACACCGCCGCGTCGATTTCTCCGAGCAGCCGCGTGATCGACGGATCCATCGTACCGTTGCCGGAGAATCCGAGGTTGATGACCGGTCGGTCGAGCGCCCGGCCGAGGCGAGCCGTGTGGCACGTGCCCGGCCGCGATGCACACGCGCCGTGGGTGATCGACGTGCCGTAGAACACCAGAGGCTTGGCGTGTCGCGGGGGTGTGCCCTTGCCGATGTCCGCGCCTTTGGTGACGCCGATGGCGAGCTTCGAGACACCGTTGTAGAGCGGCAGGTAGAGGAGGTAGTCCCGCGCGATCGCTTTCATTCCGCGCGCCAACCGGGCCTCGTTGTCCGGGAAACGGCGCGGCCTGCCCGTCTGCAACCAGCGCCAACGACCAGCGTGCTTCACGTAGAGATCGACGCCGCTCACTCCGGTCGCGGGCATGTGCGGCATCGCGAGCGCTTTCTCGGTGAGCGACCACCGGACGTGGATCGCACCCGCGTCGGTCCTGAACCGCACGCAGATGCCCGCGGAGTGGCGGCTGAGTTTCCACACCGGTGCGCGGACCTCGTCCTTCGCGCGCGCCGGGAGCCGATCGAACGGTGCGGCAGTCTTCTGGAACGCCTGGCCTTCGACGCGAAACGACCGCGCGTCATGCCAATCGATCTGCGCCGGCAGCGGCGCAGCGAGGAGGGCGAGGAGGGAGTACGGGAGTCGCGTCATGACCGCACCTTAGCAGGCCCCCACCTCGACTTCCTTCCGTCCTTGTCCGCGACGGCGACTGACACCGGCGCGTCGCCTCATGGACCGACATTCGCTTGCGCAAAGGCATCCTGCGTGCGACCGTGATCCACGATGTTCCAAATACCCTGCCTTCTCCTGATCTTCCTCGGCGCGTGTTCGAGCACACAGCCGCTCCCGAGGGTCCTCACACCGGATGGTGCGTGGTGTTGGTTTGCCGATCCCCGTGCCGTGCACTTCGCGGGGAACCACGACCGCACGTACGCGGGTTGGGTGAACAGCCGTGGCGACATCGTCGTCGGTCAATTCGACCACGCATCCGCGCACATCACCGAAGTCGTCGTTCGTAAACGACTCGAGAGAGATGACCACGCCAATCCGGCACTCTGGATCGCGGCCGACGGTCGGATCACCGTCGTCTATACGAAACACGCGGGCGAGGCGTTCTACGCGCGCACGACGGAGCAGCCGGAGGACATCACGGTCTGGCGAGCGGAGCGCGTGTTTCGGCCGAACGCCGGGAAGTACGGGCGCAACAACTACTGCTACCCCAATCCGTATCGGCTCACCGCCGAGAACGACCGCGTCTACATGTTCTGGCGCGGTGACCACTGGAAGCCGACGATGTCGGTGTCCGACGACGGTGGCATGACCTGGAGCGAAGGCCGGATCGTGCTGATGCGCGGCGGGTCTACGACGCACAATCGTCCGTACCTCAAGGCCGAGTCCAACGGTCGCGACACGATCCACCTGGCGTTCACGGATGGGCACCCACGCAACGAGCCGCAAAACAGCATCTACTACGCGCGCTACCGCGGTGGGCGGTTCGAGCGAGCCGACGGGTCGACGATCACTTTGCTCGCGGCGCTGCCCTTCGTGCCGCGGAGCGGCGACGTGGTCTACGACGGCAAGAAGACCGATGTTCGCGCGTGGATCTGGGACGTCGCCGAGGACGCCAAGGGACATCCCGTCATCGTCTACGCGCGGTTGCCGCAGGAGCGCGAACACCGCTACCACTACGCCCGATGGGACGGTCAGCGCTTCGTCGATCACGAGATCTGCATCGCTGGCCCGTGGTTTCCGGCAACTCCATCCGGCCGACGAGAGCGCGAACCGCACTATTCCGGCGGAGTCGTTCTCGACCACGAGGATCCGAACGTGGTGTACGTCTCGCGGCACGTCGATGGTGTGTTCGAGATCGAGCGATGGCAGACTCACGATCTCGGCAAGACCTGGACGTCGTCGCCCGTGACCGAGAACTCGAAGCACCACAACGTGCGGCCGTTCGTCGTGCGCAACCGCGGCACGTCGGGACCCGCGGTGCTCTGGATGTGCGTCGACGGCGAGTACACCCACTACACCAAATACCGGACATCCCTGCGGATGGCCGGCGGGTCGAAGTGACCCGACGAGCGCCAGCCATCACGTCCCCGGTGCGCGGGATTCGGTGAGGGCCCCTTCCACTCGAGCAGTCGCTGGCTCTCTTCGAGCAACCAGCTGGAGTCCACGAACGGAATGTTGCCGATGTCCCGCCAGCGAATCCTGCCTCTGGCATCCAGCAGGAAGGTAGCGTGCAACGGGCGGCGCTCGTGCCGGTGG
>CAYYAQ010000211.1:0-7411 GCA_964469555.1 uncultured candidatus Brocadiaceae bacterium | reverse complement strand
CGGCGGTGACGTCGGGGTTCTTGGTGGGGGAGACGCCGGAATTGCAGCTTGGAACGTCTATGCTCGCATCTCCTTCGGGGGGATATGGTGTGAGAGGTGCTTCGTGACCCAAAGTCGAGAGGGTCGCGAGCGGCCGCCCGACCGTAGCGTGATGTCGAGCCCGCTGTGAGCGATGGGGGTCGGCGAACTACTTCAGAACTTCACTCGGCGAACCGCACTCGATCGCAGCGTTCGGGCCACGCGATCGACTTCCACCACACAGCTGTCCAGTGTGAGGCCCCGCGGAACGACGCCCGAACCGGAGGAGTAGACGTAACTGCCACTCGCGTCCGTAAGCACGTGCAGCGGATGGGCCCCGAGAGGCAGGTCCGCGACCCACAGCGCATCAAGGCCGACGCCGAACAACGGACCGCAACCCAGCGGATGACTGGTCGTTATTGATACAAGCGTGAATAGCTCGATCTTCGGCTTCGCGCCGGTCACCGAGATTCGGACGTCGCCCTGGCCGGTCGTCGTCATCGTGTAGGCGAAGCCTCCGTTGCTCGTGACCAGTCGGTTGCCGTCCTTGATCCAAAGCGAAGCGGCTGGATCCAGACGACCGATGTACGGCCCCACCACGAACAGCCCCAGGTTGCCGCGCGGACCCGTCGTGCGTGCGCGAAACTTGTGCAGGACTGGCGACACGTGGAGCACTTCGCCCGGCCCGATGACGGTGCCCGGCTCGAACTCGAACTTCACGTCCCCGCCGAGTTTCCAGCCGGAGACGTCGACGGCGACCTTGTTGCAGTTGACGACTTCGATGTACTCCTCGTCCTGGTCACCCGACGTCGGCGATGACTCGATGTGTCCGAACGCGAGTGCCAGGTTCGCCGCCTGTCGTTTGGGGATGATGCCGGTCGCGGACGAGCCGTGCGTGATGAACAGGTGCTCGCGGCGCGGGTTGAAATAGAGGCTCTCGACGCGCCCCAGACCCTTGGCGAAGTCGATCGTCCTGTTCCAGTAGCTGGGTATGCCCCATCGCCCCTGGTCCAACGCGACGTCCTTGCTCATCTGGCTCTTCAGGGCATCGAGCCGCTGTTCGATCGAGCGCAAGGCACGGGGAGTCGTGCCCGACTGCAGGATCTCGTCCATCAACGTGCGCAGGCGACGAAGGAACATCGCGCGAATGCGCGGTGTGCCGTGGCACGCGTCGATCAAACGGTTCCAACGCCCGCCCGGATTCGTGTGGTTGCGGTCGCCGAACAGTGGATGGCTCGCGGGATCGTGGCTCGCCCAGATGACGTCGTTGAGCACACCGTACTGCTTGAAGTAGTTGCGGCCGATGGTCAGGTCCTTGTCCCAGGGGAGGAACCGCCACTCGCGATCTCCCTCGGTGTCGCGGTAGAGGAAGTGGTTCTTGTGCACGTGATCCTGATCGTGGATCAACACGGTTGCGGCGATGTAGTCGAGCACGGCAGGGAGGTCGACGTGATCGAACAGGAATCGCTCGAGCGGCTTGCCGGTGAGAATGACGCCGTTGACCAGGGCTTGCAGATCCCCGTGGCTCTCCCACGTTCGCGTCTTCTTCTCGACACCGTTCGTCGCCGAGGTCAACGTGTTGAACATCTTGTAGAGCGCTCCGCGGGGATCCAGACCCTCGCGTTCGAGCAGGCGCTCGTCAGGCTGCTCGACGAAGATCGCCGCGCTGTGGAACTTGCCGTTCTGCTCCATTCGAAATGGGAACGACTCGCAGCCCGCTGCCCCGGCACGGTCGTAGATCTCGAAAGACAGGATCTGCCGCACGAACGACTTGTCGCTCCACGTCGAGTTGGCGTTGAGCTCCTCGGCTTCGTGCGCGCCGGCGGCGTAGAGGAGCGCGTAGCCGCGGTTGAAGTCGAACTTGAAGTTCTTCTTCGGCCAGTTGTTCGAGCTGCCGCCGCGCCGGCGGACGAACACGTTGTCGTAAAACGCGCCCTCGTACGCGACCGCGCAGCGCGTGCCGGTGCGGGTTTCCGCAGCCAACGGACTCTGCACCCACCATCGCAGGATCGGCAGGACCGACGTGACAGACGGGTCCGCGATGAGCGCCCCGAAGTACTGCGGAGAATTCGTCGGGCTCCTGAACAACGGCCCGGGTGCGACGAACGCACCGAACGCCGCGCGGACCCGCCAGCGCAGCATGCTGCCTGCTGGGCTACCCCGCGGAATCGTGCCGGTCCAGATGTGATCTCCGGCCCGCAGATCCCCACCCAGCCCGTCGTCCCGCATCGCGACGGCCGACTCGCTGCCGAAGTTCACCCGGTAGCGGAGGGAGACCGAGTTGGGCGGCGTCTTCGAATCGTGGATTAGCTCGGCCGTGACGACGACCGGATCGGTGTTCTTCGGCGCGAGTGGTGTGAATTGCGCGAGGCCCACAACAGGCTGCGTGGACCCGTTCGCGGCCCCGGGAGTCGACGATGGAAAGTAGCCCACCCCACTGCTGTCGAAACCGTAGGAGACGTCCGGAAACTGCGGCGGAAAGGTCGGCGCGAACCGCGACACCACACTGCGGTTCGGCGAGAGCAGTGCGAGGTACTCGCCGTCGCTCTTCAGCTTGAAGTTCGTGTGTAGCCGCTTGCCGGCGACAGCGCGGTCCTTGCCCGACGCGAACACGACGAGGCGCTGTCCGGCGCCGAGGGTGGTCGGACTCGGCAGTTGCCACTTGGTCGGTTTGTTCGCGGAGTCCGTCAGGTACCAACCACCCAGATTGACCGAGCTGGTACCGACGTTCTCGAGTTCGATCCAATCCGGCCAGTCACCCTCGGCGTCGGCCAGAACGAGGTTGTTGTTCGCCATGAACTCGGCGATCCGCACCTGCGCGGCCAACGATCCGACGAGAGAGCCCGCCAGCAGAAGGAGAGTGAAGATCGTCGAGCAACAACGCATCGGGAATCAGCGCAGGCCTGCGGTGCCCTTGCCGTAGTTGGAGACCACGATTCCCGCGGCATTCGCCGTCTTGTCGGCGGCGTACGACTGATTGTAGAAGACGACACCCGCCAGGGCCGCGGTCGTCGGTAGCGGCGCACTGAACGTGGCGACACCCAGTGAAGTCGGCATCGAGAACTGCAACACCGGGTCGACCAGGAGCGAGCACTTCGGCGCATTCATGAAGCCGAGGTTCAACGGCAGCGTTACCGTGCCGTATTTCGTGTTCGACAGGCCGATGAACAGGAATGTCGGGCCGCTGGCAGGCACGTTACGCACAGTCAGCGTCAGCGTGTCGCCGAGCCACGGCGGCGCTCCGGTGAGGGCCGGCGTCCCGGCTGCACCCGCACAACCGACCCCGCCCGCCTCATACTTCGCGACTTTCGACGTCTGGTAGCTCCAGGTCTCGTTCTGCGCGGGGTACGGATAACCACTGAACATGATGGTCGTGCCGAGCGACCTGACGAAAGCGAACCCCATGCCGGCGCGCGCCACCGGACGCGTCGTCGGCAGGCGCTCGGTCCAGTCGGTGCCGTCGAACTCCCACACACTGTCCGAGAATCCACCAGCACCCTTGAAGCCGCCGTAGAGCACGATCCGGTCGCGCACCTCGTCGTAGGTCAACTTACCATTTCGGATGCCGCTACCACCCGGCGTCGTCTTGGTCACGACCTGCCGCCAGTCCTTGCCGTTCCAGATCCAGGTGTCGCCGATGATCCCGGTGTTGCCACCGTTCGTCGTGCCGCCGAAGAGGACGATCTCGCCCGTGCGCTGGTTCGTCGCCATGTTGACCTGATCACGTCCGCTCGGGGATTTCGTCACCGTAGCGGTGAGGTTGGTCCACATCAGTCCGTTCCACGACCAGGTCTCCGCCGTCCTGGCGCCACCGAACAAGATCATGCGCAAGCCCTTCAACTCGTACGCCATTCGCGCGTGGGCGCGCGCACTCGGTGCGACCGTCGGCTTGGGATTGCTCCACTTGTTTGTCGCCTTGTCGTACTCCCACGTGTCGCCCAGGTTACCGGTCGTGCCCTGGCCACCGAAGATCACGAGTCGACTCCGGACCAGATCCCAATCCCCGGCGAGGCGTCCGCGAATCGGCGGGACCGGCGTCGCGGGCTTGAGGTCCGTCCAGTTCTTGCCGTCGAACCGCCAGATGTCGCCGACGTAGACGTTGTTCAAGATGATGCCACCGTACACCAGAGCGCCGGTTCCATCGCTGGCCATGACCACCTCGGTCCGTTGGGTCGGCAACATCGTGGGCGCGAGTTTGGTCCACGTGGCCTGCGCGAGCAGTGGCTGGCAGAACAGGAACGAGAACAAGGTGCACGTGCTGAACACCCGAGGAGATCGAACAGGTGGCATTGGGCAGGCTCCGAGGTGTTTCGAGGCGAGAGCGAGAGTCAGCGTAGCTTAACCAAGGGATGGGGTGGCCAACTGATCACTGAAGATGGGTCCTAGACAAAGGCGAGGCCCGCTCAATCCGGTCTCCGCGAGGAGCCTCAGCCCTCAACGAGCGACGGCCCTCACCTGAGGACCGTCGCATTCGAGTCCCTTGATTCTGGGCGAATCGCTACTTGATGGTGCCGAGGAACTTGATCACCGGGCCGCCGAATCGCGAGCCGAACATGTATCTGCCGCCCGGGGTGCTGTTGTTGTAGTGGCCGACCGTCTGGGTTGCGGCGGCCGGGGTCTTCGACGTGGACAGCGTGAGTGCGTTTGTTGCGACGAGGCCGGCGGCGTTCGCACCGCTGTCCGCGTACCACGCCTGGGCGTGGAGCGTCACGCCGCCGTAGGTGGGGCTACCGGGAATCGGGACCTTGAACGAGGAGTTGAACGACGAGCCGCTCCCGGTCGCAGAGAACGGAAATTGCATGTCCAGGCTGACGTACAGGTTGTTCTTCGGCGCACCGATCACCGCGAGGTTCCACGGCAACGCGCTCCCAGACCACCTCGTGTTCGAAAGCCCGAGGATCAGGGCGCCGGTGTAGGCCTTCTTGAAAGTACCGCAACTGATGTCGAGGCTGCCGCCCGGAGCGAGTTCGCCCGCGGCGGCGCTCAGCTTGTAGAGTTCCGGGTTTGCGAACGCGCCGCCTGTGCCGAATGGGGTGACGATGCCATTCCCGCTGACCGTCGATTCCGCATCGCAAAAGTAATTGAGTTTCGCGTCAGGTCCGGGGAGTTCGATCTGCAGGATCAGGTTGCCCCTCTTCGTGTCGTAGATGTAGGGCGTCGTCCAGTTGATGCCGACGTTGAACGCGGCTGGCCTGCTGGTCGGTGCCGGCTGTGCTGGCAGGTTGAACGTCCCGGCGTTCAGCACCACGGTCAGCGGGGAGGTCACGTTGGTCGCGAACGTGGTCGACATCGACCCGGGAGACTTGGTCGAGGACCCGATGGAGAACGTGGCTTTCGTGTAGACGAAGGCGGCGTAGGCGTTTGTTTGACCTGTGTCCCGGCGGTACTGCAGGCCGTTGATCAGTGCGACGCTGGAGTTGGTGATGGCGCTGTTGCGCCAGATCTGTTGGGATCTCGGATACTTGTAGCCGAAGTGGTAGACGCTCAACGCGTTGCCCTCCACGCTGGTCAGCGAGACCGGAATCACCTTGTCCTGGGCCTTTACCGGCGCGAGTGCGAAGAAGAGGGCGAGTGCGATGGGGATCGTGAGAGAGAGTTTCATGAGGTGCTCCAGGAGGTGTGGTAGGCTGGGTCGGGGGGGGGCGAGGATGGTGCAGGATATCGCAATTCGAGGGTGGGGCCAGTGGATTGCGTCGTGGCGCGCATTACCGTTGCGCTTCAGCGTCGATGAACTCCTGTGAATTCCTGACCGATCCTTGCAGCGCGTTCGCCACCGGGTCGGGGTGCATACCGATCAGGAGATGGAGGGTAACTCAGTAGGCAAGTCCTACGCTGCGGTCTTTCAAACCCTCGATGAGGTTGACGCGAAGTTCAAGAAGCGCCGCGCGAGCAATAACAAGATCAAGTCCCCACGGAGCCGCGCCAAGGCCGTGGAGAAAACGGCGCTGTACTACATGACCAGGCTCAAGCCCCTTGCCGTCAAGTTGGAGAAGCTCGCCGACAGATATGGCGATAGCTACTATGGCAAGGGCGCGAGGACCGCTCTCGACGCCTACATCAAGAGCGGGCGAAAGACCCTCAAGAACCCGCTGGCTGGCAAGGGCGGGTAGTCCGAGTTCGACGCGAGGATCTGCGGAGCGAGTGCTCGCTCAATCAGAACCTGACGCATCGGGGCCGGCCGACTATTCGGATAGCGCGACCCCGACATCGCTGCCGCGCGTCAAGCCGAGAACGGTAACCCAACCTGCACCGGCCGCGGCACCGCGCGCGGCATGGGCTGGTGCGGCAAACCCGGATGCCGCAACACTCGTTCGATCGACACCGGATTGAAGATCATCGCCAAGACCCGGCGCCGCCCACCGCGGGGACAGTGCAACACAGCCGCGAGAAACACCCGCTGCACAAGCTTGGACCACAACATCCGCTCCGGGTGTCGTCGCTTGTCCTTGAAGGTGAGCCGGACTGGGAGTCAAGCTCCAGCGAGGGCGGGGAGGTGAGGCGGAATGTGCAGGCCCTTTGGATCGCCTGCCGTCCGGCGCATGCTCTTTGTGGGCTACGACCGTGGGCGCAGGAGTTTCCGGGTCATCTGTAGCGCGATCCTGCGAGTCAGGAAGGGGCACCTGGCAGCGCAAAGGGACTCGATTGCGGAGGGTTTGAGCGGGTCGCCCTGCAGAAGTTCGCGTGGGATCGCAACGCCGGCGAGTTCGGTGGCGACGTCGGTGTTCTTCAGGCCGAGGGTCTTCACCGTCACCCATTCGAGGTGCTCCGATGGGCCCGCCTCGACGTCGATCACGTAGGAGATCGCCCCGATATTGTTCCCTGGCGTGACCCGATTGACGTGCGAGCACTGCACGATTTCCTCGTCCAGGATCTGGCGCAGCTCACGGGAGGTTGCCGCCTGGACCATCGCCATCACGAAGCCCCCGCAGATGATGATCTCCTCGGGCTGGAAGGCCTGATAGTCGGAGTGGACCGGGTGCGTGTTGCGGAAGAGAGTGGTCAGGTAGAGGTTTTCGGTGACCCCGATCGGGCGTACACGCTGGTGCAGGAAGAGCTGTCCCGGCTCCAGGACGGAGTGGGCCGCCGTGGGCGGTACGGCGGCAGCCTCAGCCTCCACGATGATGTTGCGCAGCGGAGTGTCCTCGCCTTCCACGGGGGCGCTGGTCACGGGGTCGAAGGGCCTCTGCTCGGCCTCCCTGTTCTCCACCCCCATGAGGTGGGGATAGAAGGACATCTTGACCAAGGAGAAGACCGGCTCATCCTCCTGGTTGACGAGCCAGTGCGTCGTCTTGATGACACTCTCCCTACCGTTGGATGTGTTCCGCACTTCCTCGACCTTGATGTAGTTGCGCAGGGTGTCTCCCGCGTGGACCGGGCGGATGTAGGTGACCTC
>CAYYAQ010000210.1:0-7425 GCA_964469555.1 uncultured candidatus Brocadiaceae bacterium | reverse complement strand
ATCCACAGCGGCTCGGACAAGTTTGGCGTGTATCCGATCATGGGTCGCATCAGCGGGGAACACCTCCACGTCAAGACCGCGGGGACGAGCTACCTCGAAGCGTTGCGCGTCGTGTGCCGCACCGAGCCGGACCTGTTCCGGGAGATCGTCGCATTCAGTCGCGGACGATTCGAGACAGACCGGGCGACGTACCACATCTCCGGGCGACTCGATGACGTGCCGGCGGAACCAACAGCCACCCAATGGGAGCGCGCCTACCTCGACGAGGACGCGGGACGTCAGATCCTGCACGTCACATACGGATCCGTCCTCACGTCGGGCAAGAGCCAGGGAGGCACGCCGTTCAAGGAGCGCATCCTTGGCGCACTCAACACCCACGAAGGCCTGCACTGCGAACTCGTCGCAGAGCACCTGGGCCGCCATATCGAGTTGCTGGAGTCATGATCCTCGCCCCTGGTTTCCTCGCTCTCGCGACCATCGTCACTCAAGTACCCGTCGCGCAGGACGGAGCGACCGGAAAGACCTTCACGATCCGTGGCGAGGTAACAGGCGCGTCCAAGGACAAGGGAGACGCCCTCGCCGGCCCGATCGTCGTACGCTGCTACCGACTGCACACGACGAAAGGAGGTCGAGCGCAAAAGCTCAGCAAGCACGACTTCTACCATCTGGCGCCGACCGACGAGCTCTTGACGGACGACGGGAAGTTCGAGTGCAAAGGTCTCACGCCGGGGCACTACAGCGTGGTCGCCTACCAGGACGTCAATCACGACGGCAAGCTCGGATTCGATCCCTCGGAGCCCCTCGGCTGGTTTTGCGCGGAGACATCGGGGTGGATCGATCCGATCGATCTGCGCACGGCGTCCGCGAACATCAAGATCGGGCTGCGCAAGACCACGCCGTTTCAGTACCGAGCGATACAGGGTTCGACGCTCACCAAAGTGAAGGGCCTCCCCGTCCTTCGCCTCCGCGGCGACGAGAAGAAGCGCGGTCACGCCCACGGTGCTCTGCTCGGTCGACAGATCCTCGACTTCTTCGAGTTCTACATTCTCGAAGACAAGTTCAAGTCGGCGAAGAAGTACCAGACGACGTTCGTACCCTTTCTACAGACAAACTTCCGCTACCCAACCGCCTTCCTCACCGAAATCGATGCGGTCATCGCTGGCATGAAGGCGAGCAGAATCGACATGCGGGTCCGCTCCCTCGGTCGCGACTTCGATCGCACGGACCTCCTCGCGATCAACGCCTACATCGAAACACGCGCGATGCGATCGAGCTGCACGCAGTACGCCTTCTGGGGCGCGCACACCGAAGGCACCGACGTCAAGGGCGGCCTCATAGCCGGTCGCAACATGGACGGAGAGGTCGACGTCCGCAAGACAACAGTGAGTCACTTCGTCGTTATCGCTGTCGACCAAGAGGACAAGACCAAGAAGCGATACCTCAATCTCATGTGGCCCGGGTTCGTCGGCACGATCACCGGGATCAACGAAGACGGGCTCTACAGCATGGAGAACGCCGGACAGACTGGACCGGGCCCCGTCGAGGACAGCCTGGTGCCGATCTCGTGGATCCAACGGTTCATTCTCGAGAACGTCTCGGGCGAGGCGGTGCCACAAGCGATCACCAGCTTGATCAAGGCTCACCGGTCGTCCGGCAGCGGAAGTTGCGGCCCGGGTTGCATCATCCTGTTCGCGCTGCCCTTCCGCGATCAGGCATCGCCCGCGTTCGTGTTCGAGGGTGACCGGTTCGGCGGCGCCATGCGCCTACCAGGTGAAGTGCGTCCACGAGCCAAGACCATGATCATGGCCACGAACCACTTCCTGAAGTACGGCGTCCACGCGGACAAGCCAGGCCGGGCATTCGGCAAGACGCCGTACTTCTCGTCGCGGTGGCGATACGAAGCCGGGATGCACCTGGTCGAATCGTGGAACCGCCAGGAGAAGAAGATCGGCACGAAGGAGATGGTTCGACTTCTCCAGACGGCCGCGCACGGCACGACGGAACACACGATCATCTTCCGCGCCAACCAGATGAGCCTCGACATCGCTGTCGACGACCTCGCGGCGGACATGTGGGACGCGCCCTACCAGCCGTTCCGCACATTCGGGTTCGAAGAGTTCTTCGACAAGAAGTGACTCACGCCTGCCACGATCTCAGCTGCGTCTCGAACGTCGCCAGCGAACTGCAGATGACGTCCGGTACCTCGTCCGAGCCAGCGTCGAGCTCTTTCACCTGCTCGTCGGTCGTCTCGCCCGTCAGCACGAGTACGCTGAGTGCACCCGCGCGATTCGCCATCGCGATGTCCGTATAGAGTCGATCGCCCACGACCGCTATCTCCGTCACGGCGACCTCCGACTTGATCGCCACGAACCTGACCATTGACGGGTCCGGCTTGCCAAACGTCGCATCCGGCGGGCGGCCCGTGGCAGCAGTGAGGGCCGCGCAGATCGAACCGCAGTCGACGAGCACGGTGGACTCGTCGGTTGGGCAGACGAAGTCCGGATGAGTCGCGACGAACGGCAAGTCCTGGCTGATCCACCAAGCCGCGCGGCAGAGTCCGGTGTACGTCAAGCCCGTGTCGAAACCCACGACCACCGCGTCCGGCTTCGCAGCGTCGGATTCACTAAACACCACGAAGCCAGCGGCGGCGAACTCCGCACACAGAGCGGTCGTCCCGAGAACGAACAGGGTCCGCCATCCCTGTTCCCGAAGATGGTTCATGGTCGCAGGAACCGGCGTGAGGATCTTCGATGCGTCCACCTCGACCCCCATGGCGGCGAGTTTATCGACGTAGTCACTCGTCCCCCTGCTCGTGTTGTTCGTGAGAAACGTGTAGCCGATGCGAAGCTCGTCGAGTGTCGCCAGGAACGGTCGCGTCTCCGGGAACACCCGGTCGCCCTTGTACACCGTGCCGTCGAGGTCGAGGACCACGTGCCGAACGGGAGTGGTTCGCAGATCAGCCACCGATGCTCTTGAGGAACTTTGCGAGAACTAATCGATCCTTCATCTGCCGCACCAGACTACGGACGATCGCGAGCGCTTCCGCCTGTTCTACCGAATCTGGATGCCCTCGGGCATCATCATCCAGACGTGCGTCGGGCGCTTCGTCGTCAGGGCGTCCATCAGAATACGCAACGCGCTGTCCAGACCTCCGGCCCGCTTGGCGATCAGCTGGAGGGTCGAGCTCGGCAACGCTGCCCTGACGCCGACCAGGCTGCGCATCATCGCGTCCATCGGGTCGACCGGCTCGGGCAGGTGATTCACTTCGTAGTTCTTGCCGAGCTTGGCTTGCTTGGCGACCATCGCCATCGCTGCGTCGAGACCCCCGATGTGGTCGACGAGACCCTTCGTCACCGCCTGCTCGCCGGACCAGACGCGACCGCCAGCGATCTTGAGGACGTCGTTGACGGACATGCCGCGCGACGCGCTGACGTGACCCGTGAACCGGTCGTAGATCTCGTCGACGAAGTTCTGCAGGACGGCCTTGTGCTCGCTGCTCCAGGCCTTCTCCATCGACATCATCTCGGCACCGTCATCGAGGCCGACGATCTCTTCGTGCAGGCCGACGCGCCGCATCAGGGCACCGAGGCTCGGCTTCATGCTGAACACACCGATCGAACCGGTGATCGTACCGGCCTCGGCGAAGATCGGGCGACCGATGCAGGTGACGTAGTAGCCACCGGACGCGGCGACACTGCCCATCGAGAACACAACCGGCTTCTTTTTCGCGAGATTCTTCAACGCCAGCATGATGGCTTCGCTCGCGGTCGCGGACCCGCCGGGCGAGTTGATGCGGACCACGACAGCCTTGGCGTTCTTGTCCTTGGCGATCTGGTTGATGGTCTTGACGGTAGGACCGGAGACGATGCTGCCGGGGGCTGAGGTAGTTCCGTCCACGATGCCACCCGAGAGGTGCAACACGACCAGGCCGTCTTCGATGTCCGCTTCCTTGTCCTTCTTCGGGTTCAGGAGGTTCGTCATCACGGCGAAGAAGTTGATCGACTGGCGTTTCGGCTTCTGGAAAGCGCTCTTGAAGCGGACCGACTTGCCGCCGGAGATCTTCGCGAACGCCTTCGTCGCGCCAATCCAGGGCACGAGTTCGTCGACGAGGCCGACTTCGAGGGCCTGCTTCGCGGTGATGAGTCGCTGCTCCTGAAGCTGCCGGACCTTGCCGTGGGTCAGGCCGCGCCCGGTCGCGATACGACGCACGACGTCGTCGTTCATCTTCCCGATCATCGCCAGGTAGTGCTTGCGGAGGTGCTTGCTCATGCTCGAAAGCACGAAGGGCTCGACCGCGCCCTTGAAGTGACCGCAGCGCACCACCTCCATCTGGACACCCAGCAGATCCATGGCGTCTTTCATGAACATGACGCTGATCGAGACCGACGGCAACTCGACCAAACCCATGTCGGCGAGGATGACGTGGTCACACTGCGCCGCGAGCTGCATCTGCACCGAACCGGCGTTCTCGAGGTAGGCGTAGATCTTCTTGCCGGACTTCCGCACCTCGCGCAGACACCGCTCCATCTCGCGGACCTGGACGAGGTTCATGCTGAATCCCCCGGTCAGATCCAGGAGCATCACCGGCGAGCCACTCTGCGTGCTGAACTCGCGAAAGTTCTCGATCAGCTCGTAGAAGGGCTTCGGCTTGCCGCCCCCTCCCAACAGCAAGCTGGTGATGTCGGCGGAGCCCTCGGCGAGGTCCGCGTAGGAGCCTGAGAGGCGGGCCAGGGCGACGGATGGGGCTAGCTTTTTCTTTGCTGGCTTCGCCTTCGCGGCTGGCTTCGGCGCCGTCTTGGCTGGCTTGGCAGAGGCTTTGACACCCTGGGCCTTGTCCTGTGCGCTGACGGGCGCGGTCAGAAGTCCAGCGAATAGAATGACATGTAGAGTTCGACGCATGAATTCCTGCGGAGGGTATGGCGAGGAGGGGGGAAGGGCGACTGCCGAGGGTGGCCGGTCACTCACTATATCGGTTCCTCCAATCCGGATCAGTTGCCGACCCGCGACTTGCTCAGAACACGTCCGTATCGCCGATGCTGAAGTACCAGTTCGCGCGCACCCAATCCGGATCCATCGCTGGGTCATAGATCTTGATGCACAGGTTGAACGGGCTCTCCTCCGCTACGAAACCGTGGGAGAGGGCAACAGAGAACAACGGGTGCGTCGGCGGGAACCATACCTCGACGCGTTGCTGTCCACTCTCGCGCCCCTGTGCCACCGCGTGCGCGAGGAGCCGGATGGCGGCACTCTCGTCCCCAGCCGGCACGAGGAATTCACTCAGCGCCAAGATCGGCGGACCGGTCCAGTCCACCCGGCTGACGTAAGCCCCACGCAGAGCCCCCGATTCGTCGACCAGGCCATAGGCGCTGTGCGTTGCGAACGGACAGTCGATGTAGCGCCAGTTGAGGAAGCGCGCATCGCGCACCGTGCCCATCCCGACCTCGGGGAGCAACCGCTCCCACAGGCGATCGGCGGCGTCGCCGAATCGACCGATCGAGACGACCTCGCCGCCGGTGTCCGCCCCCTCCGCGACTTCCGCATCGCTCGCCCTGTCGAACAGATTGCGAGCGAGTGTCGACACGGGCGCATGCATCGGGATGTACTTGAGCAGCCGAACGCCGATTCGGAACGCCTTCTTGTTGGGGAATCCGTACCCGAACGCGTTCTGCTCCGGGACTCCGTATTGCTCGAAGTAGCGACGGGCCGTCCGGAGGAACAACCCCTCGGCCTTCAGGCCACGCCGGTAATCACCGGCGACCATCGAGTCCACGCCTTGACCGCAGATGACCTCGTCCCCTCGCACCACCGTCTTGTACGGAATGCACGCGTAGTGCCCCACGATGCGTCCGTCGCGATCCTGCGCCACGATGATCTGGTTGCCCGCAGGGTTCTGCTCGTAGACCCAACTCCACTGCGCCCGCGTCCGCGCTTCAAAACGCTCGTCGTCCTCCGAGAAGACCTCGTTGAGCAAGTCCACGATGCCCGGACCATCGCCGGGCCGGTAGTCACGAATCTCGACGTCGTCGATGCTGGCCACGCCGGGAGAATAGCGCCGGGCGTGCGGAAATCACTGCACCAGCGGTTCGTGAATCGGGCTGTCACGTCCTCGGACGCCTGATCGACAGCTAGCGCCGACCGGTGATGACCGGCATTGGCGGCGCGGACTGCTTGAGGAAGAGGATCGCCATGCAGGTCTGCGGGAGACCGGCGCCCTGGAAGCCGCCGGGTCCGCTTGTGCCTCGCATGCCACCACCCATGCCGCCTCGACCACCCGGTCCGCGGGCGCCACGTCCGCCGCCACCGCTCTTGATCTGGGTCTCGACGAGGATGTTCGCGCCCTCGAAGTACCAATCCCGGTTGCCGAGCAAGGCGATCTGATTGATCTCGCACGCGCGCTCGAGGCCGTAGAGGTAGTAGTGGAAGTGCTTGCCGTTGTTCTTGTTAATGCGCATCGAGAACTCGTGCAGCATCCAGGTAAACCCACCCCGCTTCGACTTCTCGAGCTTGCCGAGGAGTTTCCCGCCCTTCTTCGCCGCGCCGAGTACTGCCTGGCAGATCGTGACGCCGGTCAGCCCCGCCGTCGTCATGCTCGCGGTCAATCGCGGCGTCATGTTGACCCCGCCGCCTCGACCACCACCACGCCCACCCCCTGGGGCCGTGCCGCGACCCGCCGACCGTTGCCCGACGTACGGCCACCCGATCGCTTTGGTCAATCGACCCGACACCGTCCGCCGGCTGCCGCCGCTCATCGTGCGTCGAGTCGATGTTCCAGCGCTGGCCGCAGCTCGTTGCGCCTCCCGGATCTTCTTGAACTGCGCGTGGCTCGTCGTCGTCAACTTGAGTGAGACATTCGACACTTCGAACTGCTCCTTGAGCCAGTGGTTCGCGTTCGCGAACCACACCGTCGCCGAGATCGGCACCTGGCAAAGGTGCGCGGAGTACAACCCCAGGAGCGCGTACTGCGTGTTCGAGTTGTCGTACCGGGCGTTTCCCGCTGTATACCAGAATCGCAGCATGTAGGCCTGCTGCTGGCTGGTGTCGAAGTTCTTCAGGAGTTTCGCCGCCCACTCCTTCATCAACTCCATGTCTTTCTCCGACACCTTGCGCGGAAGAGGCATCTTGATCCGACCCTCGATCAGCAACTGCCGCTCGTTCGACGGCGCGTAGAGCGCTTCCATCGCCATCAACGAGACGCCGAGCGAGTAGGTATCTTCGAGATTGCGCCGCCGCAAGCGCTTGAAGCCCCGCACGATGGCTTTGTCGTCCGCCGGCACATCCGCTTTGAGCAGCGTCAGGAGGCAGAGCGCGAGCGTTCCGGTGTTGAAGTCGACGCCGTGGCCGCTGACGCTGGGCTGGCCGATCATGCCATTCGTCAGCATGCTCTTGACGTGTTCCGTGCCCAGCCGAATCGCATTGGCGACCCTC
>CAYYAQ010000209.1:0-7512 GCA_964469555.1 uncultured candidatus Brocadiaceae bacterium | reverse complement strand
GTCGAGGAACCGTTCCGCGAAGCGCAGCGTCCTCGAGACGAAGTTGCCGATGTTGTCCGCGAGGTCGTCGTTGAGACGCGACTGGAACTCGCGCCACGACCAATCCGAATCCGCCGTCTCGGGCATCATGGTGGTGAGCGCGTAACGGACCGAGTCGACGGGGAACCGGTCCTTGATGCTGTCCTCGGGGATGAACCAGCCCTTGCTAGTGTTGAACTTCTTGCCTTCGAGGTTGAAGAACTCGTTGGCCGGAACGTTCTCCGGAACAACCCAGCCAGCTTTGGTGCCGTGCAGCATCGCCGGGAAGACGACGACGTGGAACGTGATGTTGTCCTTGCCGATGAAGTGGTAGAGCTCCGTGTCCTTGTCCTTCCAGAGCTTTTCGAACTCCTCGGGCTCGCCACGGTCGGTCCAGTACTGCTTCGAGATGGACAGGTAGCCGATCGGCGCCTCGAACCACACGTAGAGGACCTTGCCGTCTTCCGCGTCTTCTCCGGGCAGCGGCACGCCCCACGGCAGATCGCGGGTGATGGGACGCTCGCGCAGGTCCTTCAGCGCGCCCTTGACGAAGTGCCGGACGTTGACCTTCCATTCGTCGGACTTGCCGGTGAACCAATCCTGGAGCCACTCGTCGCGGAGCTTGTCGAGTTGCAGATACCAGTGCGAGGTCGCCTTGAGCACCGGGGTCGAACCGTCGAGAGAACTCTTCGGGTCCTTCAGTTTCTTGGCGTCGAGCCATGATCCGCAGCTGGGGCACTCGTCGCCGCGAGCCTGAACATGGCCGCAGAGGTAGCACGTGCCCTCGACGTATCGATCGGGCAGGAAGCGCTGCAGGCTCTCGCTGAAGAACTGATCTTCGGTCCGTCTCTCGAGGTAGCCGTTGCTCTTCAGGTCCGAGAAGAACTGCTGCGACAGCTCCACGTGATGTGGGTTTCGGTGGGCGGCGGTCCCCGAGAACAGGTCGAACTCGATGCCGACGGCGGCGAGGGTCTGGGTGATGACGTCGTACCACTGGTCGACGTAGTCTGCGTAGGGCTTGCCAGCTTGCTCAGCTTTCAGCGTGATCGCGACACCGTGCTCGTCGCTGCCACAGACGTAGTGCACGTCGTCGCCGCACATTCGCCGGTAGCGCACGTAGATGTCCGCGGGCAAGTACGCCCCGACGACGTGACCGAAGTGAATCGGCCCGTTGGCGTAGGGGAGCGCGCTGGTGACGATGATCCTCTTTGACATAGCCGTGGCTTGGCGGATGGGGCGAGGACGTTACCAGTCGGGGCGCTCTTCTCAAATCAGCTTTGAGGATCCCCGGCGGGTGGGCTGTCGGTTTGTGGGGCCCGCGGCATCACGTTCTTGTCGAACCGGAAGTACAACTTGGAGACCGCGACGGCGGTCGCCGGACCGATGAAGAGAAAGTTGAAGAACGGCACGAGCAGCCCGATGTTGAACGCCAGGCCGAAGCCCAGGGCGCGGGCCCAGTTCCTGCGGATCAACTTCCGCCGGTATTGCCAGCCGTAGCCCCGGCGCAGCACCGGGATCTCGAACCAGACGAGGGCGTTGAGATAGGCCGAGTAGACGACCCCGAGCAGGGCGAAGCCCCATCCGACGACGGGGATGAACGCGAGCAGCATCACGGGGATCAGAACGAACACCTGCATTACCAAGATCTGGGCTGCCGCGTTCAAGCCGACCATCAGGCCGCGCCACATGCCGATCTCGACGGGCTTCATCTTCTCGCCTGCGAGCATCATCTCCGTGGCATTCGCGATCGGGTCAAGGAATGGCGTCATGCCGGCGTTGATCAGCGTGGGGGCGAGGAACCACGCCACGATCAGCGCCAGGGGCCAGATCAATACCTGCGCCACGGTCTCGATCCAATCCCAGGCCCACGACCAGTCTATCGCGGAGAACATCGAGTAGGACCCGTAGAGGAGTCCGACGAAGAACACGATGACGAGCACGAGGTTTACGAGGATCGCCACGGTGAGCTTGCCCATGTAATCCTTCTTGGTCATCAGGAGAAGCGACGCCTGGAACAGAGACAAGAACCCGTCGATCAGGTCGGCGACGAAGAACCGGGTGCCCACCTTGTTCGACCCAACCCCATCCACCACAGTCGTCTTGCCTTCGCAGTGATCGCAACTCGAACCCTCGAGTGGATAGCCGCAGATCGCGCAAGGGTCGGGCAGTTGTTTCTTCATCGGTTCGTGGGGCGTTCTTTCGTCTTGGCAATCTCTCCGAGGCGGGTCTATCGTCCCGAGTCTACATCCGCCATGTACACCGACAATGAGTGAGTTCCAAGCAGCCGACTTCTACCAGATCGACGATCTATTCTCGGACGAGGAGAAGATGGCCCGCGAGACCGTGCGCGACTGGGTCAGCGGCGAGTTCATGCCGGTCATCGAAGAGCACAACCGCAACGCGACGTTCCCCGCCGAACTGATCCCGAGCCTCGCGGAGATGGGTGTCCTCGGCGCGAGCCTCGAGGGCTACGGATGTGCGGGCATGTCGCCGACCGCCTACGGGCTCGTCCTCCAGGAACTGGAGCGCGGTGATTCAGGGCTGCGCTCTTTCGTTTCCGTGCAGGGGTCGCTCTGCATGTGGCCCCTCTACACCTACGGGAACGAGGAGCAGAAGGAGAAGTATTTGCCGGGCATGGCGGCTGGCGAGTTGATCGGTTGCTTCGGCCTCACCGAGGCGGACTACGGCAGCGATCCGGGCGGGATGATCACGCGGGCCGTCGACGATGGCGACAGCTACGTCCTGAACGGTTCCAAGTACTGGATCACGAATGGCTGCATCGCGGACTTGGCGATCGTCTGGGCGAAGCTCGACGACGTCATCCGGGGGTTCATCGTCGAGAAGGGTACGCCGGGCTATGCGACGAATACGATCAAGAACAAGTTCTCGCTGCGCGCGTCCGTCACGAGCGAGCTCGTCTTCGAGGACTGCCGCATTCCGAAGGCGAATCTCCTCCCCAACGTCGCGGGTCTGAAGGGACCGCTCGGGTGCTTGAACCAGGCGCGCTTCGGCATCGCCTACGGCGCCGTTGGTTCTGCGATGGCGGTGTACGACGAGGCGCGGCGCTACGCGAAGAAACGCATCCAGTTCGGTCGCCCGATTGCGCGGTTCCAGTTGGTCCAGAACAAGCTCGTCTGGATGATCAGCGAGATCACCAAGGGCCAGATACTCGCGTGGCGCCTGGGTCGGCTGAAAGAGATGGGCAGGCTGCACTACAGCCACGTGTCGCTCGCCAAGCGCAACAACTGCTGGATGACGCTCGAGTGCTGTCGTCTGGCGCGGGACATCCTCGGCGCCGTGGGGATCACTGACGAGTACCAGGTGATGCGCCACATGTGCAACCTGGAGTCCGTGATCACGTACGAGGGAACCCACGACATCCACGGGTTGATCATCGGGCGCGAGATCACCGGCGAGAGCGCGATCGAGTAGCCGTCCACCCTCTCCTCACACGTCCCCTCTTCGGACTCTTCACCAGGCCGGGCGGGGCGGTGTTATCCCTTGTTGTGCGCGATGGCGGCGCCGATGAAGTCCCGGAACAGCGGGTGGGGATTGAGCGGACGCGTCTTGAACTCGGGGTGGTATTGCACCCCGACGAACCACGGGTGGTCGGATATTTCGATGATCTCCACCAGATCGAGCTTCGGATTCACTCCCGACAGGACCAACCCGGCTTCTTCGAGTTGGTGCCGGTAGGCGTTGTTGAACTCGAACCGATGGCGGTGCCGTTCGGAGATGTCAGTCTCGCCGTAGGCCTTGTGCGCGAGCGTACCCGGCGTCAATCGGCAGTCGAACGCGCCGAGTCTCATCGTGCCGCCGAGGTCGGACACGGCTTTCTGCTCTTCCATCAAGCTGATCACCGGGTTTGCCGCCTTCGCGTCGTACTCGGTCGTCGAGGCATCCGTGATGCCCAGTTCCGAACGCGCGAACTCGACGACAGCTGCCTGCATGCCGTAGCAGATCCCGAAGAACGGGATCTGCTTGTCGCGCGCGTAGCGGATCGCCCCGATCTTGCCCTCGAAGCCGCGTTCGCCGAATCCACCGGGCACGAGGATGCCGTCTACGCCGTCGAGGATCTCGTCTGCGCCCTCGCCAGCGATCTGTTCCGCGGAGACCTTGCGCAGCTTGATCGTGCACGCGTGGTGGTTGCCGCCGTGGGTGAGGGACTCGTAGATCGATTTGTAGGCGTCGTGCAACTCGATGTACTTGCCGGCGACCGCGATTTCGACCTCGTGCTTCGGTTCCTTGATGCGACCCAGCATTTGCAGCCAGTCGTCGATCTGTGGCTCTTGTCTTGGTTCGAGTGAGAGCCGGCGGACGATCTGGCCGTGCAGGTCGGCCTTCATCAGGTTGATCGGTACTTCGTAGATCGAGAAGTCGACATCGCGCTCTTCGATCACCGACTCCTTCGTGACGTTGCAGAACAACGAGATCTTGTTCGTCATGTCGTCGGTCATCGGCTGCTCGGTCCGGCATATGAGGATATGCGGCTGGATACCGATTTCGCGCAGCGTGCGAACCGACTGCTGGGTGGGCTTCGTCTTCATCTCGCCGCTCGCGCGAAGGTAGGGGAGCAGCGTCAGGTGGATGAACAGGCAATTCTCGTGACCCGCGTCGAGACTGAACTGACGGATCGCCTCGAGGAAGGGGAGGCTCTCGATGTCGCCGACCGTTCCGCCGATTTCGGTGATGGCGACGTCCGGGTTGTTCGTGGCACCCTTCTTGATCGCCATCTTGATCTCGTCGGTGATGTGCGGGATCACCTGGACGGTGCGACCGAGGTAATCGCCGCGACGTTCCTTCTGGATGACCGACTTGTAGATCTTGCCGGTGGTGTAGTTCGAGTCGCAGGTCAACTCCGCGTGGGTGAAACGCTCGTAGTGCCCGAGGTCGAGGTCAGTCTCCGTGCCATCGTCGGTGACGTAGACCTCGCCGTGCTGGAACGGCGACATCGTCCCCGGGTCGACGTTGATGTAGGGGTCGAGCTTCTGCATCGACACCGTCATCCCCATTCGTTCGAGCATCCATCCGACCGCAGCGGAAGTCAGCCCCTTGCCTAGGGAGGAAACAACTCCACCGGTTACGAAGATGAACTTGGTCATGTGGATGTTTTGGTCGCTCGCTGGGCGTGTCTTTGGAGAAAGGCGTCGTAGTCTTGGCGACACTCGATGCCCCACGGATCTCCGGTGGCGTCGAGGACTTGGATGGCGATGTCGTTTTCCAGGAACCGGAGCTGTTCGAGACCCTCGGACTCGTCGAGACCGCTCGATGGAAGGTCGGGCACGCGGAACAGCGTGGCTCGGGTGAAGCCGTAGACGCCGATATGGCGCAGTACGGTGCGGTCGCTCTCCGCGCGGTCGTACGGGATCGGCAGTCGGCTGAAGTAGAGAGCCCTGCCGTTGTGTCCCCGGGCGATCTTGACGACATTCGGATCGGCGATCTTCTCGGGGTCGGAGAGGGAGGCCGAGAGAGTCGCGCAGAGCCGGTCGGAATCCGGGTCCTCGGCGAGGCGCTCGACCAGGCGGCGCAGGTCCGCGGGGTCAACCTCCGGCCAGTCGCCCTGGATGTCGACGATGATCTTGTGGGGCAGTCCGACCGCGGCTTCGGCGCAGCGTTCGGACCCGGTGCGGGGCCGGTCGCTCGTTATCACGGTGCGCACGCCGTCGAGGGATTCGGTCGCGGCGGCGACCTCTTCGCTGTCCGTGGCGACGAGGACGTCGTCGAAGCAACCGGCTCGCGCCGCCTGCTCACAGGTGTGCACGAACAGGGGCACGCCGGTCTCGTCCAGGAGCGCCTTGCCAGGTAGCCGTTGGCTGTCGACGCGGACGGGAATGATCGCGGCGGTTCCCGTCTCGCGAGGGCTACTCATGGTCGTTTCGAATTCCTCTTCTTGCGACGCACGGCGTTCGAGTCGGAGTTGATCGTCTCACTGGCTCGCTTGAATTCCTTCGTCGTCATCTTGCTGCCAGTGAAGTTGTCGTTGGCGCTGTAGACGGTGTTGAACAGGGTGATGAACCGCTGGAACCGCTGCATGTACTTGAAGTCACCCCGGGCGGCGCGACCGGAGACGATGTGCTTCTTGCCGTTGACGACGACGGTTACCCAGGAGCGCGCCTCGGGGTCGGCGACTTCGGAGGCCATTTCGAAGAACTGCTCGGCGCCGAGCATGTCCGCCAGCAGTTGCAGCTGGGCGTCCGGGATGAGTTTCAGGCTGACATCCGCCTTGCGGGCGGCTTTTGCCCGAGCCGGGGTCAACGAGGACTGGTTGACCAGGGTCAGATTGAGGCTGGCTTGCTGCACCGAGATCAGCGCTCGGCTGCCCTTCATCACCTCGACCTTCCGCACCAGGGAGGGTCCACCCGCGCACGAGCAGAATGCCGTGCCGAGCATGGCGATCATGAGTGTTTTCGCGGGCGGCACGACGGGGTCGGAGTCTAGCGCTGGGTTCGTTCCGGTTTCTAGTGGCCCTACCAAAGATTGCGCACGTAGCGGGGGCGAATGGATCTTGCAATCGAAGCGTGCAAAGCACGTTGAGCTGGCCTAACATGAGCAGAGCTACGGTCTACGGGGTGGGCGCCCCGTCGCTGTGGTCGCCGCATCGCGGCACAAGACAGTCCTGGGAGGGACGCATGAAGCGCAACGAAACCGTGTTAGTGTATGCCGTGACTGGCCTCCTGCTGGTCATCCTCTTGGTCGCCGTGATCTTCGGCGAGCAGAACCCGGCGCGAGCCGAGACCGAGAAGAAGACGCGGCCAGCGGTCGCCTCGCTGCCAGGTGTGGCCCCGGCAGAGGCGCCGGTGCGCGCGCCTGGTGCGGCGAAGCCATCCGAAGAACCCGGCGCGAATCTGGCGGAGGAGTCATCCGAGAAGCCGCCCGAGAAGCCGCCCGAGAAGCCGCCCGAGAAGCCATCCGAAGAGACCGGCGAAGAGACCGGCGAAGAGACCGGCGAAGGCGAGAAGCCAGCCGACGAGGGCACGGAGGGCGCCGATGCGAAGTCAGGCGAACCGATCGTGCTCAAGTCGACGGTGACGGAGGACCTCGCGGGGGTTCTCGGCACGAGCAGTCGCATGGGTGAGTATCGGGTCGTGAAGGCCCGCCACGGCGACACCCTGGCTCTCGTGGTTGCCCGCTGGTGTGCGGACGCCACGCAACTCTCGACGATCGAGGTCCTGAACGAGAGCCTGGTCGAGGCGGACCTCGAGTCCGGACAAGAGGTCGTCGTGCCGTGGGTCGATGCCGAGACCCTGCTCCTCGCCGCGAAGGCCCGGGCGAAGAAGTCCTCCGTCGTCGAGCACGCCAAGGGCCAGCTCTACACCATCAAGAAGGGCGATTCCCTCTGGGACCTCGCCAAGGTCCGCGTCGCCAAGAACAAGATTCCGGCGTGGCTCGGACGATTCAAGGTGCTCAACCCGGACATCATCGACCTCAGCGTCCTCATCGCCGGCCAGAAAGTCCGCCTGCCGAACTAGCCCGCGTCTTCGTGGGCCTTGGCTA
>CAYYAQ010000208.1:0-7611 GCA_964469555.1 uncultured candidatus Brocadiaceae bacterium | reverse complement strand
AACTCGAGGATGCGCTCCTCCCGTTCACGGATCGCTGCCGCCTGCTCCGCCAACTTGATCCGCTGCTGCCATTCGATCTGGTTCTGTTCATCCAGATCCTTCTCCAACGACAGGATCTTGTTCGACTGATCCCGCGCCACGACGGGCTGCGCATTCCCGAGCCGCTCCATCTCCTCGCGGCAAGCCTCGATCTCCTTGTTCAGTTGCGTGATGCGCTCGCCGTCCATCTGCACGCGCCGATTCAACTCGTCGGCGCGGTCGCGAAGGCCTTGTGCGACCTCGCGCGCTTTCGTCACCTCGCCCTTCGCCAGCTCGAGTTCCTGCGTCGTCAACTTGAGCACTGATTCCAGGTATGCGGGGGCCCGCGTCTTCGCCGCGTCAGCTTTCTTCTTCGCGTTCTTTTTCTCCGCGATGTTCAACGTCATGTGTTCGGCGAGAAGCTCACACACGTCATCCAACACATCCGACAAGTGCGGCTCACACAGGAGAGGCGCGAGGATCTTCGCCGGGGCCCGCTCCAACCGATATCCACCCTTCGGGCTCACGCCGTGTTCGCGGGCGACGTCCCGGAGGTTCTTCACGGGAATCAAGGCCTCGGCCATCGTCGCAAGCGAAACCTTGCCACCGCCACCGAGGGCTTCCTCATGCAGCTTGGACGCGAGCTTCTCGCGATTCACAACCCCAGACCCTTCGCCACCGCGGACAACGGCACCGGACCGAACGAGAGGACCCGATCGAGGAACACGCGACTGGAGAACTGAGCGCCAAGTAACTTGCGACTCCGTTCCTTGAGCTTCTCGATGATCAGAAAGCCCATCAGATACGACATCGGTCGGGTCGGGTTGTCGATGTACCGCGCCACTTCGGCCTTCGCGTTGATCGGGTCGAGAGAGACCTCGTCGACAAGGAACTTCTCCGCCTCTCCGATGGACATCTTCCCGGTGTGAAGCGAAGCGTCGATCACGATGCGCGCCGCCCGCCAGAGCCGCATCTGCAGCTGCGTGAAACGCGTCTCTACATCCGGGAAGAACCCGTGCCGGAACAGCAGCTCCTCGCAGTGCATCGCCCAGCCCTCACCGAACACCGTCGAATAGAACTGTCGCCGGAAGGCCGAGAGCGGTCGCATCGTGTGCACCACGGTTTGTAGATGGTGTCCGGGCACGACCTCGTGCAACGCGACGACCCGCGTCCAGGCATAGTGATTTCCGCGCAATCTCTCTTCCGCCTGCGCCTCGCTCATCCATTCCGCAGGCGGCGAGACGAGATACGTGCCGGTAAACCCGCGTGCCGTGCGACGCGTGCCCCCGTAGCCGCCGAAAGGGTAGGTGCGCGACAGGACACCGCGAGTCACGACACGAATGCGCGCATCGCGAGCCGCCATGGGCACCGTCACGAGTTCATGCTCAACGGTGAAGTCGATCGCCTTCTTCATCCACTTCTCAGCAACCTTCGGCAGTTCTTCCCCCGTCGGATGACGTGCCTTGAGGATCTCGATGACTTCTCGCCACGTCTTGCCTGGAGCGATCTTCGCCGTGAGTTCTTCCATCTGGCCCTGATGCAGCCCAACCTGCTCCTTGCCGATCTTGAGCAAATCCTCGGGAGTCTCCGTGAGGTGATGTCGATGGCGCAGCATCGCGGCGTATCTCTCGCGCCCGGCGGGGCGCCCACGCCGCTTCCGCGGGAGCTTCGACGAAACCCGCTGCCACTCGAGCGCGTGGCACAGCAGCTCGTGGTCCACCCGACCCTGTGGCCCGAGCTTCTTGGTGTCGATCGCGGCCAATCCCTTGCGCAGGGCAGTCGCTGCGTCGGTCGACAGCATGCGTCGATACTTCTGCGTCAGGTAGCGCACGTGATCGTCGGCGGTCTCCCCGGGGGTGCGCACGACCGCGAACTCATCGACCTCGAAGTACCACTCATCGTCGCCCGAGAACCGGTTGCTGCACCTCGCCCGGGTGTCCCCGAAGTCGATCGACAACACGCGGTGGTTGCCGTCGCCGAGCGCCTTGTCGAGGGCAGCATCCAGATCGTACGTCACGCGGCACCACTCACCCGTCAACTTCACTCGGGCTCGCGGTAGCGGACGACGTTTGTCCCACTCGCGCACGAACTCACCGACGAGCGGTATCGAGAACGCATCGGAACCGACCGCGAGATTGATCGCGACGCGGGCGCCCTTCTTGGGACGTGCGCGGAAGTAGAACGTGAGGTGCGGGAACTGCTCGGAATCGAAGGACAACGGTGACGGAGGCATCACGTGATGCCGACCAAACCTCGACCCACCTCCGTCGGCGATGCGCAAGCATCCTCTTCCGATCAAGCCCGTGCGCCGGCGGACAGACCAATCGCCTGCATCCGTATCGCTTCCTTTCGCGGGACGCATCGCGTACACGCGACCCTCGAAGTCGAGGCGGAGGAAATCCCTCCCGACGGCGACGTGCAGCCGCTTGCGCACCTGTCCGAGAATCTCGCCTCCACCACGCGCGACGAGTCGGACCTCGACCTGCCCCGCGGGCCGATCTGCCTCGACGCGGATGCGGCACGGAAGAACCCTCTCGGCTCCAGCCACGAGCACCAGGGACTTCGGAAGGTCGAGGATCGCGACCTCGGGTGACACCCAGACCTCGAGAGCCACTTTCACTTTTGCCGTCGTGTTGTTGCGCACCACGCACACGAAAGCCGCGTCCGCCCGCACGACCGAGTCAGGCCCGGATCGCGGCTTCAGCTCGACCGTCACCTGGGGCAACACGGGAGTCCGGTAAGGCAGTCGGTCCTCGCCACGCCGCAGCACGACCGACAACGAACCGGCGACCGTCGGGGTCGTCTGAACCGACGCGCCACTCTCGATCTGCCGATCTGCCACGCTCACGTCGTCCGCAGGCCCGATCCGCCGGAATCCCACTGGCGCGCCGACCACCGCGACCCCGGTCGTTCGCTCGAGTGCGACGCTCTCCTGCCCGTCTCGGATCGACAGGAGCTCGACCTCTGTGCGCGGTCGACGGGCCATCGTGGTGACAAACACTGCGAGCGGAGTCGCCGTTCCGCCGGCTTCCCAGTTACCAATGCGTTGCTTCGGTCGAAGGGGAAGGAGCACCCCCGCCACGATGCGTTCGCCATCGGCGCGTCGCAGGTGCCGGCCAAACAGCTCGGCGCGGTCACCGCGCACGATGCACACATAGCGGTTTCTCGTGCCACGCACCGGCAGGATCAGCGCCGACTCTTGTTCGAGATCGATGCGTCGATCGAGGGCGACATCCTCCGGCGCCTGGCCCTCGCAGTGAGCCTCGACAAAACCTCTACCGACTTCGATGCGAACGGGATACCCCGTGAGCTTGGCGAGCGTGGACCCGTCGACGAAGGGCAAGCGCCGCCACGGGTCGTCCGCGACATCGCGCCAGTGAACGTTCCGCCCAGGCGCCAGCCTCCGCACGGACTGGCTCTCGCGGATTCCCGCGGCGCGCCAGAATGCTGTCGACAGATACTGTCCGATCAGCGCGGCGAGCGCCCGGTCCTCGTCGACGAAGCCGAGGTCGCGACGATCGTGCGAACCCGGGAGCCACGGCATGTCGAACTTGTGGCGCGCGAGCCACTCCACCTGGTGCAACCACTCGTGCAGGATCGTCCGGACCATCTCGTCCTCGCGGCTGGGCACCCACGCGATCCCGGTGCTCCCCGCGCCATCCGGTCCGAGATTGCCACCGAATGTGCCACCGAGCATCGCGAGCTCGCGTTGGCCCGGGGGAAAGACGAGAAACACCGAGTCCACGCCTTCGCCCGAGATCCCGCAATCTCGTTGCCGCATCGGCGTCAACCAGAACGGTTCGTCCCGATCCGGAACGTGCAGCGGCTCCTCCATCACGGCGATGTCGGCGTCGATGCGCACGCGCCCGCGACTCCAGGCGTTCACCATTCGACCGAACGTGGCAAACGCGTCCCTGACCTTGGCGACTGCCGCGGCATCCATCGTCGTGCGGCGCGCACCCACCCGCAAGTCGGCGGCGATCCGGACGCGCGCCCGCCAGACGCGTGGTTTGGCGTCGCCCGCGGGCCGTCCCCGGGGCAAGACCCTCGGCCCCAGCGCGCCCCGCGCCGTCACCTCGACGCGGTCGTCACCGAGCCTCAGTATCTGGTCCGCGGACTGCGGGGCGAGCAAACATCCGAGGCACAGCAGGGCGATCGCCATGTGCACAATCTACCCCATTGCGAGGTGGAATCTCAGCCAGCCTTCTTCGCCGGGTAGATCGGCTCCACTGGATAGCGAGGCAAGGTCTCATCGTCGAGCTGCATCTCGATCCCCTCCTGCTCTTCGGCGGTCGGCGTGTCGGGCGGTATCCACGCTCGGTAGAACGCGAGTTCGAGCAAATCCACCGGCAACGCGAGCAGGGATCCGACGCCGCGAAGAGCGAACGTCGGGAACAACAAGCTGTCCGACAGGTCCACGCTCTCCTCGGAGGAACTCTCCTGGTAGAGGTAGACCGGAAACGTCACCGGCATCGCCACGAGGTCGAGCGGCAGGCTGACGATCATGCCCACGACCCCGCCAGCCTGCGCCGTGTAGCGCACGAGCGAAGTGCGGTCCGTTGAAGTCCGCAGGTCCTCCGTGTACTCGATGAAGGCACCGCACGAGCCAAACGTGAGGGCGACCAAGAAACCCAGTGCTGCACTCCCCGCGTTGCAACTCATCGCGTCACTCTATTTCAGCGGCTTGCGTCGGGCGAACACCAGGTCCGAGACGATCCACTCGTCAGAGATCTCCAAGGTCTTCGGCGCAAACCTGCCTTTCATGGCTATGAAGTCACTGTTCTTCATCGTGATGTTCCGCAGCTTCCAGATCGGCATCCGCATCTCCGAGTTGAAGATGAACGCGTTGATGAAGCTGCGCGGTAGCGGCATGCCACCCCTCTTCTCGGCCTTGAAATCGACGGACACCTCGATGTCCTTGCCGATCTCCTTGCCGCGCCCGTTGCGACGCACCGACGTCGACCGCTTCTGATTCACCGTGATCTGATCGGCTGTCAAGATGGCCTGACCCGCCTTCTGAGACGCGAGCGCCCTGTTTTGGAAGTACGTCGGCGCATCGTCGACGTCCTCGCCTTCCTTGTTGAGTTCGTCCTTCGTCAGCTTGATCCGCAGATGCATACCATGGATTTCCTGGATCGTGGCCTTGCAACTCCGGAATGCCATCTCGGCCTCCTTGAGTTCCTTGTCCATCATGTAGATCCAACCACCGGCCACGGGCATGAGGAGCAGGGACAGCAGGATGATCACCTTTTCTAGATCGAGATTCTTCATGGTCCTGTCTCCTAGAGTTTCTTTACGGGGACTTCCGCGCGCAGCTCGATCGCGTAGTCGACGAATGCGCCGAGGTCATCGCCGACGGTAGGTCGCTCCTTCGGTGCTTTGACCCAGTCTTTGAAAGCCGAATCCTTGTCTTCGAAGATCTTCAAGAACGCGTTCTTGAGCAGAACATTCCTCTCACGGAACTGCTCGCCGCGGAAGAAGACCTTGAAGCTGAGGTGTCGCCCACGGGACGCGGCCGGCAGTTTCAGACCGATCTCGCCGATGTAGAAGCGGCCCAGGGACTTTTCGACCGACGCGATCACGCCCGCGAACTGCTGCAGCACGGCGACGCTGGAATCGAGAGCGAGACTCGGTTCGAACTGACCTTCCGTCTGGACCTTCTTCAGGTAGTTGTTGAGTTCGTTCCGGTACCAGACGATGCGCTTGAACGTCGGTTGCTCCGCGAGCTTGTTCACCATCGTGCGGTACTCGTTGTGCGACATGTTGCGCTCGGGCCACGTGCCTTCGTTGACGAGGTACGTCAGGTAGCCCGTGAACTGCATGTAGTTCGTGACCCTCTTGCCCGACTCGCGTCGCGTCGACGAAGCCTTCGCCGTCTTGGGTACGGCATAGCCGAACATCCGCTCCTTCGCCTGTAGTTGCTTGCGCAAACCGACGCCGTAGAAGAAGAGGTAGAACAGCGCGAGCATGCAGGCGATCGCCAACGGCAGCTTGATCCGGTCGAATCCGCGGGTGAAGCTCAGGTCTTCCTGACGGAAGTTGAAACCCTTCACCCCGTTCATGTGACCGAGGGCGAGACCAACGGCCACCGCGATGCGCGGCTCCATGTAATCCGCGTCCTCCTCGCTGAGTTTGTGGCTGAGGAGGTGCACGTAGGACAACGGTTCCGGATCGCACCCGAACACATCGGCCAGCAGGTCGTGGATTCCGGGCATGAGCGATCCGGCACCCGTCGTGAATGTCGCTTCGATCGTCCCGACGCCCTTGACAGCCACCAGGAAACGCATGAACTCGCGCCGCAACCGCTGGACGAACCGATCTCGGGCAGCATCGACAGCGGCGAACGAGATGATCTTCGTCTCCTGCGGGAGGTTCCTGGCTTCGGATTCCTCCTCGTCGTCATTGCTCTCGTCGACGTCGAGAATCTCCGAAGCCGACACGACGTGGTCCTCGCCCGTCGACAGCGAATAGACCATGGCTTCGCGCGCCTCGTCGATAGAGATGTCGAAGCGCGTCGAAATATCCTCCGCCACCGAATCACTCCCGAGAGGGATCGCCCGCATGTCGAGGAGATGGCCGTTGGTAACGACGAGCACCCGCACGGCGCGCGCGCCGAAGTCGACGACCACCCTGCTTCGAGCGCCTTCGACAGCGAGCTCCCCGTCTCCATCGTCGGCCCCCTGGGCTGGCGAGTTCGCCGTCAACGCACCGCACCAATCGGCGACGCGGTACAGACCCATCATGTCCAGGTCGACACGCTCCGGTTCGATGCCGACTTTCTCGAGGGCCGTCAGCGTCATGCGAAGCGGTTGCTTCGGCACGCCAGCGACGAGCACGCGGGTCTCGTCGCCAAGCTCTTCCACGATGTGGAAGTCGATCACCATGTCGTCAACGCTCTGGCCGTGGATCTCGCCCTCGGCCTCGAACTTGATGACCTTGCGAATACGATCTTCGCCAGTGAACGGCACGTGCAGCTGCCGGAACAGCACTTCGCGACTCGGGAAGCCGAGGCACACGTTCTGGGTGCTGAAGTGCCCAGCCTTGACCGCGTGCTGCAGCGCCGTCGCCTCCGAGGTCGCGTGATCCGGATCGGAAGACATGGTCGAATGCTGGGCAACCCGATCGACGCTCACCTTCGTCAGGCGAGGCTTGCGATAGGAGCCGTCCAGCTCGACGACTTTGACTTCGAATTCACCAGCGTCTAATCCAACACCTTTTGCCATTTCTGCCTACTTGTTCACGGAGAGCGCGTGTCTTTCCTGTACTGCTCCCGTTGGGTGCTGTCCAGGACGGCGTCGATCCTCTCGTCCGCCTTGCGTTTGATGTTTTGAATCTCGTTGCGCAGCTCGAAGGGGAGTAGCTCGTGCTTCGCGGCGTATGCCTTCTTGGTGGAGCGGTCCCTCTGTTGGAGAATCGCCCGCACGAGCCGCAGCTGATCGGGCTTTAGTTCGTACTTGGCTTCCAGCTCTCGAACAAGCCAGGGCAGCTCTTTCGCGTTTGCCTGCAAGTACGCCTTGTGAAAGGTCACCCCCAAGGGGATCCCTGCTGCGAGGCCAGCGAGTCCGACGAGTGTCATCCATCGTTTCATCCGCG
>CAYYAQ010000207.1:0-8014 GCA_964469555.1 uncultured candidatus Brocadiaceae bacterium | reverse complement strand
GAAGTTCGCGGGACTGCGCGAACTCGTCGACTACGCCGACATCTACTCGCTGACCTCACCGCGGGCGCTGCAGTGCCAGAACGGTTTGCGCGAGGGGCCGCGTGACTTCTACGTTCCACTCGCGCGGCGCGCCATGCAGCAGATCCGCGTCATCTACCAGGATCAGGGTGTCCCTGAGCGGGTCGAGCTGGACGTCCACGACGCTGGGCACGTGATCGACCTGCCCGCGCTGTTGGAATTTCTGACGCTGCATCTTCGCTGACCGCACGGTTACGACCACGATAGATCGTGGCCCGACAACGGCAGGTCGCGCACGCGCTTGCCGCACGCGCGGTAGATCGCCGCGCAGATCGCCGGCGCGACCGGCGGCACACCCGGCTCGCCGACGCCACCCGGCGTGGCGGTGCTCTCGACGACGTGCACGCGGATTCGCTTCGGGGACTCGTCCATCCGGAGCACGGGGAAGTCGTCGAAGTTGCCCTGCTCGATCCGCCCGTCCTTGGCGGTGATCTTGCCGTGCATCGCCAGACTCGCGCCGAAGATCACGGACCCCTCCATCTGTGCGCGAACGCGGTCAGGGTTGATCACCAACCCGCAGTCGATCGCGATGTCGAAGCCGTGGAACGTGATGTCACCTTCCTTGTTGACTTCGACCTCGGCGACGACCGCGGCGAAGGCCGCGAAACCGCGGTGGACCGCGAGCCCGAGCGCGCGGCCCGGGGGTAGCTTCCGGCCCCAGCCGGCCTTCTTCGCACAGAGTTCGAGGACCGCCGCCAGGCGTCCGGTGTCGATCGGATGACGATCGAGGGGTTCTCCGTAGTTGGAGTAGTTGACGCCCTTCAGCTCGATCTTGCGCGGCTCGCCGATCAGATCGAGCGTGTACTCGAGCGGGTCCCGTTTCGCCGCGACGGCCAACTCGTCGGTGAACGAGCAG
Source organism: uncultured candidatus Brocadiaceae bacterium (assembly GCA_964469555.1). Classification (GTDB taxonomy): domain Bacteria; phylum Planctomycetota; class UBA1135; order UBA1135; family UBA2386; genus CAYYAQ01. The sequence goes on along the minus strand of CAYYAQ010000207.1, from coordinate 7,080 downwards.
ATCGCGAACGCGTGGTAGACGTTGGACACGGACCGCATCCAGCCGATGCGCACGTGGTTGCGGATGTCGCCCGCCTCGCAGCGGAGGTTGGCGATCGAGTAGGGGATGTCGGTGAACCCGAGCCCCAGCTCGAGATCGCTCGGACCCTCGACGTCGTTGCCGAACGTCGACTTCAACGACGGGAACGCGCTCCGCTGCAACCACGCCGTCGGCCGGCCAGCGTCGCCGACCGTCGCCGTGCAGGACACCGCAGCCACGGAGTGGTAGTAGTCGTGGCGGATGTCGTCTTCGCGGGACCAGAAGACCTTGACCGGGCCGCCGACGCGCTTGCTGAGCAGCGCCGCCTCGGCGACGTAGTCCGGCTTGGACTTGCGGCCAAAGCCACCGCCGAGCAGCGTGACGTGCACCGTCACCTTCTCGTGCGGAAGGCGCAGGGCGGCGGCGACCGTGTCCTGGGCTGCCTGGGGATTCTGCGTGGGGCACCACACCTCGCAAGCTCCGTCCGTCGCGTGCGCGACGGCGCACGGCGGCTCCATCGGCGCGTGGGCGAGGAGCGGGAGGTAGTACTCCGCCGTGAAGGTCTTCGCCGCCTCGGCCTTGGCCAGGGCCGCGCCGGCGTCACCGTCGTTGCGTACGACGCGGCCGGGCTTGCGCACGGCCTCTTCGAGTTGCTTGCGGTACGCGACGGAGTCGTAGTCGTCGTGGCCGTTCTCGCTCCGGGTCCACTCGATGACCAGCGCCTCGCGCCCCTTCGAGGCAGCCCAGGTGTTCTCGGCGATCACCGCGACGCCACCGAGCGCCGCGAATCCGAACGGGGCCTTGCCCGCCGCCAGTTCGACGACGTCGACGACGCCCTTGATCGCCCTCGCCGCCTTCGCGTCGAAGGACTTGACCTTGGCACCGAGCACCGGGCTGCGCGCGATCACCGCGAACTTGCAGCCCTCGGGAGTGACATCGAGTCCGAACTTCCCCGCGCCCGTGGTCAGGTCGTGCAGGTCGACAATCGACACCGGCTTGCCGACGTAGCGCCACTGATCCGGCGACTTGAACGTCAAGTCCGCGGTCTTCGGGACCGGTAACCTGGCCGCGGCCTCGACGAGCTCGCGGAAGTCGAGCGTGCGGCCCGTGGGCTCGTGGACGATGGCGTGGTTCTTGGCGCGGCACTGTCCGACATCCACCTTCCAGCGGTCGGCCGCGGCCTGCTGCAGCATGGCCCGGGCGGCGGCGCCGGCCTCGCGCATCGGCTGGTAGAAGTTCCGGATGCTCCGCGAGCCGTCCGTGTTCTGCGATCCCAGGCGACGGTCGCTGATCGCCTGCTCGATCGCGATCCGGCCGCGGTCGGCGTCGAGCTCATCTGCAGCGACCAGAGGAAGAACGGTCCGGATGCCGGTGCCCATCTCCGAGCGACTCGCGAGGATCGTCACGAGGCCGGTCTTGTCGATGGAGAGGAAGAGCCCGACGGAGAGCCCCGCTGCGGGGCCGCCTTCGCCGCTGTTCGACCCGACTTCGGAGAAGACCCCGCAGCCGAGTTGTACGCCGAGCAGCAGGCCGCCGCCGGCCATGCTTTGCAGAACTGACCGCCGACTGAGGTTGTGAACGTTGCTCATTTCCGCTCCTCCTTCCGCTCGGCCGCGGGCTGTCGGAGCTTCTTCGCCGCGGTGTGTATCGCGGCGCGGATGCGCGGGTAGCTACCGCATCGACAGATGTTGCCCGACATCGCTGCATCGATGTCATCGTCGGTCGGTTCGGGCTTTTGCTCGAGCAACGAGACTGCCGACATGATCTGGCCGGATTGGCAGTAGCCGCACTGCGGGACGTCGTGCTCGCGCCATGCCTGTTGCAGGACGTGATCGCCCTTGTCGGACAGCCCCTCGATCGTGGTGATCTTCTTGCCGTCCACGTCCTTGATCGGCAGCTGGCACGTGCGCGTGCTCTGGCCATCGACACGAACGGTGCAAGAACCGCACTGCATCTTGCCACAACCGAACCGCGTGCCGGTCAACGCGAGGTGATCGCGAAGGACCCAGAGCAGCGGGGTATCCGGATCTATCCCGGAGAGATCGACACTCTTGCCGTTTACTTGAATGCGGAGCATGGTGCGCCGAGCTTATTGCGGGCACGGATTATTCTCCACCAGAGGTCGAAGAACGTTGTGCTTGCGTCAACGTCTGGGTTGCGCCACAAGAGCGCTAATCCGTTCGAGAGTCACGGGATCGCCGCATCGCGCTCGCGGCTACGATTCGGCGATCGGTGGAACGAGACAGGAGGTCACCCCGAGGTGCGCGGGTTGACGAAGGGGATGGCCGAGCGCACCTATCTCACCAGGTGGAACACCTGGTGCTGGAGACGCCGCCACTTCACGGGCGTTGCGCGGTGGTGAGGCCGACTTCTAGTCCCGGTATCGTCGCCAGGCCTCGATCGAGGCCGCGAGGTTCGTCCGCCGGTCGCCCGGAACGCCGTAGCACTGGAGCCCGATCGGGCCGCGATAGCCGGCGCCGCGCAACTTCCGCAGGAACGCGCGCATGTCGAACGTCCCGCGGCCGAGCGGTCGGATCAGCTGCCGCCACTCGTCTCCGGTCGAGTCGGTCCCGTTGATCGAGACGAGATCGAGGCGGGGCGTGAACTCGCGCAGCAGCTCGTCGAGCTTCGTTCCGTTTCCTGCGCGGAGGACGTGGCACAGATTCAGCGAGAGCCCCACGTTGTCACGCCCGACCGATTTCGCGAACCGTGCCGCGTCCCTGATGGTCGAGATGCGGAATCCGTGGTGGGGGTAGAGCACGACGCGGAGCCCCGCAGTCCGGGCAAGGTCGGCGAGTCGCTTCACGTGTCGCACTGCGTCGGCGTCGGTCCCACCACGCTGCACGGCGAGCCAGATGCGGGCACTGGTACCCTTGAGCAACGCGATGTCGGCTTCGAGGCGCTTGTGGTAGGCCGGGTTCTTGCCGGGGCTGATGGTCGCGTACAAGGAGAACAGCTTCAGTCCACGTGCCGCAGCCGCGCGCCGGTACCCGGCGACGGCGCCCGGGCGAACCGTGCCGACGCCCGAGTAGCCGAGTTTCGCGAGTAGCTGCATCTGTTCGTCGGGGGTGCCACGCGGAAGACCGTTGTCGAAGGCGAAGAATTCGGCGCGGTGGCGTGCCGGTCTAGCTGACCTCAGGTCGTAGAGGCCCCACTCCCTGATCGCAGACGTCTTGCCGTAGGAGGCATGGATCACGAGGTCGAACACGCGCGCCGTCGTCAGGGGGATGTCTTTCAGCAGGCGGTTGCGGTTGTAGATCGCATTCTTGACGGTCGCGACCTTCTCTCCGTCGCAGAACAGTTCGAAGTCCTTTGGCGCGCGCTTGTCGGCGGCGAAGCCGGCGAGGGACATCGCCGTCACGGTGATCGGACGATCGAACCCGAGCCGCAATCGGTATTCCTTCTGCTTCGGCACTTCCTCCCAGAACGTCGTGGGGTCACGGTCGACCGCCGCCTGATCGCTCTGCGCCCCACCGGCCAGATCGTGCCCGTCCGGACTGGACGCCTTGCCGCGGGGTGCCAGGTTTTCGTGGTCGAGTACGAGACCGCGCCACGTGAGCTTCTTCCCGACGCCGAGGTAGGCGAGCATGTCGTCGACCTCGCTGGGTTCGAGGCTGCCGAGCAAACCCGGCGGCATGATCGACGTCTCCAGTGGAACCACCGATTCGATCTTCTCGCGGGCGAGCACGACCTCCTTGTTCTCGACGGTCAGCAGGGTGATCTTCTCGGTGTCGGTGTGGAGCAGCCGACCGACGGATTCCGTTCCGTCCTTCAGCTTGATCGTGAACGCTTCATGACCCGACTTGATCCCCTGGGAGGGATCGCGGACCACTGCGAGGAACTCTCCGCGGTTGTACATCCGTTTGACGTCCCGCAAGCTCGGTCCGATCATCTGCCGGTTTCCCTCGGCGTCGTGGCAGTTGGCGCAAGCCAGCTTCGCGAACAACTGCTTGCCGTTCTTCTTGTCTCCGGCCACGGGCAGCAACCTGGCGCCGACGGCGTTGGGTCGGAACCAGGGCGCGTGGATCAGCCGGTAGATCGCGCCCGAGGGCACGCGATTGGGGCGGTGGCCACGGCCGATCTCCCGGCCGTACTTCGCGACGTAGAGGTCGCCGCGCGGCCCGAACGTCAGGTCGACGATCTTGCCGAACGACGTGGCGATGGGGGACTCGGTTGCCTGCCACGCACCCTTCGCATCGCGACGCAGTCGTACTCTCACGACCGACCCGCGGTTCCAGAACCAGTCGGGCCCCCAAAGTGCGACGAACGCGTCGCCCGCCGTGCCGCCGAAGTCGTTGTCCTTGGAGTTGAACTCCATACCGCCTGGACCGACACCGTGCTGGAACGTCAGCACGGGCTCTGTCGTCGGGGGGTGATCGGGATACTTCTTCACATTGTGCCCGTAGAAGGCGCCCGGCTTCACGAGATTCAACTCGTCCTGTGGATTCCCGCCGCCCTCGTTGTCGGTGAAGAAGAGATCGCCGTGTGCGTTGAAGGCGAACCCGTAGGCGAAGCGCAGCCCCGTCGCGATCCGCGTCGCCCGCTTGCCATCGGGAGAGATGCGCAGCAGTGCGCCGCGGTATCCCTTCGGATCGGGCGCGGGTTCCTTGTTGAGGTAGTCGGTGCACAGGCTCGCGTACACGTGACCATCGGGCCCGAAACACAGACCGAGAGTCCAGTCGAAGAAGTGCAGCGTCCACGGGAAGTCCTTGAAGAACGTCCGACTCTTGTCGGCGACCCCGTCCCCGTTCGTGTCGGTGTAGATCCGGATCTCCTGCGTCGTGCCGACGTAGAGGTCGCGCCCGCGAAACGCCATGCATGTCGGATAGCGAAGCTTGTCCTTCTTGACGTCGCAGAACAGCGTCGTCGTGTCCTCGAGGCCGTCTCCGTCCGTGTCGCTCAGGGAGTAGATCTCACCGGTGTAGTTCGCGGCGTAGATACGTCCACCCGGTCCGACGACGACGGCCGTCGGGTTCCAGACCTTCACACCCTTGTCCAGCGGGAGCCGGACCGGGGCCCAAGGCCCGTGCATCTGGATCGATGCGTCGACGCACCGCTCGATCACGGCGCGTGCAGGTCGCGGAGGTTCCTGCGGTGTCAGACTGGCGAGGGAGATGAGTCCGGCGGTTGCGAGATGCATGGAGAGCTTCCGGGAGGCAGCAAGGAGTGCGGCTACTTCTTGTCCTTCGTCACGTACGCGAACGACGTCGCGACGTACTTCCCGTCCTTCACCGCTCCCTCGACGTCGGCCTTCAGACCTTCTTTCCTGCAAAACGGCATCGGACCCAGATCGGCGGACGCAGGGAGTGTCAGCGGAATGAACTTGTCATCCACCTTGATGAACTCGCCGCACTTGCCGACTTCCTTGATGGCGCAGCCGCACATGAGGTCGTGGACGTGGTCCGCGTGATCGTCGTTCTTGTGGACGGTGCCGTCCGCGTGCTCGTGCGTCCCTTCTTTGGATGTGGACTCGGAGCAGCTGCTCGAGAACAGGGCGAGGGAGGCAGCGAGGATGAAAGTGGTTGGTTTCTTCATGGCTATCATTTCGGACGTCTTGGGGGGAACAGTGGGCTGGCGAGCACCCCGCGGGTTCTCGGATGTCTCATCGGTCGCTCTTCTTTTCCGGCGCCGTATCCTCCAGCAGCCAGACTTCGCTGACCACGGCGTTGGCTCCGCGCTCCCGCTCGATCGTGACTCGCATCCGAGCAGAGTTCTCGGATCGAATCGATGAGAATCCGCCCGCGCTGGAGCACGCCATCGAGCGGAGTGCCGGCCAGGACGAACAGGATGAGGGATCTTGACGAGACGAGTGCGGACATGTGGATCCTCCGGAGGCATCGCCCGAGAGACCGGAGACCGACCCAACGCCGACGCCGACGATCGCATCGTACTACATCGCCGCCGCGAGATCGTGACCCGATCGCTTACTCGACTTCGCGACCGCGCTCCGATGTCTTTCCTTCACGTGATGATCAGAGGACGCCGTGATCACCAGTCGGCGAGCGGTGCGACGGTGGGGATCTTCGTCTTAGTTGCTCCCGGGTGAGTTCGGGGCGCGGGCATCCAAGCTGTACGCCCTCCTCGAGAAGGGCCACCACGGCGTGAAGCTCCCGAAGGAAGCCATGCGCCGCATCACGGTCTGGTTGGATTCCTGTTCGCCATTCTACGGCGTCTACGAGAAGGGCGGCGGCGAGGCGCAGCTTTGTGGGGGAGCGGCGAAACCGACTCTGCGGTAGGCCCTTTGGCAGCGTCGTCTTCCCAGCTGCGGGGTTTCTGCCGCGACGGATGGCATCGACACGCCAGTCTGCGACACTCTCGTCGTGGACGTGTTCAAGGAGTACCGGTTCGAGGCGGCTCATCGACTGCCCGAAGTTCCCGAGGGCCATCCCTGTGGACGTCTCCACGGTCATGGTTACCGCGTTGTCGTCACCGTGTCGGGTCCTGATGACGACACGACTGGCTGGGTCATCGACTTCGCTGTCATCGACAACGCCTTCCTTCCGCTGCGCGAGCAACTCGATCACCACATGCTCAACGAGATCGTTGGGCTCGAGAACCCGACGGCTGAGCGCCTCGCCCAGTGGATCTGGGAGCGCCTCGCTCCCGAGTTGTCCGGATTGTCGGAGATTACGGTGTGGGAAACTGCGGACGCGGGTTGCCGGGTGCGCGCCGAGGACTTCCAGAGCCCTATCTCAAGCTGACGCGAGCGATCGAGTCGCGCCAGCTTCTTGGCTGAGACGTGGAGTCGTGCTCAGGCTACACTGGGCGTAGCTGCGCGTGGCGCGTTCGTCGCCGACGCGGCGACTCCGGTCAGTCACAGAGAATCGCACCATGATCGAATCGCTCAAGGCGACGTGTCTCTTGGTCTCGCTCGCCGTCTGCTGTGTTGCTCAGGACGCGGCGGTGCCCAAGGCTGCGGCCTGGGTAGTCGGTGAAACCCGCGCCGAGGTGGGAGCTTCCAGAGTTCTCGTCATGACGCTGCCGGAGAAGGCGGCGAAGGACAAGACCTTCGCGGTCGACGTCGTACCCCAAAGGGCGCTGAAGGTCCTGGCGCCGTTGCGA
>CAYYAQ010000206.1:0-8179 GCA_964469555.1 uncultured candidatus Brocadiaceae bacterium | reverse complement strand
GGCCACCGCCTCGTGGCCCGCAACGGCTACAAGAAGCAGCGCGCGATCGAGACGGGCGTTGGCTCCGCACGACGGGATCTCGCACTACCTCATGCTCACGTCAACGTAGGGCCTTGCCCGGACGCGGACGCTCCGGTGCTGCTCGTGGGCTGAACCGTCGGGACAGTCGACAGATTCTCCAACCCGGGCTTCACGCTCACCCCCCCATGGCGGAGCACTTTCCGCCGCCCTGTTCGCGCGCTCCATCGATAGACTCGAACCCAACAACGCGGGATCGAATCCTCCTACCGGCCAACAACGATGCGCAGTACTCGCAGCAAGAAGTATCTGGTACCCGTCTCTCCACGAACGTCGACCGTGGTTTCAGCTCTCGTCCTGCTCGGATCGGTGACGTGCGCGATGATCGGCAACGGCCCGGCGTCGAACGATGCTGCCCCCGGGGCCGAAGTCACCGGATCGCCGGCGGTCGGCCCGGCTCCGGCACGGGCGCCGATCGATCCAGACAAGCTGGGTTTCGAGGAACTCGTATTCGTCAAACGCAAACCCTACTCCTCCGATCACTACTACACGGACATAAACAACGGTACCAGTCCCGACCGGTTTCTCCCCGCCAACGGCATCTATGTCTACAACGTTCGCACACAGTCGGAGCGAGCAGTCGTAACGGCCGCTGACATGCCTGGCGGTCGAGGCTTCATCGGCAAAATCTCTCTGTCCTTCGATGCTGAGAAGATCATCTTCGATTTTCGCCAGGACCCGCGCTCCGGTTTTCGGATCTGGGAGGTGGGCACCGACGGCAAGGGCCTGCGGCAGATATCGTTCCCGCCCGAGGACGAAGCGAAGAAGGTCGCACGGTGGGGCAAGCCCTGGCACACCGATGACATCCATCCGTGCTATCTCCCGGACGGCAAGATCGTGTTCTCCTCGACGCGTTGTGAGCACACCATTCTCTGCGGCGGGTCGGCCGCTCTCGTCGCTCCAGGTCTCCATCGAATGGATGCGGACGGCACCAATATCGAACAGCTCACACGCAGTCCGGTCAGTGAGTTCTGCCCAGTCGTTCTCGATGACGGCCGCGTCATGTATCACCGGTGGGAGTACATCGACAAGGGCGCTCGTGTCGCCAAAACCATCAGGTCCATGAATCCCGACGGGGCCCAACCCGAGGAGATCTACGGCGGGGCCGACGACACGACGACAGTCTACATGTACCCGCAGCCCATTCCCGGCAGCGTCCATCGCCTGGTCTGTGTGGGCACGTGTCACTTTCCGCAAGGAGGGTGCCTCGGAGCGATCATGCTGATCGACAGCAGCAAGAATACACGGGTACGCGGCCCGGATCCCGACGAGACGGACTACGTCCAATGGGATGACCGATATGCGGTCACGAACATCACCCCGCAGGTATTCATAGAACGGCGGACGGAACCCGGCTGGCATTTCCGAACCAAGGAAGGCCGGTACGTGCACGATCGGAACGGACGCCAGGGGCACCTGTACACCCATCCCTATCCGGTAAGTGACCGTGAGTTTCTTGTGTCCTACAAAGCCGACACCTCCCATCACTACAAGAACGTTGCCGATGCCTATTCGCTCTATCTCATCGATATCGAAGGCAAACACCGTCTCGTTCACCAGGACGACGAACTCTCCTGCTGGCATCCCGTGCCACTGGTCGCGCGACGCGTCCCGCCCACGATCCGGCCCCCAAGGAATCCCGAATACGCAGCCAACAATCAGGCACTCTGCGTCCTCACGAATATCCACGAGGGCATGAAGGGTGTTCGACCGGGGGAAATCAAGTGGTTGCGAATCAACGAGACGCTGCCGCGTTACTGGGACACCGGGAGACGCTGGGGCACCTCGGTGAGCAGCTCCAGTTGGAAGGCGGCGCTGTGGCCACGGGTACAGTGGGGTGTCGTGCCGGTGGAGAAGGACGGCTCGGCCCACTTCCTGGTGCCGGCGAATCGTGGCATCTTCCTCCAGGCCCTGGACGAGAACTTCAGGGAGATCCAGCGAGAGAGGACCTACGTGAACTACCGGCCGGGAGAGACACGCTCCTGCACCGGCTGTCACGGGCGAGCCAACCGTGCCCCATCTCCGATCGGTGCGGTGACGCCACTCGCGCTGACCCGGGCACCGAGCAAACCCCAATCGCAACCCTGCGATCTCGTCGAGAATGGCGGAGACGGTCGCGCGGAACAGGTCATTCATTACCCCACGGATATTCAACCGATCTTCAATGCCAAATGCGTCTCGTGTCACGGCAAGGCCGAACCTGCAGGAGGGCTGAAGCTGACCGGTGAAGTCACCGCCCACTACAACACTTCCTATGAGGAGCTCGCCCGGAAGGAACTGGCCGGCCCACTCATTTCCGAGTTCACATCATTCCGCCGGGGGGACCAGGGTAACTACAACGGCGGGGTCCTCGCTCCCCGGAGCCTGGGTTGTGCCGAGAGCACCATGATCGACATGTTGACCCGCTCCGCGCATCCCAAGAATACCGAGCACGACCATTCCCAGATGGTCACGGGAACGGAGTTGATGATTCTCTGTCGTTGGGTGGACACGAACTATCAGTTCTACGGCACGTACTACGGCCGGCACCATGCGCGATGGGTCAAACCGGATCCGAAGAAACCCTCGTATGATCCAGCTGATTTCCGTCGCAAGCCAACGTTCGAAGAGGCCATCAACTTCTTCGCTCCAGAATGGCACCGATAGCCGGGTCCGTTTCGATACGACCAGCGGCACGAGCATGCTGACCGCTCTCGCGTGCTCCATCGTCTTGGCCGGTTGCTCGATGCCCGGCACTCCGCAGACTCCCGCCGGCAAGACCTACGTAGTGGACAACCGTGCGGTCAACGCGTCGGACGAGAACCCGGGGACCCCGGCCGATCCGTTGCGGACCATCCAGGCCGGGGCAAACCTCGCGCAGCCCGGGGACACGGTTCTCGTGAAGGCGGGCATCTACCGCGAAGAGGTCGTGCCACCGCGCGGCGGCACGGCGCCGACGAAACCGATCACGTATCTCGCCGCGTCGGGTGAGGAGGTCTCGGTGCGCGGCAGCGAACGGATCACCTCCTGGGTCGACCAGGGTGGTGGCGTCTGGATGGTCGAACTGAAGACCACGTTCTTCAAGGGCTACAACCCATTCGCGATGCCGGTCGCGGGCAAGTGGCTCCACCGCAGGAGCGGGTATCGGCTCGGCGACGTCTACTGCGACGGCGAGGCGCTGCGGCAGACGATGAAGACAGGGGATCTGCGGTCGACGCCGAACACGTGGTACGTCGACCCGCGGTTCGGCTACCGCAACAAGACGGAGTTCCCCGGCGCGCGCAGGTACCCGGACGGGAAGATCGCGATCTGGGCGAACTTCGGCGACATCGATCCAAACGAGCACCTGGCCGAGATCAACGCCCGGGCGGCCTGCTTCTTTCCCGAGAGGACAGGGCTGAAGTACGTCGTCATCGACGGCTTCGACGTCCGTCACGTCGCGCCGCAGTGGGGCGACATCTACACGCTCGAGAAGGGCGCGATCGGCATGAAGTACGGCTACGGCTGGACGATCCGCAACTGCACGATCACGAACTCGCGGAACATCGGCATCTCGATGGGCGTGACCAACGAGGTCCCCTTCCCACGCGTGCTGCACGAGGGTGGTCACAACATCCCACCGATGGACACACTGGGCCATCACGTCATCCGGAACAACGTCATCCGCCGCTGCGGACAGACCGGCATCTACGGATGCTACGGCGCCGTCGGCAGCGTGATCGAGGGGAACGTGATCACCGAGACCAACTACCGATCCGAGTGGTTCGGCAGCAACCAGGCCGCGATCAAGATCCTCTTCCCCATCGACGTCGTCATCCGCGACAACCTTCTGGTCGGCATGCCCGGTGTCAGAACGAATGCCAAGGGGATCTGGCTCGACTGGGGTTCACAGAACACGCGGGTCACCGGCAATGTCCTGTGCGACTTCGGCGACAACCGCGGCCTCTTCCTGGAGGTGAACTTCGGGCCGATCATCGTCGACAACAACATCATCGTCCGATGCGCGATCCCCATCGAATCCAACGGCGTCATCTTCGCCAACAACCTGTTCAGCGATTGCTCGTTCCAGTTCTTCTGCAACCCCAAACGAACGACCCCTTACTACAAGCCTCACTCGACGGTCCGGGCAGGCAAGACGTCCGTGACCCTCGAACACATCCGGATACGCAACAACATCATCAGCGGCGGCGGCGGATTCGGATCCGCCAAGGTGTTGCGCAAGGGCAACGACGCGTCAGGTATCGAGTCCGATCACAACGTCTACCTCGGCGGAGCGTCTGGATTCCCGAAGGAGGACGGCTCGAGCATCGTCCACGAAGCGGCGACCGGCATCACCCTGGAAGAACACCAGGGCACCTGGACGTTGAAGATGAACCTGCCCGACGCCGTCTTCGCTCGTATGCTTCCCCTGGTGACCTCGAAACTCATCGGCCGCATCCCGCTGGCGGCGATGCCGATGGAGAACCCGGACGGCACGCCGCTCGACATCACGACCGACTACTTCGGCAAGAGCATCGATCCGGCGAGGGTCCGGCCCGGTCCGATCCAGGGGCTCACCCAGGGCGAGAACAGCTTCGAGGTCTGGCCGAAGAAGTAGCGGCCGCCGGCTCGTGATCGTCATCCGGTCCGACAGATCACCGCACCGAGCCCGGTCTGATGGGTACCGAAGAACGTCGGCGGAAGGTGCCTTCACTGCACGTACTCAGCCGGCGGGGCCCGCCGCGGCATTGACACGTCCCCGCGGCGCCAGGACAATGTTGGGTGCCCGCCCCGACCCCAACTATCTCGCACACCCTGAGCCGCCGTCCGGTCCCCGTGTACACCCCATCCCTCTGCCATCCCCTGTGGGCGCTAGCCGTGGGCGGCGCCGTCACCGCCAGCCTCGCCGCGCAGTCCGTCCGCTTCGACACCTCGATGCTTCGCGGCCTCAAGGCGGAGGTGAAGAGCGGCTTGATCACCCTCGCGAACCCCAGGCCGCGGGACGACAGCCAGGCCACCCGGCGCAAGCTATTCCGCCGACTGCTCGCCGAGCCCGCGGCACGCGAGCCTCTCGCCGAGATCATCGATCTGAAGTTGGCAGCGCTGGAGCGCAGGTACGCCCTCACCCTGGACGCGCCGATCCGCGCCGCGTATCGCCAACGCCTGATGACTCTCTCGGCCAAGGATCTCGAACAGGTGGCCATGACCCGCCGGGTCTGGCGCAACTACCTGCTCCACACCTCGACCCAGTTCAAGTTCCAGAAGCACTTCCTGCAACCCGCGGCCGCGGTCGGGAAGCTCCTGTTGCCGGACGCGGCCGCGATCCAGACCAAGGAGTCGAGAAAACAGCGGCACCGCATGCTCGAGTTCAGTGGTTACCGGACCGAGGTTCGCAATGCGCTCGGCCAGGGCGAGGACCCGACGACCGGAAAGAAGGCTACGACCGGCATCCCCCTCCCGCCGCTCGACCGGGTGCGCAACTACGAGGAACACCTGGACCATCTACACCGCACGATTTCGGTCGCGAGTTCGGTCGCCCCGTTCGAAGCCCAGAACATCCTGATCAACAACGCCATCAAGGCGCGCTTCATCGACTACGAGGAAGCCGAGTTCATCCTCTTCGCCAACGAGATCCGAATGCTGATGGGCACCATCGCATGGGCGACCGATATCGCGGCGTGCGCAGCCACCCGCGACCATTCAAAGGACCGTGTCGACGGCAAGGCGAAGGGGCACTGGTCGTCCATCCCGGGCAAGAGGGGATTCACGCAACGACTGCGACGGTTCGGGACGTCCGGTTCGAGCGAGGGCGCCGGCGGTGGCCGCAACGGGCGGGCGTACCTGCACGGCCTCAGCTACGGTGGTGGACACACCGGGCCGCTGTACTCCCTGAAGCGAAACGTCGTCGGTGTTGGGCGCCACGGCAACACCTACACGAGTGTGTACGCGGGCAAGCGCAACGCGGTGCACTCCTGCCAGGCGACCTCGGGCGAGCTCTTCATGCCCCCCGGTTTCGAGTTGGGCGATCTCTTGAACCAGGACTTGATGGAGATCCACAACGAGCTGCAGATCGAGGACTACGCCCGCGCGCAGCAGCTCCTCGGCGAGATCGACGCGACCAGCAAGACGGACAAGCTGCTCGTGCGCTACTTCAAGATCGTCATCGAGGTCGAGGCTGGCTGGCGTGTCGAGTGCATGTCGCGCATCGCCACGGTCGGCGACCTCTACGGTGTGCAGACGCGGATTCGGCAAGCGCGGGAGAAGTTCGGCGACTCGATCGACCGGCGACTCGCCGTGTTCGAAAAGAGGCTGAAGGCCAAGGCCGCCGTCCACACGCTGGAAGCGGGCCGCGCCTACGCGGATGCCTGCTCGAAGAAGGACATCTCCGCGATCCGGGCGGTGATCACGGACTACCCGCTCACGGCGTACGCCCACGCCGCGCGGCAGCATCTCGGGCTCGCCGCGGTCGAGGGTGGCAAGGGTCAGGGCGGCAAGAGCAAGAAGACGAAGAAGGGCAAGGACGCCAAGGCCAAGAAGGGCACGGTCGGCCATCCCTTGCAGTGGTTCCTGTCCGCCGACCCGTTCTTGAACCGCTTCGAGTACCTCCCCCCGAAGTAGGCGCCGTCACCGCGTTGTCTGTTTCAGTCCTTCGCTCGCACGCCACCCAGGAGACCGAGCACGGCACCGACGACCATCGCGGTGGTCCCCGCCGCCAGTCCGGTATGGTGGTACATCGATGTGGCCGCGGCGAGGTCGGCGACCGCAATCGCGCCGAAGCCGACGAGCAAGCTGCCCGCGAGGAGTTTCACGTGGTAGTCGTGCATGAGCCTCATGCGCACGGAGGTCATCCGGCAAATGCAAGACCTCGTCTACATCGCCAGCGATCGACGCTGGCAAGATCCTACCGTCGATCCTTCTTCTCGCTCGAGGGCCTTGGCGAGCGCTTCACGTCCTGCGACTCCGGCCGGCGGCGCTTTCGGGTCTTGGGGAACAACTCCCGCTGCACAAAGATCGACAGGTAGTAGTCCGTCTTGGGCAGCAGCTCGAAGCGCACGAGCACCCATCCGGCCTGATGTGCCACGGCGAGCAGGCCGCCCGGCAACGTACCGTGCGTTGTCTCCCGGGGTCCGATCTCGAGGTATCGCTCGATGATGCACAAGCGACCATCAGGTTTGACGACGCGCTTCAGCCCGCGCAGGTATCCGACGCGGTCCTTGGGTAGATGGTGGTAGGTCTGCGCCAGGAACGCCATGTCGCAGGAATTCGCCTGCAACCCGGCGCCATCGAGCGGGCAGCGGTACGGTTTCACCTGCGGCATCTTCACCAACCGCTTCTTCAGCCTGGCAACCTTCTCGTCGGAGATCTCACCGGCGTGGATCGTACCCTCGGACCCCACGGGCCTGGCCATCCTCTGCGCCCACCATCCGTCGCCAGCGCCGATGTCGACGACCGTGTCTCCGGGTTTCAAATCGAGTTCGGCGATGATGTATCGCCTGTGGCGGCGATAGGCTTCCGCGCGCGGCCCGACGTCGACGATCTGGTGCTGGTCCACTTCGACGACCCGGGAGGATCGCACGACCTGGGTTGGAGCAGCGGTGACGGTAATCAGCGATGCGGAGAAGATCGCCAGAAGGAGCGTAGTGTTCGGCTTCATCGGTCTTGGAGTTTCGGAGCCGCATCATAGTAGGCTCGCGTCGCCGGGAGACGTCTCCACCGAATGGGGATCGAGCGCATGGAACCGCGTCGTTACAAGACCCGACACGGAATTCTGCCTCGGTATGGACGACCGCTGGGTAGACGCTGCTGGTCGACGGCACCGGAGATGACCATGCTGCTCATGCCAGACAGTGTCGCGTCGAGACCGTTGCACGTGGTGACCGAAGTGAACGACGGCGCCCGTCATCGACGCATGTTGCAGGTAGCCAACTCGCACCGATCACAGGGGCGGCCCTGGTCCTCGATCTCGCTGGATGGCCCCAGCCCGATCAGGCCGGACACGGAGCGCAGAGGCGTCATCATGCACTCCGGCGAGAGCATCACACCGGCGGTGTGGTCGCCAAACAGCGCGAACAAGCGGGTCTGCTCCGTCAGCGCCATACCACAGTAGCCCGGGCTGTAGGGAAGCGTGGCGGTGAACTCGTCC
>CAYYAQ010000205.1:0-8208 GCA_964469555.1 uncultured candidatus Brocadiaceae bacterium | reverse complement strand
CCCAGCTCGCGGTCGACGGCAGGAAAGGCAAATACAAGGAGTTCAAGGGCAACGTCGCCTCTGTCTACGCCAACCCCTTCTGCCACGGCGGCAGCGCCAACAGTCACTACGGCGGGAACGCCAAGACCTACATGGATGTGGGACTCGCGATGGGCGAGGCGATGGTCGGGCTTCTGAAGAAAGGCAAGTAGCGCAGGCTGCGGGACGCGCCTCTCAGAGCGTGCGTCGGGCCATGAACCGGAAAGCACGAAGGGTCGAGCCGGCAACCGCCAACCGGATCGAGGAAGTCCAGGTCCGCCGCGGATACGACGCGATCCAGCGCGTGGTGGGACGGCAGGTCCTTGCTCTCCCGGTCATCGACCGAGAAACTGCGATGCCGAACAGCACGATGCCGAGTTCGGCGAGGAGTTCCGCGGCGGCGGGTTCGAGGTAGGCGAACGGATCCGCGAACCACGTCGGACCAGGTTGGGATCGCGTGTTCACGAGCAACCGCTCAACACCGTCGAGATCGAGTGCGGCGAGAGCATCGCGCGTGATCGCGCCGGCGCTGTGAACGCGGGCGATGGGCGAACCGAGCACGAGTCCTGCGCGTTCGGATGGGGTCAGTGTGCCCCCGACAACCACTGTCTGCTACACGCCCAGTACAGCGCCTTGCGCGGAATCGTGAACGACTTGGATGAACAAGACGACACTGGCTGATGTCGACCGCGTTCCCGGCCTCCTGGATCCATAGTCGTGGCTGGGAGGCCACCCCTTCGCTATCGGCCCCCGTTCCTTCCAGTGCCCGAACGCTCATCGGGGGTGGGATCGACGGTGGAACCCGGTTCCGCGAACGCTCGCGCCGCTCCGTGCCGATACACCAACTCTCCACCCGTCTGCCCAGCCTCGTAGCCGAGGAACAGCATCCCCCACGCGAGAGCGGTAGTCGCGATCCTTCCGACACGGCCCACGCGATCCCGGGCGAGACCGGCGAGGCAGACGAGAAAAGCCACTCCCGTCGCGAGTTGCAGGCGATCGCCAGCCTCGGTGTGCATGTCGAGGAATCGCTCTTGGACCACCGGTTCGACGATGTGAAGACTGCGCTCACCGACCTCGGCAGCGAACCACGCACTCACGGCAAGGCCGGCGTGGAGAGCCACAACCACGGCCCAGATCATGCCCGGCGTACTCGATCGTCGACGAGCGATCAGAGCCCACGTAGACAACACGGGAAGAACCGCGACCAAACCGAGCGGGAGATGAACGAGAAAGGGGTGCAACGGCGATTCGATGATCATGGCAGGACCCAGGGTACCGAGGAATCAGGGATCGTTCCTCCCCTTGGCAGCGAAGGCGCCGTACTTCTTGTCGATCCCGATGATGTGGCCGACTAGCCAGCTTTGCAGGAAGACGAGCAAGCGATCCATGGCCACCCGGTCACCCCCCTCGACGTCGCCCCGCAGGCTGTTGACCTCCCTGAGAAGGTTGGCATGAGTTTCCTTGTGCTGCGCCAGGTCGGGATAACCCATCTCCTCCATGTAGGTCTCTTCCGACTGGAAATGCGTTTTCGTGTATTCGATGATTCCATCGAGCACCGGTGCGAATTTGCGGAAGTGCCGTCCCTCCTGGATCACTTCGTCCAGCTCGTTGGTCAATCCGATCAGTCGCTGATGCTGCCGGTCCATTTCGTCGTTCCCCACGCTGTATTCGTCGGACCACTGCATCAGGGGCGAGAGCACATCCCCGGGCAGCACCCGATCCTGCGCGGTGTATTTGGATTCGAAACCGACCGGATACTGGGTCAACCCCCCGACGACGCGATGCATCCACACGATGCAGATCGCCGAGATGAGGAACATGAACATCCAACAACTGGTCCAGATCCCCGTCCATTCCAGGAGGTACCCGAAGATGATCGGACAGACGAATCCACCGAGCCCACCGAGAACCCCGACCATTCCCCCAACCACTCCGACTTCGTCGGGGAAGTAGTCCGGGACGTGCTTGTACACCGCCGCTTTCCCAACCCCCCAGATGCTCCCCAGCAAGATGACCAGCACGGCGAAGATCCAGAGGTTGGCCTGGAAGTAGATTCGAGTCACGCCCTTGGCGAGGAGCGCCTTCCTCTCGACCCTCTGGCCCTTCTCGACGACGGGTTCGTGCCATGCATCCTTGGTGGGAAGGATCAGGGTCCGGTCGTCGCCTTCCGACATCACGCTCGGCTTCGCGTCCAACTCGTACGTCCGGTCTCCGATCTTGATGGCGGTCGCGCTGACTTCTTCGACCACACCGCCCATGGTGGCCGTGATGCCCTTGCCCGGTGAAACGATCTCCATCTTGGGAACGATCAGCATCAGGCTCACCAGAACCGAAGTCCCCAAGACCCAGTACATCACGATCCGCGCTCCCGCCTTGTCCGATAGCCACCCACCCAGCGCGCGGATCACGCCAGACGGGAAACTGAACAATCCCGCCAGTATCCCCGCGGTGACCAGCGACACGTGGTAGACGTTCACGAAGTAGGGGACGAGCCACTGGGAGAATGCGACGAAGCAACCGAAGACCAGGAAGTAGTAGAGGCCGAAGCGCCAAACGCGTGCCTGCTTGAGAGGGGCGAGGAGCCCCTCCCCCGCCTTCTTGCGCACCCGAGGCCTCCGATTCTTCGTAAACGTCACGAAGATCAACCCCATCACGAGCATCATCGCCGAATACAGGAGGGGAAGAGTCCTCCAGCCCTCGAGATTCGCGCCGTCGTCGGTCAACGAGTTCAGGATGGAAGGAGCGAGGAAGGCCGTCGCCGCCGCCCCGGCGTTTCCGGCACCGAAGATCCCCAATACCGTGCCCTGGTACTTGTTGGGGTACCAGACGGAGCTGAATGCGACTCCGATCGAGAACGACACGCCGGTCATCCCAAACCCAAAGCTGCACAGAGCGAAGCTGAGGAAACAGTCGGCGCGAGACAACAGGAACAGCGGTATGGCGGACAGGAAGAGCAACGTTGAGAAAACCGGCTTCCCACCGTATCGATCCGTGAGGATGCCGGCGGGCAAGCGGAAGATCGCGCCGGTCAAGACCGGGATACCCAAGAGCCACCCGATTTCCACCGGTCCCCAATCGAAGACGCGGTTGCTGGCGAGGAAGGTCACCAGAACACCGTTGAGCATCCACGCCGCGAAGCAGACAGTGAACGCCAGCGTGTTCAGGGTGAGGATGCGATGGGACGTGCCCAGGCCTTGGTCTGTCATGCGTGAGTGAGAATTCACTGACTCTCTCTGAATGGTATGTTGTCGCCCCTAGCCTCGCGTGCACCGGCACCCGGAAGCAAGCGAGGATCTCGGAATCGAGACGGGTCCCGGCCCCGGGTCAAGAGGGAGTGGATGGCCGGACCTCTCAACAGATCGCTGCTGTGATGCCGTGGCCAACAGGATAGGGCACGGAGCGCCCTCGATGACCTTGCTGGCAACGCCTGCCCGACAGCAGCTTCGTCAGCCCCTTGCGGGGACGGGATCCGAGGACGATCAGGTCGCAATGCCATTCCTTGGCGAGATTCAAGAGTGTCCCCGCCGCGCCATACCCGGTGTCGGACAAGGCATCTCCCCTGACCTCCACACCGAAATTGGACGAGCATTCGACCTCCTCGTCCATCGCGCGATTGCAGCCTGACAGGTGCTCGTCCATGGCCTCCTCGCCGAGCCCCGCGGGCCCCTCGACGAATACGACTCATACTTTCGGCGCCGACGTGCTTGGCAAGCGTGCCAGCCCACTCCGACGGGATGCAGTCGTGTTCATCGAAGTTGACAGCGACCAAGATTCTCTTCGTTTCAATCATGACCTGGGCCTCGTCTGGCTCATCGCGGCTCCGTCACCCTGGGGAAGTTCGACCAGTACGGCAACGACTCGAGCAGGCGCGGAATTGCGCACCAATCGAGGCCACGGGGTCACCGACGATCCTGTTCCCGCGAACTGCCGATCCTGCTCTCGATTGTCGGCCCCGCTTGCGGAGCGACTTTGTCACGGCACGGTGCCACGGCCCCGAGTCATGCCCGAGCCCGGGCCAATCCAGGTCGAACTACGCCCCCGGTGACGACACCTGAGGCGCCGGACGCAGGACGCGGTCCAGCGAGAACCGGCCCGAGCCCCGCCAGACGAAGACCGCCAACGTGACCAGCACGAGCAGAGCGAACTGGGAGTTCAGATCCCCTCCGAGCAGACTGCCCCCACCGTCGTCCCGCAGGTGGGTGATCGTGGCACCGAGCAGCACGACTGCGTTGAGGGCCGCGGCGATTCGCGTGGCGAATCCGAGGGCGAGCGCCGCACCTCCGACGGCGTGGACGAGGACCACGACATGTGGAACGCGCGCATCTGGGGGGTTCTCAGACTAAAGAGATCAATGCGCGTGGCCTTGTTCTTGACGTCCATCTCAGCCTCCGATCCGGGCACGGGCGAGAAAAATCGCAATCGAACCGGAATGCAGGAGGTCCTACGGGTTGTCGAACTCGCGCTTGGGCCCCTGGTAGTACCACCAGTTCAGTACCAGACAGACGACATAGTAGGCCGCGAATCCGTACAACGCGTACTCGGCGGTGCCGGCCTTCACCTGCTGTCCGAACACCTTGGGAATGATGAATGCGCCGTAGGCGGCGATCGCCGACGTCCAACCCAAGACTGGCCCGGCCTTCTCCTTCGGGAAGATGTAGGCGATGCTGCGGAACGTGGAGCCGTTGCCGATGCCCGTGGTCAAGAAGAGCACCATGAAGCAGCCAAAGAACGGCCACCAGTACTGCTCGGGAGTGGCTGAGCCCCTGGTCTGGACGACGAAGTAGGCCACCGCCAGAGCTGCGGCGATCTGGAAGATGGTGCTCCACATGGTGACCTTGGCGCCGCTGTTCACCTTGTCGGACAGGATACCGCCCACCGGCCGTATCAAGGCACCAATGACCGGCCCCAGGAAGGCCCATAGCATGATGCTCGGGGCATTGGGGTTGACGAACTCAGGATCGGCTGGATTGGTGTAGACGAAGATGTCCTGGGCAAGCTTCGGGAAGACCATGGAGTAGCCGATGAAGGAGCCGAAGGTCATCGTGTAGATGATCGTCATGATCCAGTTGTGCTTGTCACCGAAGATGGAGAACTGCTTGTTCAGGTTCTCGCGGATCTCACCGGGCGTGGCGAACTTCATCAGCGCGACAGACAACCCAACGACGAGGGGAAGCACGATCCACATCGCGACATTCTTCATGTCCCAATCGCCCCACGGCAACATAATCAGCAGGCATGCACCGATCGCCGCCGCGAGCAGGCCGAGACCGACCATGTACAGGGTCTTCGATACACCCTTGAACGTGGAGGGCAGACTCGGGGTTCCCGTCGACACGTTGTTCATGCCGAAGAAGGCCCCGAGCGTCGATAGGCCGATCAACGGCACCCAGACCCAGGCTGCGTTCTGCAGCCCGGCAAACTCAATCCCCTTGGCGGAGGCAACGGCACCCGCCGTCCCACCGAACAGGGTCACCGTGACCACCAGGGGTATGAGCTTCTGCATGACGCCAACGCCGAGGTTGCCCAAACCGGCGTTCATGCCCAGGGAATAGCCCTGCATGCGCTTGGGAAAGAAGAAGCTGATATTGCTCATCGAGGAGGCGAAGTTGCCGCCACCAAACCCGGACAGCAATGCCATCGCGGCGAAGAACGTGTACGGCGTGTTGATGTCGCTGAGCGCGACCCCGGTACCAAGTGCTGGGATAGCGAGGAGTGCCGTAGTCACGAAGATGACGTTCCTACCACCGCCGATGGCGATGAGAAACGAGTTCGGTAGCCGGAGCGTGGCGCCCGCCAAGCCTGCGATAGCCGGCAGGGTGTAGTAGAGATTGTTGATCTCCTTGAGCGCCGCGACGAACTCCTTCGATCCGGGGGCCAGGCCTTCGGTCATGCCAAAGCTAAACCCGAAGTCCTTCATGTACTTGACCAGGACCCCCCACATGATCCACACCGAGAACGCCAGCAGCAGCGCAGGTATCGAGCACCACAGGTTTCGGCTAGCGACCTTCGAGCCAGTCGCGCTCCAGAAGGCCTCGTCCTCTACGTTCCAGTCCTTGATACTTCTCGACATACCGAACTCCTCTATCCGTAGCGATCCTGGCCGCCCCACCGGCTAGGGGCGGGGCGAGCACAAACGACACTTCCTGGCCATGCACGCGATGGCTGGGAGGTCCCGATCATTTGGCGAAACGTCGGCCCAGGCTCCAGAGAAGGTAACCCAGCCCTCGGACACCTAGTTGTTCTTTGGTCTCGTCGGCGTCCAGCCGTTCTCCGGCTTGCGCACGCGGCGCCGATCCCAGTTCCACATCACGCGCTGATAGGGGCGCCCGATGTAGTGCAACGGCGCGACCAGGATGTGAACCAGCCGAGTGAATGGGAACACCACGATGATCACGAACGCCAACACGACGTGGAGTTGGATCACCAACGGCATGTTGCTCACCGCAGCGATCTGCGGATTGAGCTTGACGAGTGACCAGAGGTAGGGCGAGAGGTCAGCCGCGAACCAGGATGATCCCCACCTGTAGCCCAGAGCGATCCAGAGTCCCAGAACGACCTGCGCGAGCAGGACCACCTCGATGACGATGTCCATCCGGTTGGTCACCATACGCAGCCGCGCGTTGGTGAGCCTCCGGTAGAGCAGGAAGCTGAGTCCGACGAGAACGCACAGCGCGAACGAGAAGCCGGTCACCTCGAGCACGATCAACCGCACTCCGATGTTCCAGGCCAGCACTGCGTCCGGGATGAGGAACGCCAAGAAGTGCCCCAGGAGGATGACCAGAAGTCCCCAGTGGAATGGCACCGCTCCCCAGAAGAGGTTCTTCCCCTCCAGGAACTGAGACGAGAGCGACGAGACCTTGAAGCCCGTCGACCGGTACCTCACGATCGTGCCGATGAAGAATACGGCCAGTGCGATGTATGGCAGGCCGGCGAAGAGAAAACTGTTCAGCCAGGTCATGACTTTCCTCTCAGTGCGTAGGTCGGGTTCTTCGACTTCTCGATTTCCATCTCGGTCCCGATGAACTTGAGGAAATCGCTGTTGCGCCCGGGCTCCGCGGTACCCACATCAGGGATGAGAGCGAAGTCGGACTGCAACACGGAGTAGAGCCCGATTAGGGCGTGGACGTAGAGCGTGGCCTCATCCTTCGAGGAGTCGATCAGGGTCTTGTACGACTTCCTGTAGAACTTCGTCTTCCTCTCGAGGCGCTTCTTGTCGAACTCGCGGACCATCGAGCGCAGCGCCGGCGCGATGATGTGCTCGACCAACTCGTCGACGAATTCTGTCTTGCCGAGCATGGCCATCAAGCGCAGCAAGTTCGGCAGGTGATCGGCGAGCTCGGTGCCGCAATCGTTGCCCGCGTCCATGTGCTCCCGGTTCAGATTCGCGAGCAGTTCGCCGCGCTTGTAGTCGTCGCCGTAGAGGACATAGCCCAGATCCAGGGTCGTGATGGCCTGCACGTCGAGTGTGCGCGTGTAGAGTTCCTGTGCCTGGTCCAGACTCAGTTTCGAGATGTGTTCTACGAAGTAGGTCAACTCGTCCGCTGCAGCCGGATAGAGCGGGACGAGGTGCGGCAACGCCTCGGCGACGCCCGCGCCAAATCCCTCTTGCGGGTAGTCAAGGAGACCGGCCAGTGCCGCGTAGTCTTGGATGGCCATGATCAGACCCCCCGCACTCCAGTGTCTTCCTTGAAGCCAAAGCCCGTCGAGCCCTTGCGATCGCCGGAGAATTCCAGCATCTCGATCGCCTGCTCGCGGTGCGCAGCCGGCACGACGAAGCGGTCGTCGAACTTGGCCAGCGATGTCAGGTAGTAGATGCCCTCGGCCATCTCCGTGGTCAATCCGACCTCGGAGAGCGCGGCCCCGGCCTTCTCGGCGGAGATGTCACCAACGGTCACGTGGCGCCGGTGCAGGCGCACCGCGACGAGCTTCTTGATCACCGTCGAGAGCTTCTGGCCATCGCCGGCCCCGAGCAGACTGGCCATGTACTCGAGCGGGAAACGAGCCTTGTCAACGGAGCCGAAGATCTCATCGTGGCTGGTGTCGTAGAGCCAGTTGTCCGGCCACACCTTGCCGATCTCGTTCTGCTTCTTCGTCTGCTCGGTCTGGTCCTCGCTCTTGAGCGACGCCATGACCGGAAGGAGCGGCGGCACGTAGAAGAGCATGGGAAGGGTCCGGAACTCGGCGTGCAAT
>CAYYAQ010000204.1:0-8249 GCA_964469555.1 uncultured candidatus Brocadiaceae bacterium | reverse complement strand
GCTTCCGTACCCCAAGAGGGTCAACCCGAACGCCGGCTCGTACGTCAACTACGGTACCGGCTGCAAGGGCAGCGGCAAACTGCCGGCGAATTGCATGAGCGTCAACGCCACGGGCACGCCGCAGGCATACGCGACCCGCACCGGGTTGACGTACGCTTTGCTCGCGACCGCGCCGAGTGCATTGAAGGTCAAGGGCTTCGAACTCTACACGAGTGGAAGCCAGACCCTGACAACCAGAATCTACGCCGCCAACGCGTCCAGCCAACCGAGCACGTTGCTCGGCACGAGCACGATCGTCGTTGGGGCAGCCAAGGCCTGGTACAAGACGACGTTCCCGTCGACCATCTCGATCGCTTCGGGTCAGAAGTTCTTCATCGCGTTTGAGAACAACACGTCGGTGACAAACATCTCGGCTTCGATCCGGACGGGCGCGAATGTGACGTACTTCCGAAATGACGGTGCTGGTGGATCGTGGGTCCAGTACGGTGGTTACCCGTGGGCCTACATCGTGAACTGTGAAGGTGGCGCCGGTGCGGTCCCGTCGCTGTTCCACACCGGCGTCCCCGAGATCAACCGATCGTTCTCGCTCAGCGTGTCGGGCGCGAAGCCCAGCACCACTGGGCTCCTCTTCGTGGGCGCGTCGAACTCGACATGGCTCGGCCAGAGCTTGCCGTGGGATCTCGGCGCGTTCGGCGCGGCGGGCTGCAAGGTCCTCGCCTCCGGCGATGTTCTTCTCGGAATCAGCACCAACGCGGCGGGCCTCAGCACGTCGAACTTCAACGTCCCGAACAACGCGGCGTTGCTAAGCATGGTCTTCTTCAACCAGTACGTCATTCGCGACACTGCGAACAGCTTCGGCATCGTTCTCAGCGGTGCTGGCAGGGGGAAGATCGGCAAGCAGTAGTTCGGTAGGGAGGCTGATCCTGCCTACGATTTGATTCTCTGCGAGTCGAAGCGGCCCCGCGTTGGCGGGGCCTCTTTCGTATGTGGCCCGCACTCTTGACCAGATTCGCATGAACAAGATCCGCTGGGTACTTCCGGGTTTCGTCCTGAGCCTCGCTTCGTGCGCGCTCGCACCCTCCGAGCTCCCCGCCGATCCGTACCTCGTCGCGATCAAGGGTGTGCGGATTCCGGGACGGTCCTGGCTGCCGTGGTACACGCGATTCGCCGACCACCTGTGGGTCGACGTCAAGGGATTGCGTGGTTGGAAGCGGATCGAGTGGAACTCGCGGATGGACGAAGTCCGCGTGCGGTCCCTGGATGCGACGTCCGCGACCTCGGACAATCGATGGGGCATGCAGGTGCGCATCGTCGAGTGGTTTGGGGGGCCAGGAGCGGTTCCCATGGCGGAGCACATCACGAAGATCGCGAAGACCTTTCCGCATCGGTCTGACTACCAGGCGTGGCCCGGTCCGAACAGCAACACGTTCGTGGCCTGGCTTGCGCGGGCGACTCCGGGAATGTGGGTCGATCTGCCGACCACGGCGATGGGGAAGGACTACGCGACGTGGTTGCGCGCCGGCGTCACGCCGACGCGGGTGGGGTTGGAGTTCGAGACGTTGCTCTTCGGCGCGGAAGTCGGCCTGCGGGAGGGCATCGAGCTTCAGCTCTTCGGCCTTGCAGTGGGGTTTGGTTTCTGGCCTCCCTCGATCAAGCTTCCCTTCCTTCCGGCGATACCGTTCGATCTTCCGCGAAGAGGCGCCCACGACTGACGGCCCAGAGGATGGTGTTGGAGACTGTTGCGCGTGGGGCGCGCGCCCGTTGTGTC
Organism: uncultured candidatus Brocadiaceae bacterium; assembly: GCA_964469555.1. GTDB lineage: Bacteria > Planctomycetota > UBA1135 > UBA1135 > UBA2386 > CAYYAQ01. The sequence goes on along the minus strand of CAYYAQ010000204.1, from coordinate 6,481 downwards.
GAAGCCTCTCCCAATGAGGTGTCCGATGCACTACGTCACGGGCATGGCTCGGTCTCCTGCCCCGACTCCTGAAGCGTTTTCTCCTCGTCGGCGCGCGTTGCACTACCGCGGTAGGGCCGGCAAGATTGATTGGCATGAGAACGCGTCTCCTCGGCGTTGCAGTTGGCTTGCTCACGAGCTGTGTGGTCGTCTCCCAGGATTGGCCCGCCTTCCGCGGACCGCTAGGTGACGGAGTGTCCACTTCGAAGACCGCGCCGACGACGTGGGGAAAGAACGAGAACATCAAGTGGCGCATCGCGATGTCCCGCCCGGCCAACGGCAGTCCGATCGTCTCCAACGGACGGGTCTTCGTGACGCAGTCCGAGGACGCGGAGGGCAAGAAGCGCTCTCTCTACTGCTACGACCGGACGAACGGCGAGCGGCTGTGGGTGCGAACGGTGGACCTCGACAAGGTGATGCCCACGCACAACACCAATCCGTACGGCGGCACGACTCCTGTTGCCGACGGCGAGCGTGTCGTCGTGTGGCACGCGTCGGCGGGGCTCTACTGCTACGACTTCAAGGGCAAGGAAATCTGGCACAGGGACTTCGGCGAGCTCCGTCACCGATGGGGCTACGGCTCTTCCCCGATCCTGCACGAAGGCCACGTCATCCTCAACTCCGGCCCCGGTGCGCAGGTATTCCTCGTTGCCGTGAAACTGTCAAATGGAGCGACCGTTTGGCGCATGGACGAGAAGCTCGATGGCGACGGCCAGGACAACGCCGCGAAGAAGTACATGGGATCGTGGAGTACGCCCGTGGTTACCCGCGTCGGAGAGCAGGCGCAGTGCATCGTGGCCTTGCCGACTCGCGTGGTCGCGCTCGCCCCGGCGTCGGGGGAGCTACTGTGGTCGTGTGACGGAGTCCGCAGCAAGCGCGGGGACCTGGCGTACTGTTCGCCGATCATCGCGGACGACGTTTGTTTCTTCACCTGTGGATACGGTGGTCCCGGGCTAGCGATCCGGCTGGGTGGGGACGGCGACGTGACCAAGACGCACCGACTGTGGCGTCATCCCGTGCATTCCCAGAGCATCGGGTCAGGGGTGTTCGTCGGCGGTCGGGTCTACACGCCCGACGCGAACGGCCAGTTGTTCTGCATGGATGCCGCGACCGGAAAGGTGCGTTGGAAGCAGCGCAGCGCGAGAGGTGCGCTGTGGGGCTCGATCGTCTCCGCTGCCGGGCGGCTGTACGTCCTGAACCAGAAGGGCGCGACCGTGGTCTTTCGCGCGAACCCGGAGAAACTCGAGGTGGTCGCGGTGAACGAGCTCGGGGAGACGGCGAACTCGACGCCCGCAGTCTCCGATGGCGAGATCTTCATCCGCACGTACCGGGCGCTCTACTGCATCGCCCAAGCGTCGAACCGGACGAAAGCCGCTCGCGATCCGAAGAAGGTCCGTTGAGGCCGGCAGGGCCGCGGCTCAGCGCTCGCGGTAGGTGATGCGTCCGCGGGTGAGGTCGTAGGGGGAGACCTCGACGGTGACCTTGTCGCCGGGTAGGATGCGGATGTAGTACTTGCGCATCTTGCCGGAGACGTGGGCGAGCACGATGTGGGACTCGTCGATGCTCACGCGGAAGCGCGCATTCGGCAGCGCTTCAATGACAGTGCCCTCGAGGGTGATCGGTTCTTCTTTTGGCAAATCGAATGAGTGGGACTTTGGATTAGTCGGCGGGGAAGCCTAGTTGATTGCCAGGACGACGCAAGCTGAGGCTCCTTGGAAATCCAGAGTCATTGCGGCAGCGCAGCGCGCCATCCAGCACGCAGGCGATCCGCGAGTGAGGCAACTACAGGGCGGCTCTCCGCGCGGTCGGCGATGTTTTTGGCCTCCAGTGGGTCGGTCCGATGGTCGTAGAGTTCTCTCGCGATGACCTCGGGATCCTCAAAGCCGCCTCGCCATCGCCGCCATTCGACGTAGCGATGCCTCTGCGTTCTTATGCTTCGACCCATGTACGGGATACCGTCCGGGGCGACCCACTTGCCGGAGCGAAGGAATTGGGTGAACACAGCGGACTTCCAAGCGCGTGCGCGATCCTCGAGCAGCGGCACGAAGCTGGAGCCTTCGAGTTCCTTTCGGGGCGGCAATCCGGCGAGCGCCGACAGGGTTGGATAGAGGTCGACGAATTCGATGAGCCGGTGGCATTGCCGCCCGTTTTCCCGCGCTCCCGGGGCGCACACGATCAATGGGACCCGCGCGTCGATCTCATAGTTGGTCATCTTGCAGAAGCTGCCCTGGTCGCCGAGCTTCCAGCCGTGGTCGCCCCAAAGCACGACGATCGTGTCGTCGCGCAGGCCGAGTCGGTCGAGTGCTTGCATCAACCGACCGACCTGGGCGTCGATGTAGCTCACTGAAGCCATGTACCCGTGGCGCAGGAGTCTGACGCGTGCTTCGGGGAGCGGCTCCTGATCGGGTCGCTTCGCCTCCTTGAAGTCGACGTAGCTGTGCAGTTCCCGCATCGTGTTGATCGCCATCGGCGGCGATCCTTTCGGAACCGACCCGTGCTCGGCGAGGGGTAGTTTGTCCCGATCGTAGAGATCCCAGTACCTCTTCGGCACGTTGAACGGCAGGTGGGGCCGGTAGTAGCCGACCGCCATGAAGAACGGCTGGTCTCTATCCTTCAACTCGCGAAGCTTGGCGACCGCGACGGTCGTCTGTGCGCCGTCGAAGTAGGCGTCGTCCGGGACATCCGCGATCTCGGTGGCGTTCGCCTTGAGGTACCACTTGCCGAACCGGTCGATGTACCTCTTTTGCTTGCCCTGGCGGAGGATCGCTTGCTTGCGCTGCTCGAGCCAATCGAGATTCGACCTGGTCCGATAGACCGCGTCCGGATCGTACGGGTAGCCGTCGATCTGCAGCTTGGGCTCGCTCCACGAGGCGTCGTCCTGGATGTTGTTGTGGAAGATCTTGCCGATCGCCGCCGTGTGGTAGCCATTGGCCATGAAGTGCTGCGCGATCGTCACCGCGTTGGGTCGGGCCTTCCGAAAACCGGTTCGCAGGTCCCACACGCGGATCGTGTCGGGCCGGAGCCCGGTCATCAGGCTGGCGCGCGACGGGTTGCACACCGCCTGTTGGCAGTAGGCTCGAGTGAACGTGACACCTGTCGTAGCCAGGCGGTCGATGTTGGGTGAGATGACGTGCTTCACGCCGTAGCAGCCGAGCTCCGGTCGGAGGTCATCGATGGCGATGAACAGGATGTTTGGTCGCTTCGCTCGCGGTGTCGGCGATGCACATCCGGACACCGCCGCGGCGAGAGCGAGTACGAGGACCCGGAGCGTGAGCCCGCTGCTCCCGCTGATCATCGCTTCGCCGGCTCGACGCCGAGAGCCTCGAGCATCCGGTCGGCGACGAAGCGGTTGCCGGCCCTGTTCAGATGCACTGTGTCCCCGGTGAGGATTCCCTTCGGTTGGTTCTTCTCGTTGTGGGCTTTGAGGTGGTCCATGAAGTGCCGGCGCAGGTCGAGCATCTGCGTGCCGGTCTCCGCGGCGACCGATCGGCTGATCGCGGAGTACTCCGCCAGCATCTTGTCGAACTTGTTGGAGCCGTCCGTCTTTTCGCCGATCACGCTTGGGGTGCACAGGATGACATCTGCGCCGACCTTGGTGATTTTCGCGATCAACTCGCGCAGCCCGGATTCGAAGTCCTTCTTCTTGGTGCCGCGGTTGCTGCCCCAGTGCCACACGTCGTTGATACCGATGTAGATGAACACGACCGTCGGCTTCTTTGCCAACACATCTCGCTCGATGCGTCTCTGCAGGTCGGGCACCTTGTGGCCGCTGATGCCGGCACCGATGAACTTCACATCGAGCTTTGGCTTTCGCTTCGCGAGCTCGGCTTCCATGATCCGGATGTAGCCGTTCTTGCGCGCGCCGGCCGCCGTGATCGAGTCGCCGAAGAACACGACTCGGTCTCCGTCACGAAGGGTTCGCGTCGCCGCGGATCGGCGCTGGGCGAACATCCACTCGTGCATCTGCCGATCCGAGTAGGCCCGTGACCAGGAGTTGTGGCCGACACCCTCGTAGGAGGTGAACTTCGGCGTGTTGCCAGCCTTCGCCAGCGCCGCGATCATGATCTTCGACTTCTGGATCTTCACCGTGGGGTCGGCGGTGCCGTGGAAGACCCAGACTGGAAGTCGCGCGAGTCGCGAGTTGCCGAGGAGCTTTGCGGTCTCTGTGGTTCCACCGCCGCAGATGGGAACCGCCGCGGCGAACAACTCCGTATCCCGCGCGATCGCGTGCCATGTGCCGTAGCCGCCCATGGAGAGGCCGGTGATGTACACCCGGTCCGGGTCGACTCGTGGGTCGTCGATCTTCGCCTTCAGGAGTTGAAGGACGAGGGGGTAGACCTTGTCGTCCGCCCACCAGACACCGCGTGGGCACTGTGGCGCGAGCAAGAAGCAGGGACGTTCCTTCTGGTTGCTGTCGGACACGAAGTCCGGCACGCCGTGAGCCAATTGTCTTCGGTTATCCTTGCCGCGCTCGCCAGCGCCGTGGAGGAACAGCACCAGGGAGTAGCGTTCCTTGCCCTTCTTCGGACTGAACTCGCGGTAGGGTAGTTCGCCGGTCTCCGATTTCCAGATCTTCGCCTGCAGCTGATCCGAGATGTTGCGTTGTGCGATCGAGCCAGAGGCGATCGCCAGGGTGGCGAGGGACGCGAGGAGGATGACGTGAGACATGGGCTAGAGCTCCCAGCCTTTGCGGTACGAACGCTTGACCAGGGCGTCGGCCTTCTTGTTGCCAAAACTCATCTTCTCGATGTCCCAGCTGAACTCCTCGTTCGGGAATCGTCCCGCGACGGTGCCGAGAAGGACCGCTTCAGTGAGAGGACCGGAGTAGGAGAACGGCGTGGACGCTTTGCCTTCGCCGCGGCAGGCATCTGTCCACTCGTGGTAGTGGCTGATGCTGGGTAGTTTCGAGAGCTCCACCTTCTCTTCCACGCCGTCTTTGTAGAACTTCGGCATCGACCAGTGCGGGATCGCCATCACGCCGTTTTCGCCGACGATCAACGACCCGGAACCTGGGAGCTTTCCGCCAGGGACGTGTTCTCTCGCCGCCTTCGGTCGGCTGTTCTTGCCGTCCGTCCACATGAGCCTGAGGGTCTTCGTCGTGAGCGCGGATCCCGGGAACTCGTAGAGGATGTCGCTGTTGGGCGCGAACGTCTCGGCGTGGTGCTTCGGTCCTCGAGACACGACCTTGTTGGGTGCGCCGATGCCGAGGGCGCTGAACACCGGGTCGAAGATGTGGCAACCCATGTCGCCGAGCGTGCCGCTGCCGAAGTCGAGCCAACCGCGCCAGCGGGCAGGGTGATAGATCCTGTTCACGTACGGTCGTTGGGGGGCGACGCCGAGCCATAGGTCCCAGTCGAGATTTGCCGGAACGGGGTCCGTCTTCTTGGGGCGCCCGCTCGCTGGCCCGGCCCACGACTTGCCGACCCAGCAGTACGCGTCCGAAATCTCGCCGAGGAGGCCGGTCTTGACCGTCGCGACGAACGTGCGGTAGGCCGCGTGGCTGTGAATCTGCGTGCCCATCTGCGTGACGAGCTTGTTTTCCCGAGCGAGGTCCGCCATGCGGCGGCACTCGTACAGGTTGTGCGCGATCGGCTTCTGGCAGTAGACATGCTTGCCGAGGCTGAGCGCCGCGATGGCGATCGGGCCGTGCATGTGGTCCGGCGTGGAGACGACGACCGCGTCGATGTCCTTGTGCATCTTGTCGAAGAGCTTGCGGAAGTCGTCGAACGTCTCGGCCTTCGGGTGCTTCTTCGACGCCGCTCCGAGTCGGTTCGAATCGACATCACAGAGCGCGACGATGCGGACGTTCTTGCCCTTCGAGACGTTGTTGAGGTCGCCTCCTCCCATCCCGCCGACGCCGACGTTTGCGACCTTCAGGGTCTCGATCGGTGTTGGCTCGAGGAGTCGCTTTCCGATCAGCGGGACTGCCGCTACGGCTGCGCTGGACTGGATGAAGTAACGGCGAGAGACACGGGGGGGTCGTTGGGTGTTGGTCACTGGGGCAGTCTAGCCTCACGGCAACCAGATCAAAGTCCCGACGACGGGAGCGGCGATCACGGCGAGGCAGAGGATCGACCAGAGCCAGCCGATGCTCATCCATGGGAGAAACGCGACCCACTCGCCGCGCGTCGGCTTGACTTCCTCGGGATGCAATCGGACCGCCGTCCGCAAAGCCCCGACGGTCCGGTCGAGCGTGTCATCATCGATGGCGCACCGGTACAGACTGCCGCTGCGGCGACCGCGGACGACCCCTCGGAGCAGGCCTCGCGGCGTCAGGAAGATCCCGTAAGCGAAGCCCCAGAGGTTGGGCTCCACGCCGCAGCGTAGTCGCCGCAACCGGCGCCGATCTCGAACGCGGAGATCGTCGCTTCTCCGGCCAGGTTGGCATCGTAGCCGGTAATGACATGGTTCAGGTCGTGCACCCTTACGGCGCGAACTCTCG
>CAYYAQ010000203.1:0-8420 GCA_964469555.1 uncultured candidatus Brocadiaceae bacterium | reverse complement strand
GGGTGACGCTTCAGGATCAACACGTCGTCGAAGTCGAGCAGCGGGTTTGCGAACGCGATCCGTCGGCGCAGATGACAGACCTTGTCAAACAGCAGTCGCCGGGCCTTTCGGTCTTTCACTTCCGTCGCTTCGGCGCTGACCTTCAGTCGGGAGAGTTCGCCAGCCAGTGGTTTCAGGTCCGGTGCCTTCTGCATGCCGGCAAGATCGGCCAGGAGCGCAGCGGCGCGCCGGAGGATGACGTCCAACGGGTCGCGGTCGCTGTCCAGTATCAGCGCTTGCTTATGGAACGCCTGGGCTGCGAACTTCTTGAACTGGCCACGTTGCTTCAGATCCCTGGTGAGAGTGTCAAAGCGTCGTGCCTCCTCGCCGGCCGGGTACTCCGCACCCGAGGGGGCGGGCCCGATCCAACTGCTCGTGCCGCTCTGCGCGGCGGCAATCCCGGATACCGAGACCAGGATGATTGAGAGGTTCCGCACGGTCTTGAGCGTGTGTTCCATGATGCGTCTTGCGAAGTCATTACCGGACCCCCCTACGTTATCCCCAAGTCTGGCGCAGTAGTCCTACGATTCTCGGCGCTGGCAAGCCGCAACCCTTCCGGGGCCCAGGAGGATCAAATGGCGGTGATGCGCAACTCTCTCGCCGCACTTGATCCTGATGATGAGCCCCCCCGAGTACCAACGGCTACGGCTCGATCCAGGGTGCTCTGCCTCGAAGGCGATGCTTTGATTCGAGGCTGGAGGCCGCCTTTCCCGCAACCCGTCCGGCTACTCAGACTCTACTTCTTGAAGTATGAATGGCGTGGGCTCCCCGAGGACAAGACGTAGGCCATGAAATCCAACAGCTCTACCTCGTTGAACATGGCGATCAACATCGGCGGCATCTGCGAGATATTCGAGAGCTTCCGCGACTTGATGTTCGCGACCTTGACCACGGTCAGTTCGGATGGTTGATATGGATTCGTCATCACCTTCAGTTCTGACGGTGTCTCCTCGATGACTTGACCCAACACCACGGCTCCATTGTCGAGGGCGATCTGCGCAGACTGGTAGAACTGGTTGATCGCCTTGTTCGGATCACTGATCGATTCCAAGATGTCTCCCGGCGAGAATCGATTGGCCAGGCTGGAGAGGTCGGGGCCCACCAGCCCGCCTTCACCGGCGAATCTGTGGCAGACCGCACAATGCGCGGCCTGAAACATCCGCTTGCCACGATTGAAATTCCGCTTCGAGAGACCCTTCTCCAAGAGGGCGAGCACTTCCGCCTTCTGCCAGTTCCTGCCCGGCCCCCGGGCCTTGGGCAGCACGCCGAGGTCGATGGGCTTACCGTCACTGAGCAGGTAGGCGAGGGATTTCTTCTGTTCCTCCGGGACATTCTGGATCGCCGCCTCCTTGATCTTGTTCATGAAGTACGGATAGGAGACGCCGCCATTGCGCTTCATGTTCTCCTTGATCCATGAGAAGAAGTACTTGCGGTCCTCGAAGGTCCATCCGCGGCGTACGTCCTTCAGGGCGTAGAGGTAATAGATGCTCTGGATGTTGGGATGGTTCGCGAGCATGCGCTCGATGACCGCCCCGTTGGAACTCGCCCTTGGATTCCCCTTGTTGCGTTTCAACAAGTCGCCGTGCGAAGTCGTTACTTCCGGTTTCTCGTGTTTCATCAACGCGATGGTCTCGGACACCACCGTGGGGGCTTCGAGGTAGCTCAGCAGGCAACACAACTCCCGGTTGAGAGCCTTGTCCGATGCCGGAAAATGCGAGGCGAGCCGCTTCGTGAGTCGCTGCTGGGTCTTCGCTGAGGGCTTGCCCCAACGACTGAGTACGAGACCGTAGGCCCGCAACAACCCCAATTGATGGAAGCGGCTGAGCTTTGCGAAGTCGACTTCGCCGAGCTTCTGAATGGTTCGTTCCAGCAGCGAGCGATCCCCATGGCGAGCAAGGGCGATCACCGAGTGCACCACCGCGATGGGGTCTTCTTCGGCGAACACACGCTGTCGCCAGAGTTCGATGTCCTGGTTCTCGATGGCGATACGGGCTGCGTAGCGGATGTGCCGATCCGGATGGGAGAGATACTTCCAGGCTTCGACGACGGCGGCTCGCCCCACGCGTCGGTGATGGTACTCCAGCGTCCTGCGTAGCGACCGCAACTGCTGCGCCCTGGGGTCGACAGCTGCGTGTCGACCCTCGAGGTTCTCCGTTCCCGCATACCGGATGCGGTAGATGTCACTCTGGTTCGCCCATCCCCCCGTCAACAAATACAAGGCGCCTTCAGGACCCGCCTCGACGTCGACGAGGGGAAAGCCCATCTTGGTCGCGAACTCCTCCTTCTCTCCCCGATAGCTGGCTCCTTCGGCTTGCAGGTGCACCGCGTAGAGGGTTCCGAAGGTCCAGTCACAGACGTAGAGGCACGCACGGTAGCGTGCCGGAAACCTGGTCTTGGCTCCGGACACGATGCCGGTCGGGCTGCTCGGCCCGATGTTCACGACCGCTCCGAGGCTGTCGGCGTAGTAGTCGGGCCACTTCTGGCTTCCGGTTCGCCAGCCGAACTCGGCGCCGCTGGCCAGGTGGTTGATCCGGGTCGGGCGGTACCAAGGCATACCCATGTCCCACTCCATGTCGGCATCGAATGTGAAGAGCTCCCCGTCCTCGTTGATCGCGAGGTCGCACGGATTCCGCATGCCGCTGGCCAGCATCTCGGGGTTTTGCCCGTCCGGATCGAATCGACAGACCCAGGCTCCGGGCGCCCTCACGCCTGCCGCGTGGCGGGTGTTGATGATGTGCGGCAGCAGAGCGTCTGCTTTCCAGACCGGCGGCTGGCGGCCGGGCATGTTGTTGGCGAACTTGGTGAAGTTACCGTTGATGAAGTAGATGCCCTTGCCGTCTTCGGTGACGATCATCGCGTGCGAGCCATGGGCCGAACGGCTCGTCACGTTGCCGAGTATCTTGGTGACCTTGTCGAACTGATCGTCGCCGTTGGTGTCCTGCAGTCGGTAGACCGCATCCGTCGCCACATACAGACTGTCGAAGGCCCAGAGCAATCCGCGCGTGTCCTTTGCCTCCTTGATCTTGAGCTCCTCCACTCGCGCCTGACCGCTCTCGCCGATCTTCGGAAACGTGAGGCGGTAGAGCGAACCGCCTTCGGCGGTGGCGATCATCCGCCCCTTGTCGTCGAAGGTCATCGAGATCCACGATCCCTGCGTCTTCTTGGGGACTGAATACAGGAGTTCGGCCTCGTAGCCGGGGAGCAGCGTCAGGCCCGCTGACTCGTGAGTTCGTCCGGAGACCGCCGGGAAGGACTCGAGTTTCCTGATCAGGATGTCCTTGAACTGGATCTCCATCGGGGGGCCCTGGTGCATCTGCAAGGCCAGGATGCCCGTCAACGCACCCTTCCCCGGCTCATTGTCCTGCACCTCCACCACCACATAGCCATTGATCACGTGCCGCAGCCGGTTCTTGCAGGCGATGACCGCGTAGTCGTTCCACTGCCCGTGCCTGATCGCAGCCTGTGCCTCGACCGGATCGCAGGTCTTGCCGACCACGTTCTTCGTACCGTGCTCGTCGATCACGACCCGGTCACCGCGCTTGGCGATGAACGCCCGCCCGCCGACGTCGTACAGAATACCGTTGTACGTCTCGCCCGATTCGATGTCTGCCTGGTATCCGTGGACGACGTAGTGCTCCTTGTCGACGACGCGACTCCGATACTGAACTCCCGAGTTTCCCCACTTCGTGTTGATGCGGAACTTGAAGCGGAGTTCGAAGTCATCGAAGGCCTCATCCGAGTAGAGATACGTCCCTTGCCTCAGTGGGTTCGTCTTCGTGCTACGTCCCGTGATGGTCCCGTCCTCGACTGTCCAGAACCTCGAGTCCCCATGCCATCCGTTGAGAGATTTGCCGTCGAAGAGCCGACGGAATTCCTGCGATTGAACGCGCTCGACGCAACAAGCAAGCGCGACCATGAACCACAGCAAGGTCAACGGACGCTCGACGGAAACTCTCATTTCGATTTGGTTTGGACGGTGCACGGTCACGCGTGCGATTGGCTCGCGGGCGTGGCGACAATCGTAGCGACCGCGGGTCGGGTAGATCCCGGTTCCGTTCGCGCTTCTCGATCATCATTGATGTGGTTCCTGACTTCGCTCCGGTGTCGACGGTCGTGGATGCGGACTATTACGGGAACGGGAGAGTCGACGCACTCGATGACGAGTGTCGCAATACGTCTCACCGCGGCGCGTCGGATTGCCTCCTGGTTGTTTCGTCGGGCCTTCCTACCCCACGGCCATGGCGCTCACTAAGATCTGCGGCAATTCGCGAGATTAATGAGACAGCGGCGGACGTGGTGGCCGTTACCTTCCGGTGGGATGCGTTTCGCCAGCAGCGATGGAAGATTCCTCCCCTGTCACGACCTTCACCTCCCTCCCCTGTCACGACCTTCACCAAGGGTACCCATAATGATCAAGCTTCTTCTCACAGCAGTAGCGACTTCCGTCGTGGCCGTCGGACTTTCCGCCCAGAAAACGAGCCCTTTGAAGACCGCGACGGACTACGGCACAACCGCCACCGCCGGCAAAACCAACAACTCGAACAGCGTCAAGAAGGGCACCGCCGGAACAGCCAAGGGCGTTTCCAGCATCTCGAGGGCGAGCGAGGGCAAGAACAAGCCAACAGCCAGAGCCACCGCAACCTCTTCGGCTAACGCCATCGCCACAAAGGCCGGCTCCGGCGTCATCGTTACTGAAACAGGCAGCGCGCAAACCACCGAGGAAAAAGGCTCCGCCTCGGCCGGCACCACCACCACCAAGGGTGGCAAGTCCGGTGCTGCACACGCCATCACCTGGACCGGCGCCGTCAAGCCCAACACCAAGGGAACCTTGAACATCGTCTTCACCAATCGCCGCGTCACCGATGGCGCGGCGATGGTCTTCGCAGTCGAGGTCGACGGCAAGGGCGTCGACAAATTCTCCGGCAAGGACAAGTCCAGCAAGAAGTCTTTGCCCTTCACCACCGGCTCCAAGGGCCTGACCGTCACCATCAGCAGCAGCGGATCCGCGGCCGTCAAGGCCAAGGGCGCCGCCGGCTACTCGGGTTCCGTCAGCGTCACCTTCGCAACTGGCGGTGGCGGTGGCGGCGGTAGCAACTGCGCGCCGATGCGCCCCTACGGCAAGGGTTGCGGCGCTTGGCTGGCCGGCAAGGTCACTCCTGGGAAAACCGACAACACCCTCAGCCTGACGACGAAGAATATCCCCAAGGGCGCCCCCACCGTGCTGATCGTCGGCAAGGTCAACACCAAGGGCATCAAGATCCCGGGCAGCAAGTGCATGATCTATGCCGATCCCACCATCGTGATGGTGTGGAAAGATCCTTCCACCGCCAAATTCACCTTCAAGGCTGGTAGGGCCGAGGCTCTGGGCATCCAGGCCGCGTACATCGTCAAGGGCAAGAACGCGAACACTGTCGGTACGACCAACGCCGTTGCCCTCAACTGCAAGGACGTAAAGTAGGGCCCTAAAAGGCTCCACCACTTCGCGACGGGCACGGCGCAGCTTCACAGGGCGCCGTGCCCGTTCGCGTTAATCCGGCAACTGGCTCGCCACCAAGGCAGAGCCTCGCGCCATGACCAAGGTGCTCGGGACAAGCCCGCCGATCGGGGGCCGGGAGTGTCGGTCGACTCCCCCGGCCCCCTCTCACAGTGTCATCGGGATGGGATTTTCGATTTCAGCGGCGGCCACTGGCGATGCGCCCGCCACCCCCAAGACGCAATCCGCAGCTGCAAAGGCCACGAGTACGTAAGAAACCCGCTCAGCGCTTCGGCCGGACCTCGATCAGCCTCGGCGCACCGTCGTAGCCATGGCGGACTGCGGCAGCCATCAGCAGGTCGAACTCCTCTTTGGACACCAGATCCGCGGCTTTGCGCAACTCGAACAGTTTGTTCATCTCGGCGATCTCCTGCGGGTCGTGCATGGTCGTGAACACCGGCTGGCCGCTCGCCAGCAGCGGGTCGAAGACGAGCTCCTTCAGGTCGCGGACGTAATCCTGCACCGACCCCATCGGTCCCGCACGAACCCCGACGATCTGGCGGCGCGGGTCGTCCGGATTCAGGGTCTTGAGAACCCAGGGCTCGCGGACGAAGTTCGCCGGATAGACGAAGAGATCGCGCCGCTCGCCCTTCGCGAACTGGACGTACCACATCGCAAAGAGATCGGAGTCTAGAGCCGTGACGATCGATGCCCCGGTCGGAAGTGCCGCGAGAAAACGCTGCACCCACGGTCCCGCGAGATGGCGCTCTGGTGGGTACGCGGCGGATCGATTCGTGAGAATCGCTGCACCGAGCAAGACCGCGACCAACACACCGACGCCGAGGCGACTCTGATGCAGCCCGGGCGGCAAGACCCGCGGCAACGAAGCCAGACCTGCGAGCACGAAGGGCGACATCAATACGACCACCCCGATCAGGTGATCGTGGAAGTCCGCGATGTTGAACATCAACACGAACCCGAACTGCAGCGCCAGGGCAACCGCCAGACCGAAACCGATCAGTCGCGTGCCATCCGCGGCCCGCGCCACCAAGCCGAAACCGCCGAGCAGCACGAGCGGAACCGCAGCGATCCACGAGATCACCGGGCCGTTGAGCACCAGACTGCCCAGGGATCCGAACAATGCCAGAACCCGCCCACCAGCGAACTTCGCCCAGGTCTCGAACGTGAATGGCGTCACCGGATCGAGCATGAGCAGCCGCGTCTCGCCGTACTGCCCACCACCCACGTGCCGAAGCAGCCGCTCAAACGTCGAGGTGTCACCCCAGCCGAGGCCATGTTCCGCAGGCACGCGCAACAACAGGGTCCCGTACACCAGGACCGGCAGCGCAGCGGCGACGGCAAGCGCCAGGAGAGGCGTCCGGAACCCGCTGCCCCGCCCGACGCCCCACGCCGTCCAGAGCAGCGCCGGCCCCAGGCATGCGGACGTCGCGTGGTTGCCGACCGACAAGCCGAGCAGGGCCGCCGCGATCCACAGCATTCGACCACCAGATCCGGGATCGACACTGGCCCGCGCGAGGCAGTAGCTCACCCACAACAGAAACGCCGCGTTGAGCCCGTACGCCTCGACCCAGACCTGCGTCGGCCAAATGGGCCCACTGAACACGAACACCAGCGCCGCACCGCCCGCCGCAACAATCGCGGTCGCGTTCGCCACGCTCGTTCGACCAAAGAGGAATCGACCCCACGCGTAGACGCCAGCGGCAGCGGCGAACACCGCGCCCTTGCACATCCAGAGCACCGCGTTGTAGGGCTCGCAGAACGCGAGGAGCTTGATGGCCACCCACGCGAGGAGGGTGAGCAAGGGATAGCCCGGCGGGTGGCCGACTCCGAGGTCCGCGGCGACCGAGACGAACTCCAGTCCATCCCCAAAGCGGATCCCCTGCGGCACCTGCACGGCGACCGCGAGGAACAACACCGCCAAGACGGCGGTGTCAGCTCGGCGAAAGGGCGGCAACTCGGACATGGGTGGTGGCGAGCGTAGCAACGCGCTCGGCCACCGTCAGGCCTCGATCTGATTCAGCCGGTCGCGCAGTGACAGCGAGCGGGCGGATCCTAGCGGGGGAGTCCCGGGTCGCCGAGCTACTTCGCGGTGATCGCGTGGTTCGCGATGATCACCGTCCGCAGATGCCACGGTTGCTGCTGCGTCTTGAGCAGGAACGCCGGCGACGAAACTGTCCGCCGATTGATCCACGCCTATATCGATCACCTTGAAGCCTGCGCCCTCGGCCAGCGTGCAGACGAGCCTCTTGCCGATGTCGTGAAGGTCACCCTTCACGGTACCCAGGACGATCGTCCCAAGGCGTGCCGCACCCATCCGATCCACCGAGCAAGGGCTCGAGAACGGCCATACCTGCCTTCATCGAGCGAGCTGCGATCAAGACCTGCGGGACGTGGATCACGTTGTCTCGGAAGTCCTCACCGACGGCCTTCATGCCTGCCACGAGCCCCCGCTAGAGCACGCCCTCTGCGGAGAGACCTTCGGCGAGCGCCTGCCGTGCGAAGGCCGCAACCTCGTCACTCTTGCCCGCGTAGAGCACCTGATTCAATTGCGCAAGGACCTGTATCCGGCCTACTCTACGATACCGACACTTCGTGAGGAACCGATTGCTCGACGGGAGTCGAGACAACCATGAGACCGTTGCTGAGCATCCTCGACGACGAACTCGCCGGCCGCATCATCGACGAGGCAATGTCGTTGCTCGCAACGACCGGCGTACGCATCGATGATTCCGAGGCATTCGCACGGTTGACGCAGGCGGGTCTGCCGGGGGATCGCGAGACGGATCGCATCACCTTCCCGCACTCTGCACTCGAGGGAGCCGTAGCGGCAGCACCCCAGGCGGTGTCGCTGTTCGACAGAAACGGTGACCACCGTGTAGAACTGGCC
>CAYYAQ010000202.1:4878-8608 GCA_964469555.1 uncultured candidatus Brocadiaceae bacterium | reverse complement strand
CGCCAGTCTGCGCTCGCCTGCTCTGCCACCTCCGCGAAGCGGCGCTCCCTGAAGCTGCTGCGACAGGTCGGCGATGACGGCTGCAGGACGCAGTTGCTCGCGGCCCTCGACGACAAGGCGTTGCGTCCCGGCGTGATTCCGATGATCGGCCGGTTCGACGACGCCGCTGTCGCCGAATCACTGCTCGGTCACCTGAAGGGACTCGCGGCTGGGGATCGCGCCACGGCGCTGGTCACCATGTCGGGCAAGCCGGTCCTCGCCCGTGCCCTGCTCGAGGCCGTCGACACCAAGCGCGTCCCAAGGAGCTGGATCACCGCGCTACACATTCGCGACATGCGCAACATCGACGATGCAGAGGTCACCAGACGTGTCGCCGCCTCGTGGGGTGCGTCGGACGCCAGCGCAGACGTGAAGGAGCGCATCACCGCCTACCAGAAGCTCTACTCCGAGGCGCCAGTCTGGGCATACAGCAAGGCAAACGGCCAGAAGCTCTTCACGTCCCTGTGTGCCATCTGCCACACGTTGGGCGGCGAGAACGGCCCGGATCTCACCGGCTCCTATCGCAACGGCGTCGATTACTTCATCGAGAACATCGTCGATCCGAACGCTGTGGTCGGCGAGGCTTTCGAACTCCACGTCATCAGCCTGGAGGACGGCAGCAAGGTCAGCGGCATGGTGCGGTCAGAGTCCGCCGACATGATCGAGGTGGCCAACGCCGGGGCGGTCACGCGGATCGAGAAGTCAAAGATCGCCGATCGACGGACGACCGGGGAGTCGGCGATGCCGGCGGGCCTCCTGGACTCACTGAGCGAGCGCCAGGTCCTCGAGTTGCTCAAGTTCTTGACGGCCAGGAAGTGAGCGCCGGCATCGACCCGCGTATCACTGTTTCGAACGAGAAGGTGACGCCGTCGGGTCCGCGAGCCATGCGTCCAAGGTCTGCAACCGACTGGTGGCGAGCTGGGTCTTGGTTCCAAAGGGTGCCGTCACCACACTTCCGATCTCCAGACTCCCCGCCGTGATGTTCAGAGTGGGAAACCCAGCTTCGTGCCGTCGGTACAGGTCGGAGTGCTCTGCCAAGACGGCGGCCTGAACCGCATCCGGGTACATCGACAGACCGCGGAAGTAGTGATGTCCATTGCGCTCCACGTGGTCGATGCCGAGGCAAGCCATGACCGCCAGATCCTGGAGTAGCGCCACCGGGCCGACGTTCGCCAGGTCCTCCCCACTGAGCACGAACTGGCGACCCGGATCCCGCCGACGCCGATGCTCGAGCAGACATGCGTTCGCGATTCCCTTCACGATGCCCTTGCAGTTCTTGTGGCTGGTCCCGGCGTAGCCCAAGTCGAGGGCCCGGGGCAGCGAGGTGAGATCCGCCTCGGACTCATCGATGATCAAGGGTGGCGCGTCCGACCAGGTCGACAAGCCGTCCTTGACCTCATCAGCCAGCGCGGAATCGCGATGCAGTGGCTGCTCCACGAACAAAACATGGGTCAGCAGATCCCGAATCGCCTCGTCACCTCGGTAGGCCTGCCAGTGGGCCGCGAGCGTCGCGATGTCGGGAAACTGTTCATTGCCATCCAGGGTCAGCTTGTAGTCCGGAGCCGCGTCCCGCTGGAAGATCTCCTGCAAAGTCCGCAGCCTCGCCAGGTCCTTCTCGAGCACGCCGCATAGCTTCACTTTGAAGTGGTCGATGCCGTAGGCGGCGATGCACTCCTCGAGGGAGAACGGCAAGCCGTCTTCGAGTGGGGCCTCGACCTGTGCCGTGGTGAGTGGATCGCCGAGCCCCACCGTGTGGCGCGCCACGATGCGACTCAGCGGTGCCGCAGGCAGCAAGTCCGCTGGGTCGTTGCCAGCCAACTCATCTCGCACTTCGCCGAGCGCGAGCCCCAGCACGTTACTCCGCAACGCCTCGGCGAGGCTGACCTTCATCGCACGACAAAACCCATCGAGCAGGGCCCGTTCCATGAGGCTGACGCCGAGATTGGCCAGCAGGGGAGGGACTCCGTTCTCCCTGGCCCAGGACTCCTGACGGTAGTAGAGCTCCTTCCAGTGGTCGAAGAACGTGCCGGTAGCTGCCCGTGTCAGGTTTGACGCGGCCACCGTGATCACTTCGAGCATCTGCGGCAAGTCGTCTTCGAAGGTGGTCTCCGGATCCTTGGTGAACCACTTTGGCGGCAGCCCTTCCGAGCTCACACCGGACAGGGGCACTCCTCCGCACTCACCTCGCACAGTGACGAACAGATGCGGCAGCGCGGTCATGGACGCGATCCCATACTGGAACGGAAAGCGCGTCTGCATCGGCAGGACGTGAAAGGACACGTCGTGCACGCTCATCGTGGGCAAGGAGCTCATGTTGCTTCAGCTGATGCCGAGGAACTTGTCGCGGCCGCGGGTGAGGGCTTCGATCTTGCGGTCCGCGACGGAACGCTTGAGCATCCAGAACCCGCAGTCGGGATGCACGAATTCGATGCGGTCCGCACCGACGACCTGAGCCGCCTTGTCGATCGCCGCTGCGATCTGATCGGGGGTCTCGATGTGGTTCACCTTGATGTCGACGACACCGAGCCCGAGGCCGATCTTCGCATCGATCGCCGCGAGCGCCTCGAGATCGCGATCGGGTCGATGCGCCAGCTCGAGAACGACATGGTCGGCGTGGAGACTGTTGAGGAAGCCGATGAGCGTATGCCAGCTACCGGCCTGAATCGTCTGGCCACCGTAGTTGCCGAAACAGAAGTGCACCGCGGTCGGAGTAGCGACTGCGTCGAGGATCCGGTTAATGGCCACCGCCGCGAGCGGGGCATGCTCCGGGCTGCCGGGAATGTTGGCCTCATCGACTTGCAGGCAGGCGCACGGCAGGCCCTTGACCTGCTCCGCGAGAACGTCCGCGATCGCCAGCGTCAGTGCATCGAAGTCACCGTAGTGCGTATCGAGCAGGGTGCGGGAGAGCATGTAGGGGCTGGTGACGGTGAACTTGAAGGCTCCTCCGGCGACGGACGCCGCGCGACGGCAGTCATCGATGAGGTTGAGCGATCCTTCGTGCAGAGCTTCCCGGACCACTGCGGCGGGCTTGGCGCGGAAGCCCATCTCTTGCTTCGCCTGAAAGGCCTCCGCATCAGCCCGGCCGATGCGCGCGTCACAGCCACCCATGGAGCCGGTGAAGTACTCGATCATCCCGTTGGTCTCGGGATGGTTGATGTCAAAGCGATAGAGCTCCCCGTCGGTCGGCAAGTCGATCCCCGCCTGGCGCTGGATGTCGAAGATGACCCGGGTCGCGTCGACCACCGCCTGCTCCGAGGGAAGCGCCGTGAGCCAATCGGGAACCGGATAGGACCCGACGGTCGTGGTGAGGATGGCAGGGGCGTCCGGAATCTGTGGCCGATTCATGATGATGAGGTTGGAGGTCGAGGGGAGAGGTCCCTGGCGAAGGCTTCCCGATGAGCGAGGTCCGGCTTTTGGGTGAAACAACTGACCACCGCAAAGACGAATGCGTTCACCACCAGACCGCAGAACCCCACATCGAGGAGGGTCTTGAGCTGCGCAGTGGCCTCGACGAGATCATGCCCCCCACCCAAGAGGAGTGTACCGATCGGCGGGAAGAGACAGACCGTCAACACACCGGCTGTGAGTCCAGCCACTGCCCCGAGCTTGCTGCCTCGACGCAGGAAGAGCAGATCGATGGTGACAGGCAACAGCTGCGCGGAGAATGCCATCGCGAGGAAGAAGAAGGCAG
>CAYYAQ010000202.1:0-4868 GCA_964469555.1 uncultured candidatus Brocadiaceae bacterium | reverse complement strand
GTGATCGTATTGAGCAGGTTGGAACCCTCCCCGGCGTAGGTGATCCCGGCTGCTGCGATCGTCGCCAAGACGATGACGCCCCGCCCGAACCATGCCCGTTCCCGCACCTGGGCCGTGGGCCGGACATGCTGATAGACATCCCGCACAGCGACCGCGCTCAGGGCGTGGAGATTCGAGTCGGCCGTGGACATGGAAGCCGCCATGACAGCAACCAAGATCAGAGCCACGAGGACGAAACCGAGGGCCCCGAACATCGCTGGAAAGTGGTCCTGAATCACCAGGATCACGATGTCATCCGGCTTGGTCAATCCCGCCGGCAACGAGCCGTCCGCCAGTGTCGGGTAGAGGGCCCGACCACCGAGGCCGACCAGGAAGACTCCAAAGATGAAGCAGGCCGGCAGGATCGTGGCAAACGCGATCGAGCTTCGCCTGAGGGTCGCCGAGTCTCGAGCTGCATAGAATCGCATCCACTGCGCAGGCTGCACAATGCTGGCGAGAGACGCAAAACCACAGAACGTCATCGCGTGCCAGGTGTTGAAGCGCTCCGGCGCCTCGGGCATGGTGAGCAGTGGACCGTCGAGTTCGCCGACTGCCTCGAAGTAGCCGGTGGGTCCACCGAGCGCATGCATGATGGCGACCCCGGACAACAGCATGGCGGTGAGAAGAAGGAGGCCTTGGAGCACATCTGTCCAGGCCACCGAGCGCATGCCACCGATGATCACGTAGGTCATCGTGATGAGCGACAAGGCACCCACTCCGGCATTCTCGATCGAGAGCTGTATGCCCAGCAGTGAGATGGCTTCCACATCACGAAACAGACCCTGGGCGAGGATGCCGCCGGCCTTGACCTGCATCACGACATAGGGAATGACGTAGAGCGCTCCGACCAGTGCGATCAACCCCCGCATGAGCTTCGAGTCGCCGTAGTAGTCCGCGACCATGTCCGCTGGGGTAATGTAGCCCCGCTTCGCGCCGATGCGACGGATGCGATTGCCGAGGATGTAGATCGCCATCGCCGCGACCGGAAGATTCAGGGCGTAGAGCATCGGTGCGATGCCGCTGCTGTAGACCCAGCCCGGGAAGGTCAGGATCGCAAACCCCGAGAAGTACGTCGCCATGATGGTGAGCGACGTGGTGAGAACACCCTGGCCTCGGCTCGAGAGGTAGTAGTCCTCCTCGGCATGAACAGCGCGGCGGCTCTTCAGGTGGCTGACGAGCCCGAGGACGAGTAGCCCGAGAAGGTACAGACCCAGGATGACGTGAGGTGTGTATCCCATCACTCCTCGTCCTGCCAAAGACACCGCGCCGCAGTCACGACACACCCCGACATCACCAGGAGCCAGAAGACGAGCCACAGGTAGAGCACCGGCACCCCGAACCAGAAGTTGGGTGCCGTCGCACTGCCATCCACGAGCATCGACCCGGGCCCGGGCCCCATGATCAGAGCCGTCAGGAATACGCCTGCCAGGCCCCAGGCGATTCGATGGCGGCCGCTCTCGAGATTGCGCTTCATCGATCTACGGTTGGGCTCGGGCGACTCACTTCCCGGACAGTACGCATGGACAAGCCGTGATGCTACGCTCACGTCTCATGAGTCCACGGCATCACCTCGCCACGACTTCGCTCCCCCTCCCTCGCTGCATGCAAGATCACCTCATCCTCCCTCTTTGCGCTCTAGCCGGCCTCGCCCCAGCGCAATCCGCCCCCGTCGTCGTCGAGATGAAGGTGTTGCCCGGGCTTCAGTACAGCGTTCCTCGCTTCGCCGCGAAGCCTGGACAGGCCGTCGAGATCCGCTTCCACAACAACGACGAGATGGCGCACAACCTGCTGGTCGTCAAGCCTGGCCGGCGTTTGCTGATCGTCACCGCCGCGCTGGCCCTCGGCGCAAATGGGCCAGCGAAGAGCTACGTTCCCGACTCGCCCGACGTGCTCTGGTCCTTGCCTATCCTCAATCCAGGAGTGAAACGAACGCTCCGCTTTGTGGCACCGAAGAAGAAGGGCGTCTACCCCTACGTGTGCACGTATCCGGGGCACGGCGTAATCATGTTCGGCGCGATGTACGTCGGTCGCAAAATGCCCGCGATCGGCAAGGACAAGCATGTCTCCCCCATCGCCCGCGGCCTCGCCACTCCTTCTGCGCATCAGCATCACAGCCTACACGCGTGGAAACCGGATCGCCGACCGATCATGTATCGGATCTTCATGCCCAACGCTTCGCCGGCCGCGATCGCTGTCGGGCTGGACAGCGAACTGTCGTACTGCTTCGACGCCGGGACCTGTCGACTCCGCTACGCATGGCGAGGAGGATTCGTCGACCCGATGCCGGTGTGGAAGGAAAACGGCAATGGCCTCGCCAAGCTGCAGGGCAAGACGTTCTACACCGAGAAGGGCTTCCCCTTTCGCCTCGGCAATGGTGAACAGCCCAAGCCTGAGTTTCTCGGCTATCGGCTCATCGACCGGCTCCCCGAATTTCGCTACCGCCTGGGTGACCTCGAAGTGCGTGAGTTGATCCGTGTTCAGAACGGCAACCTCGTGCGTCGGTTTCGATTCTCGGGCGCCAGCCGATCGATCCGTTTCCACCCCGAGTGGGACGGCAAGGTCGTCGTCACCACCGCGCCGCACGCCTGGCGCAAAGGCGGCATCAACATCGACACCGGCAATGAGCTCACCGTGCGCATCTCGATGCGGGAGAACGGACGATGAAGTGGTTTCATCTGACAGCATCGGCCCTCGCCTTTACCTCCACGTTCGCCAGCGCGCAGAAGGGGATGCAGCAGTACTACTCGGTGAGTGACATCGCGACACCGATGGGCCTGGATGCACAAGTCGGCGGCTTGACCTTCCTCCCCGACGGACGCCTCGCGATGTGCTGTCACCGCGGCGAGATCTACATCTTCGACCCGAAGAAGGAGACCTGGCAGCTGTTCGCAGAGGGTCTACAGGAACCGCTCGGTCTGGTCGCCGAGGATGCGAACACCCTTGTCGTGATGCAGCGACCCGAGTTGACACGCATCTCGGATACCGACGGAGACGGTGTCGCCGACGACTACCAGACGCTCTGTGATGACTTCGGCATGAGCGGGAACTACCACGAGTTCGCTTTCGGCCCCGCGATCGGTCCGAAGGGGGACTACTGGATCGCGCTCAACACGGCATCGAATGGTGCCGGTATCCGTCCTGAAGTCCGTGGTGAGTTCCGCAAACTAGGTCGGCCGGGCCGCATGTACGCGTGTGTCCCCTATCGCGGCTGGGTGTTGTGCGTCGACCGTGAGACCGGGGCGATGCGTCCGGTTGCCAGTGGTGTGCGATCGCCAGACGGTATCGGCTTTGACGCAAAGGGCCGTCTTCTCGTCTCTGACAACCAGGGCGACTGGCTCGGCACGAGCAAGCTGCACGTGATCCAACCCGGTGGCTTCCACGGCCACGTCTCTTCGCTGGTGTGGCGGGATGACTGGACCAAGGGAGACCCACTGAAGCTGTCGGTACGCAAGCTCGACGACATGCGAGTGCCGGCGAGTGTGCTGTTTCCCCACGGCATCGTCGCCAACAGTCCGACGCAACCCATTCCCGATGACACCGGAGGCCGCTTCGGTCCGTTTGCGGGTCAAACTCTCATCGGCGAGATGAACAGTGGGCGCATTCTCCGCCTCATGCTGGAGAACGTCGGCGGCGCAACCCAGGGTGCCACGGTGACGTTCTACGAGAACGCAGGTCTAAAGCGCGGAGTTCACCGCATGGTGTTCGACGCCAAGGGGCGGCTCTGGATCGGTCACACGGCCCTGTCCTGGGTCGGTGGCAAGGGCCTGCAGCGCCTGCAATGGACCGGCGAGGTGCCGATGGAAGTACTGCATGCGAAGCTGACTGAGAAGGGCTTCGCGTTCACCTTCACCAAGCCCGTCGATCCCGACACAATCTCGAAAGCCGCGTTCTCCTGTCGTCGGTACTACTACCGCTACCACCGCAAGTACGGCTCAGACCGGACACAGATGACCGACGTCGAGGTCTCGCGCGCCGCGATCGGTGCCGATCGCCGCACGGTCACCCTCGATCTCGCTGACCTCCGGCCGGGCTTCGTCCATGAGCTACACATCGGCGACATCAAGTCCAGCCACGGCGACGCTGTCGTCCACCGACTCGTGTGCTACACCCTCAATCGTCTCCTCGACGGAACGGTCGGCCGACCACAGTGGGAGCCACGCCCAGCCGGAAAGCCGACACCTCTCACGAAGTCCGCATTGCAAGCCGAACAGGCTGGACGAATCGACGGCGCGACGATCGCCAAGAGCAACGGAGGTTTTCGAGGCACGGGTTACGTGGACTTCGCGAACGCGACGGACGACATTGTGGAGTGGACCGTGGATGTACCTCGCGCTGGCCGCCGCACCCTCCACGTGCGCTACGCCCTCGGCAGGGGTGACCGACCATTGGACATCCTCATCGACGGGAAAGTCGTCGTGCCCGCGTTGTCCATGCCAGCCACCGGTAGCTGGACCGTGTGGAAGGAGACGATCACCACCTTGGTCCTCGCCAAGGGTGTGCACACCATCGGTCTGCGCGCAGCGGGTCAAGGTGGTCCGAACGTCGACGAGATTCGGATCGACTGATCGACGAACGCGCTTGTCGCCAACACGCAGGTTGGAATGGCCGAGTGAGACGCAAGCGTTCCAACATCACTCGACATCCATCATCCGAAAGTCACCACAACCTCGACGCTCGCGTGAGCGTGCCGTGCATTGCCGAGCGACGGCCCGCTTCCTGTTGGCAAGAGACCCGCGGCTCTGCGCCCGGGTCCGCGGCATCTTCGTCCGCGCCGTCTGGTCCTTCTACCAACGCCGCGCCCGTGACGCCGGCGACCGCGGCGGGCGCGC
>CAYYAQ010000201.1:0-8741 GCA_964469555.1 uncultured candidatus Brocadiaceae bacterium | reverse complement strand
TGATGCCGAAGCAGAACGAGCTGAACATCGCGCCCATGATGTCGCCGAGTTCTTTGCCGGTGAAACCGAAGTCGGCTCCCCAGTTGGCCAGGATTCCGCCGCGTACGCCGAAGCCGACGCCGGCGGCGAGAATGGCCATGAATCCGGCCCAGAGGAGGCGACCTGAGTTAGGGGCAATGCCGTCTTGTTTGAAGTTCATGTTGAGCCGATCGAGGGGTTTTGGGGGGAGTGCATGGCTGCCGCCGACGGACCGGCGGTGCCGTGGTGCGACGAGGAGGTCAGTGCCGCACGCGGAAACCTAAGGTCCGGTCGGGCCCCGGTCCAGAAGTAGGCTTCGTGAAACGCGTTCCGGGCGTCCCGAATCCGTGCAAGTCCGCCCTCCAGGCAGGATGGAGAATGGTTGCTTTGGTCTCGACCGCACCTACAACATCCTGCGCATGAGTCCAGAAGACCGAGAGACCGAGGCGTCCGGCCCCGTCGACTTCGTCCGCACGATCGTCGCTCAGGACCTTTCCAGCGGCAAGAACGACGGACGGGTGCACACCCGTTTCCCGCCGGAACCCAACGGCTACCTCCACATCGGCCACGCGAAGTCGATCTGCCTGAACTTTGGCATCGCGAAAGAATACGGCGGCAAGTGCAACCTGCGATTTGATGACACGAACCCCGCGGCGGAGGAGGTCGAGTACGTCGAGTCGATCATGGCCGACGTCAAGTGGCTGGGGTTCGAGTGGGAGGGTGAGCCGCACTACGCGTCGGACTACTTCGAACAGCTCCACGACTTCGCTGTCCAACTCATCAAGAGTGGCGACGCGTACGTCGACAGTCTGGGTGCCGATGAGATCAAGGAGTACCGCGGCACCGTCCACGGCGTCGGCAAGAACAGTCCGCACCGGGACCGCAGCGTCGACGAGAACCTCGACCTCTTCGCGCGCATGCGGGACGGGGAGTTCAAGGACGGCGAACACGTGCTGCGTGCCAAGATCGACATGGAGCATTCGAACATCTGGATGCGCGACCCGACGCTCTACCGGATCCGACACGAATACCATCACCGCACGGGCGACAAGTGGTGCATCTATCCGATGTACGACTGGGCGCACGGCCAGTCGGACTCGATCGAGGGAATCACGCATTCGATCTGCACGCTCGAGTTCGAGATTCACCGACCGCTGTACGACTGGTGCCTCGACAAACTCGGTATTCATCATCCGCAGCAGATCGAGTTCGCGAAGCTCCAGATCACGCACGTGTTGATGAGCAAGCGCAACCTGCTCAAGCTCGTCAACGACGGTATTGTCGATGGGTGGGACGACCCGCGCATGCCGACGCTCTCGGGCATGCGGCGCCGCGGTTTCACGCCGCAGGCGATCCGCAGCCTCTGCGAGCGCGTCGGCGTCGCCAAGTTCAACAGCGTGCACGAGATCGAGTTGCTCGAGTTCTGCCTTCGCGAAGACCTCAACAAGCGCGCGAATCGAGTCATGGCGGTCCTGGATCCGCTCAGGGTCGTCATCGAGAACTACCCGGATGACCAGGTCGAGGAGCTCGATGCGATCAACAACCCGGAAGACGAGGGTGCGGGGACGCGCAAGGTGCCGTTCTCCAAGGTGCTCTACATCGAGCGCAGTGACTTCATGGAGGAGCCGCCTAAGAAGTTCTTCCGACTCGGTCCAGGCCGCGAGGTGCGTCTGCGCTACGCCTACTTCGTGACCTGCACGGACTTCGTCAAGGATGACAGCGGCGAGATCGTGGAGTTGCGCTGCACCTACGACCCCGAGACCCGGGGCGGCAACGCGCCGGACGGTCGCAAGGTCAAGGGCACGATCCACTGGGTCTCCGCAGAGCACGCGCTCGACGCCGAGGTCCGCCTCTACGAGCACATGTTCGCGACGGAGGATCCGCGGGACCCCGCCGGCGGCGAGGACGGTCGCTCAAACCTCAACCCGAATTCCCTGACCACTCTGTCAGGATGCAAGCTCGAGCCCTCCCTGGCGGATGCGGAGCCCGGCCAGACCGTCCAGTTCGAACGGACCGGCTACTTCTGCGTCGACAGCAAGGACAGCCGCCCCGAGGCTCTCGTCTTCAACCGCACCGTCGGCCTGCGCGACAGTTGGGCCAAGAAGCAGAAGAAGAGCTGACCTTCCTGATCTGTGCCCGGTACAGACTCGAGAGCCTCACTTCCACTGGAGCTTCTTGAACTGGCTCTCGTTCAGCGTGAACTTCGCCTTGCGGATGCCGAAGGAGAGTTCGAACGAGGTGCCGTTGCTGTCGAGCACGGGCTTGACCCCCAGGTGCTTCGCGCGCTTCTCGACCTTCTTCACTTCCCCAGGCACCATCACGTTGGTCTGCATCCGGCTCTGCACGCGGACGGCCTCCTGCAACGCGACGACCTGGGACTTCAGCCTGGCGTCTGCTGGATTCGTGAGCAGCGCCTTGTGCTTCGCGGCCAATAGCTCGCGGTGCTGCCGGAGAGACTTGCTCGCACAGATGACGAAGATGCCGTTGCCGTCCGTCTTGCAGCTGATGTCGTAGAGCGCGCCGAACTCGCCGGCGGTGCGCACGCGACCGAACTGGATCAACTCGAGATTGCGCAGCCGCCCCTGGATCCGATAGTCCGCGTGGTACTTGTAGAACTCGTAGTCCGCCTCCTGGCCGGCGAGCGTGCCCTTGTGCCGAAGAACCTCGAGCGGTTCCAGGGTGACGCGGAGCCGCGTGGTACCGGCGAACAGCTGCAGACGCACGACTTTGCGGCTCTCGACGACTTCGATCTTGAGAACCTCGGACGCAGGTTTCTTCAGGTGCCGAAGCTGTAGCTTCAGAGACTTGTAAGGCGTGTCGCTCTTGTAGTTCTTGGAGCCCTGGAACACGAGGAGCTCCCAGACGCCCCGCTTCTTGAACCACGTCGACAGCCGGTGCTTCCCCGGGGGAATCAAGACGCGACCGGCCATCAAGGCGACCTCGGTTTCGAGCACCGCTGCCTCGCGATCGCTCATCGACCAGACCGTGCCGAACTCCTGTTCTTCCTCCAGCGAATTCGCTGGCAGTGCGACCGGGTAGTAGTGGACCGCGACCTTGCCGCCGGCGATCTCGAGGCTGCTCGTGGTGCCCTTGTGCAGGGCATCCGTGTCCTGTGCGGGTGCGACCACCGCGAGGGCGAGAGACACGATCGGAATCAAGGACTCGCGCATGTACCGATGATCGTCCGGAACGCCGCGGCCTGCAAGGACCACGAGAACTCGGTCCGCAATCGGTTACGTCCACGGGGCGGCTCGTTCGAGTCAGATTGAGGCCGAACTCGCGACCCATGCGGAATGGTTTTCCCGCGGCGCAGACTGCGGGCGACATGCCCGGATTCGTCGTTCTCGCCGAAGAGGCTACCAACGGGATCATCGGCGGGAGTCGCGCCGCCATCGACCGGGTGCTCGCCTGGTTGCGATCCGATCCTCGATCCCAGCCGTGACCGACGCATTGCGATGTTCTGCACCGGGGGGGATTCGCTGCGAGAAAGCAACTTCGTGGATGCTCGACGCGGGATTCGAGACCGTCTACCAGTTGCGTGGCGGCGTGCTTCGGTACCTCGCAGAGGTGCCGGAGGAGGACAGTCTGTGGCGCGGCGAGTGTTTCGTCTTCGACCGTCGGGTCAGCCTGGGACGCGGATTGCGAATGGGAATGTACCGTGAGTGTCACGGGTGCAAGGCGCCGGTTTCCGAGGAAGCGCGAAGGACACCCCTCTACGAAACCGATGTGTCGTGTCCCGCGTGTCGTGACGCCCTCATCAAAACGCGCAGGGAAGGGCTCCGCGAACGCGTTCGGCAGACTCAGTTTGCGGCGTCTCGGTGTTTCGCACCTCGGTCCACCTGATGACGATGGCAAACGCCCTCAACAGAAGTCTGTTGGCAATACGGTGCGCAAGAGTGGATTACATCCGGGCTTTGCACTTGGAGCCCTTGCCGACTGCCCGCGGCCCGTGCATCATGGCTTAGCCGAAGAGGTTGAATGGTCGCCGGGGCGCGTGACTCGTTGCGCGGTTCTGCGGGCAGATCTGGCGAGTCCTCTTCGGCCTTTACATGTACGCACTACCCGTTGACATGGGCGGTCAGCGTTGCGGAGTGTGACCACCTTCGCGGATCTCTTCGAGCTTGAACTGCAGACCGGCGACGACGTCGGGGCGTTCGTTCCAGAGGTTGTGTTCCTCTGCCGGGTCGGCGACGAGATCGTACAGTTGCCCGCGCGGATCGCTTGCTTTCAGCTTGGACTCGGGGATCCTCTGCGGGCGCGTGAACCCGCCGCTGCCACGACCCTCGATCAGCTTGTACTTCCCGTCTCGCAGCGCGAACATGCCGCCCAACGAGTGGTGCACGACCGCGGGTCGGGGGCCTTTCGTAAACAAGTCGAAGCTGTCTTCCGCGGCGTCGTCCGGGAGTCGAACACCGAGGAGATTCGCCAAGGTCGACATCAGGTCCGTGAGGCAGGCGGTGTTGTTCACGGTCGCGCTCGACTCCACGCGTCCGGGCCAGCGCACCATGAAGGGCACGCGATGTCCGCCTTCGTGGATGTCGGCCTTCTGTCCGCGGTAGATGTGGTTCGCGCGATGCTCGTAGCGCTTCACGTCGGCGACGGGCCAGTGCGAGCCGTTGTCGGAGGTGATGATGACGAGGGTGTTGTCGTCCATGCCGGCCCGGTGCAGCGTGTCCAGGATGCGCCCGATCATCGCGTCGACCATGTGCGTGAAGTCCCCGTAGTGGCCGATCTTCGTCTTGCCCTGGTACGGCTTCGTCGGAAGCCACGGCGTGTGCGGCGCGGGCAGTGGAACGTAGAGGAAGAACGGTCGCGGGTTGTGGCGTCTACCTTCGATATAGGCGGTCGCTTGTGCGGTGACGTCCGGTAGCACGTCGATGTGCCGGAAACCCGGCGCGCAAGCGCCACCGCGCCAGAAGCCCCCGCCGTTCTTGCGACGGTGTCCACTCCCGGCGACTTTCGACGTCGGTCGGGCGCGCACACCGGCGTCCTCGATGTAGACGTACGGTGCCATGTCGAGCGAGGCGGGGATCCCGAAGTAGCGATCGAACCCGACGGAAGTAGGGCCGGGGGTCAGCGGTCGGTCGTAGTCGGTGCGCTTCTTGTTCCCCAGTCCCAGGTGCCACTTGCCGCTGCCGGCGGTGTCGTAGCCACGTGTCTTCAGCATGGATGCGATCGTCATGCGGCCCGGCTCGATCAGCGCAGGGCTGTAGCCGCCGAGGACGCCGCGTTTCAGTCGGGATCGCCAACAATAGCGGCCTGTGAGCAGGCCGTAGCGTGTGGGCGTGCAGACGGCGGACGGGGAGTGCATGTCCGTCCACATGCTCCCTTCGATCGCGAACTGGTCGAGGTGCGGCGTCGGGATCTTCGAGTCGCGGTTGTAGCAGTGAAGGTCGCCGATCCCGAGGTCGTCCGCGAGGATGAGGACGACGTTGGGCCTCTCAACAGGCGTCGCGGCGCAGGCGGGAACGAAACCGAGGACGAGAAGGGCAAGACAGCGCATGGGAATCCTTTCGATACTGTGCAACGCATGGTATCGAAAGTCCCGTGGAAGCTACTGCTGCTTCTTGAAGCTGCTGTCCTTCACGACGAAGTTCGCGACTTTTGCGCCGAAGGTCATGGCGACGCTGATGCCTGCCTCGCCGTTCTTGGCGACCACATTGAGATTCTTCGAAGTGGAACTGGCGTCGGCGACTTCGCCGGTGAACGTGACGTTCTTGCTCAGGGCCGATGCGGCCTTCTGCTGCTTCTCCAGTTGCTTCAGCTCTGCGGCCATCCGAATGAGCCGCTCTTTCAGCTGGGTCGCCCGGGCGTCGCTGGCCTGCGACATGAAGTCGTTGACCCGCTTCTGCATGTCGCGGTTCGCCTTGATGCTCACGGGGTTCATTGCGAGCGTCTCGTTCTTGAAGATCAGGTTGACGCCGTTGGTGCCCTCCTTCTGCGCGTGGATCGAGTATGCGACGCCGTCCTCGCCCTTCTGGTGCGCCAATCCGACCGGAAGCAGGTCGCCGTTGCGCAGCTTTGCCTGATAACTGCTGACGGGGAGGTGGAAGAACGAGAACTTCGCGGGCTTCCCGCCCAACGTTCCATCGACGTTCGTGGAACCGAGCACCGTGAACCGCGTGTTGAGCGAGTGCTTGCCCCACATCAACTTGATGCGCGCTTGTTCGCCGCTGGACCGCTTGGACTTCTTCAGGCGGATGGTGAGGTTCTCGACAGACTCCGCCTCCTCGTCCAACCGAAGCGAGCTCGTGTCGTGCTTCATGCCATCCTGGAAGAGCATGCCGCCCTGGAAAATGACGAGCTCCCACTTGGACTTGCTGACGCGTCGCGCGGAGAGTTTGTAGGTTCCCGGCATGAGCATCAGCTTGCGAGTGATGAGAGGCACGGTCGTCGTCAGGCCGGCGGCGGCGTCCTTGCTCATCCGCCACACCGTGCCTACCGGCAGATCCGTTGGCGAGCGGTCGCCGATCTTCGTCGTGGTGAAGTCGATCGTGATCTTGCCCCCTTCGACATCGATGGACGTCGAAGTGCGCTTTTGGGCCACGGCGCCGGAGAGGAGAGCGAGGATGAGGATGGGGCGGATGAGGGTGATGTGCTGCATCTTGGTTCGGTGTGGGGGAGGGAGATCGCGGGATGGTATCCCTCTAGCCCACGCTGGGAAGGGGCGCGCGCGCGCCGGATGTAAAACAGCGTCCCGAACCGTGAACCGTCGCTCGATCAGGAGTGTTGCCGCACCAACTCCGAGATCCGCGCGAGGTGATGGGCGTCGTGCTCCGCTGTGAAGAACAACATGTCGCCGAGCCGCATCGGGGTGTCGAGGCGCGGGTGCCGATTCGACCTTGGCCTTGATCCGCGGCAGCAGGCCGACGATTCGCTCGACGAGGCAAGGGTGGATGTCGGTCGGGAACACGAACTCGAATTGGCGCTCGAACCACGACATGAGGACACAGACGCCTGACGGCGCCCGAATGTGAAGACGATTACGCGTCTTGTGCCTGGATGCGTTCGAGCCACTCGCGCTGGCCGTCGCCAAAGCCCGCGAACCAGCCCATGGTGTAGCGGGCGTTGATTTCGCTGAGGGGCTGGAAGCGGCTGGCACGTCCGTCTCGCCACCGGAACGCGTCGGTCGCGAAGGGTCCGAAGTAGCCGGCCCGACCGAGCGCCTCGGCTGACCGGTCGTGTGCGGCTTGGAGCTCGCGCTCCTCTTCGGGGGCGAGCTCCGAGGCCCGCTCGGTCGTCAGCCACGCCCCGTCCTGGTCGCAGACGAGGCGGGCAGGATTCCCGGTCAGGCAGGACCCGTCCCGACCGAGCCAACTGTGCAGGACGAACTCCGCTTCGATCTCGACGAAGGGCTCCACCTGCAAGCCGCGGCCATACTCGTGCATGGATGCCTCGGCCCAACGGAGATCACCGTCACGCAGCGGTCCCCGAACGCGCTTCCTCCCGCGACCGCTGAATCCGAACGGTCGCTTGAGCAGCCACCCCGCGGACGGATTCGCGCCCGCGAGCACTTCTTCGAGCTCCGCCATCGAGCGGACGAATCGGGCGCCCGGCAGTCCGCCTCCGACTACCCCGGTGAGTGCCGCGCTGAAGGATCGGTGGTTGACTGTTTGCAGGACTTCGAGGGGTGGCCCGTCGGGGAGACTCGCGCCGGCTGCCCGCGCCGCAGAACGGGCTCGCGGTGTCGGACACCACGACTGGCAGATCATGTGCGCCCCGTCCCAACGTCCGAGCGGTGCGTGGTGGAGGTCCTCGCGACCTCGCCCCGCGATCGCGAGGAAGCGCCGACCCCGCTCCTGGCTGAGCGCCACCATCCGGCCCGACGGAGCGAACCCCACCGGATCGGCGAGTTCCATGTCCGCTTCGAGATTCAGGATCCACGCGACGGTGTGTTCCATCAAGCGTCCCACTCGCTCAACTGCGCGAGAAACTCTCCCGAGAAGCCCGCGCGTTGGCGGCGGGTCTTGTCGAGCGTGGCCCCTCTCATCATCGTCGGGGTCAGGGGGTCGACGAGTTCGTCCTGCCACCGCACGAAGTCGACGCCGTCCGTCCACTCCCGGAACCAGTGCACCGCGAACTGCACGTGTGCGATCTCCTCGTCCCCGACGATCTTCTGGAGCGCCGCGCCCTCTGGATCGCCGGCTTCCTCGAGCCACTGTTCAAATCGCAGCGTGTGGTCGAGGCTGCCCCCTTCGAGGCCCATGCCCATGAGCGCCACGAACTGGGGTGGCGTTTCGCAGCTCGCAACGCGGCGCCAGAACCAGTCGCGCACCGGAAAGTCACCGACCGTGAACTCCAGCCGTTCGAGGTGATCCCGATAGAGACCCATGTGCCGGATCTCATCGAGGCAGATGCCGAGCAGGCCCCGGCGGAACGCGTTCGGGGTGTCCGGGAACGCGAGCAGCGCCCAGCACATCAGTTCCGCGGCCTGGAGTTCGTGGTGGAGGAACGTGTGGATCAACTGTGCGCGCTTTCGTGGATTGCGCATCTGTTCGCGGGGGATCGACCGTTTTGTCTTGCCGACCAGATCGAGGACCGAGGGACGACCGGGTCCGTCGAGACGCAGTGGCGCTGAGTCGCTGGCCCACGTGTCGGGCGGCGCGCCCGGTGCGAACTTTGTCTCGAGGGACCGCGACGTCACGTAGTCCCTCGCCCACTGCTGGACGGTCTCTGGCACTAGTCCAGCCGCTTGCGTCCTTCGCGCAGCCACCACCTCTCGG
>CAYYAQ010000200.1:0-8809 GCA_964469555.1 uncultured candidatus Brocadiaceae bacterium | reverse complement strand
CATCTTCTTCAGCGGCTCGATGGTGCGACGGTCCCCGATGAAGCCGAGAGCCGAAGCGATGGCAGACAACTTGGCCAGGTTGGTTTCCTTCTCCTGGAGCATACCGATCAGCGTTGTCGTGACGGTCTTGTCGCCCAACTTGCCGAGGGCGATGGCGGCCTGCTTCAGCAGCTCCGGACGACGCACAGAGTCCTTGACGACCTTGTGGATGTCCGTCTTTGCCTTCTGGTAGTTCATGAGGGACAGGCCGATGCAGAGGTAGCCGGCCAGTTCGTCCTGGGCGCTGTACCGCTGAAGCATGTTCAGCATCTCACCGGAAGCGTCGGTGTAGCGGCTCAAGCCGAGGGCGACGGCGAAGGCCGCGCGGGACTCGGGGTTCTTGACTTCCTTGAGCTGCTTCGTGAGGAGGTCGCCCACCAGGCGGTCGACGGTTGCGTGCGAATCGCTCGCGAACCTCTTGAAGTTCAGGACGCCGAGAGAGAGCGCGGACCACGGGCGCTCGAGCGCCTTGTTGCCTCTCGCGAGAACCTTCATCAGGGCGTTCTTGTTGGTGTCGCCACCGATCTGGCCGAGGGCCAGGAGGCTGAAGTAGCGCGCCTGGGCGTCCTTGCCGTTTTCGAAGTACTTGAGGAGAGCCTTCGAGTACTTCTCGTCGCCCTTTGGCATCACGAGCTGACCGAGCGCCAGCGCGGCGGCGCGGTAGATGTCGTTGCCCAGCTTCTTCCTGGACGTGAGCTGCTTGAGGAACTTCGCCTTGTAGTGCTTGTGCAGGTCGGTGTCGCCGCGCCCGATGAGCTTGGCGATTCCTACCGGAACGTGCGACTTGATCAGGTCCGTGCCACGACCGGCTTTCTTGTCGTAGTAGGAGTCGAGTGTCCCGAGCGCGTCCTTGAGGAGCTGCTGCTCCTTGGCGTCCATGTTCTTGGTCTTCAACTTCAACAGCGCGATGCCGTTGATGGCCGCGACCTTGATGTTGCGCTCATTGTGCGTCTCGTCCAGGAGGATCTTGGACAGCGCCTTGAACGCCTTCGTCTTGAGGTCGATGTCGTTGTTGCCGTAGGCGACGAGGCCGAGGCCGTAGCACGCGAACGAACGGGTGCGGGTGTCGACCTGCGGGCGACCGCACAGCTTGCGGCCCTTCTCGTCGTCGGAAGCCAACTGCACGAGGCTGTCGATGGCCTTCGGCATCGCGGAGATGCCCATGGCCAGCGCCGCGGTCTCGCGGATCTCCTGGACGGGCTTCTTCAGCATCTCTTCGAAGATCGGAAGGATCTTGAAGTTGTTGCCGTCGCGACCGATCTTCGCCAACGCGACCATGCAGGACGAGTTGATGTCACGGTTGTCGGTGTTCTCCAGCGCGCGCTTGATGGTCGGCAGGATCGTGTCCTGGATGTCGGACTCGGACGGCTTGGCGGTGTCCTTGGAGGCGACGCGCTTCGTCGGACCCATGTAGAACTCGTCGGAGCCGGTCGTCGTCGCGGGAGCGTGGATCGCGTCCTTCAGGTTGATGAACGGGTCCTTGTTGAACTCCCACCAGAACTGCCACTTGCTGAGGTCAGCTGTCAGGACGATGCCACGGGGGCCGGTCTTTGGTCCAGCAGCGGGACCAGGAGCGGCGGGACCGCCGGTCACCGGCGGCGGGGAGCCAGGACCAGGAGTGGTCGGGCCAGTGGGGGCCGGTGCGCCAGGGGCGGAAGGACCAGGAGTGACCGGGCCGGGTGCGCCGGGGCCGCCAGTCTTGGGACCGCCCCCGGCGGTCGGGGGAACGGTGTCGCCAGGGCCGCGGTAGCGGCCGCCGTGAGCAAAAGCGTCAGTCGCGAGCATCGTTGCGCACGCGAATCCTGCCAGCATGAACTTGTTCATGGGGCTCCTATGGGTTCGTTGGAGTTTAGAAAGTGCGTTCACTTGAAATCTTGAGGTGTGCCGCCGGGTCGTGCCAGGGGGCACCCCGCGAGTTGTTCGCGGAGGTAAGAACGTACCGCACTCAGCAACCAGGGTGCCAAACGTCTCCGACCTTTGGCCGAGGATCAGGTTATCCGGCGGAATCGCGACCTTGGCGGGGGTGTGGTAGCCGCGGCCGTGGTCCCGTGGTTAACCACTCGGGCTCGCCGCCCCGAACCGACTCATTCACATGGACTTACGTGATTGAGACCAAACACTCCGTTCGACCGTGAGCGCCGCCCCCGCGGGGCTCTTCTCCGCCATGTCCGTGGCGGCTGTTACCGAATCGAAACGACAACCGGCGCTCTGGTCAGCGCGGGGCGGCGGAAACGCCTTCCTCGAACGGTCCGAGTATTCCACAGAGCTGTCGCTGGACCACGGGGACCGCCGCCACGCTCGGGTAGTGCCGGTCCGCTTCGATCGACGACAGGGGGAAGATGTCCTCGCCGCCCCACGACGTGAAGCGCCCGCCAGCCTCGGTCACGAGCAACGCCGCGGCGGCGAAGTCCCAGATCTTGCCCTGCTCCTGGACGTTGCCGTCGAGGCGACCCGTCGCGACGTCGCACAGCTGGGTCACCGTGCAGCCGAAGTTGCGCACTCGCGTCCCGCTCGCCACGAGCTGTTCCAGGTACTCGATCGAACGGGGCCCCCGGTGCCATTGCACGCCGAGGATCGAGGCGTCGTCGAGACCCCGTCGGCGGCGGGCCAGCCGAAGGGCCTGCCGCCCCCGGCGCGCCCCGCAGCCCAGGGCGGCGTGGTAGGTGATGTCCTCGGGGAGGCAGTGCACGGCCGCGGCGACCGGTCGTCCGGCGTGCAGGCAAGCGACGGACACGGCGTAAATCGAGTGGCCCCGGCCGAAGTTGCTGGTCCCGTCGATCGGATCCAGGATCCACACGAAGTCGGCCCCGGGCTCGTGGGGCGGGAGTTCCTCGCCGACGATGCCGTGCGCTGGCCAGGCGTCGTGGAGCAGCCTGCGGAGCAGCTTCTCGGCGGCGAGATCCACGGCGGTGACGAAGTCGCCCACGCCCTTGCGCGCCATGCTCAGCCCCCCTCGTCGGTGACGCGCCGAGACGAAGTCTCCGGTCACCCGCGCCGCCGTACGTGCGGTCTGTGCGAGGCGTCTCAGGAGGCTCGGTGACGGACTGCTCACCGGGCGGCGCCTTTTTTGGGGGCTCATGGTGCAGACGTGCGGCGAATGCTGTGAGATTCCAACTTCCGAGGCACACTAACCTCGCGGTCCGCACGATCTCTGCGGAATCCACGATGAGAATTCCACTCGCTAGGGCGGTCCCACTTCTTCTCGGCTTTGCCTGCGGCCTCCTCGTGGGGTGCAGCGGTCCTTACGCCGGTGGGCGACTGGCCCCCAAAGGGGTGCCGCGCATCTCCGACACCGACACCGATGTCGCCCCACGACCGGCGACCCAAAACAACGAGCCGATCGAACCGGACGCCGTGGTCACGTCCATGCCGAAGGTGTCCGCGGCGCGGATCCTCGAGGCCGACGTCATCTCGTTCGTCAAGTCGCTCCACGCACAGTACGGGCGCGCGGGTCTCATCGCGGTCAAGCCCGGTGAGACTCTCATCGATCGGCTGCGCTACTGCACCAGTCGGGTCATGCTCGAGCGCACGAAGGAGGTCTTGCCCGAACTCGAACGCCTCGCCGTGGACCATCCCGAGAATCCCGTCGTGTGGCGGCAGCTCGGTTGGGGCAAGTACTGGGCGAACGATCGCGATGGGGCGGACCGCTGCATGCGGAAGGCCTTCGAGCTCGCCAGGCGCGACGGTTTCGCGACGTGCCCGGCGCTGCCGTCGTTCCTTGGCAAGCTGCTGCTCGAGCGGAGCGAGACCCAGGAGGAGGGCGTTCGCCTCCTGCGCAACGAACTCGCCGAGGGTCAGGACTATCGGCGCGCCTGTTGGACGCTGGCGGCCTACTTCAGCAGGCGGGAGCAGCACATCGATGCCCTCTCGTGTCTCGACGCGGCGATGGAACGGAAGCCCGCTGACCAGGAGTTCATCCTGGGGAAGGCACAGGTCCTTCTCGACATCCACAGGTCAGAGGATGTCTTGAAGGTGCTCGAACCGCTGTTGCGGAAGACGCCGCCCGATCGGTACGCGATCGACACGATGTTGCGGGCGCGGGTTCTCCGCAAGGAGTTCGACGAAGCGCTCGCGCTCATGGATCAACTCCTGTCCCGCACGGAAGTGACCCCTGCGGAAAGGAAAGACCTCCAGGCACGTCGAGAAGGGCTCGTCGAGGCGAAGAAGGTCGGCTTCAAGAAGCGCCTCCTCGACTGGGAGGTGTACGCCGTCTTGCGCGGTCACCCCGATCTCCGCGAGCGACGCCACATGCTGCGTCAGGTCGTGGAACAGGACAACGTGAGGGTTCGCGAGCACTCCCTCCGCATCGCGTTCAACAGCGAGAGCCCGGTGCTCCGCGCCGAGGCGCTGATTCTCCTCATGCCGCAATCGACCCAGCCCCTCGTGAACGTGCGCGCGGGCCTCAAGGACCATGACGGAAAAGTGCGGGGCACCGCGGCGATCCTCGCCGCCGCGGCGAAGACCGATCGGGACAAGCTCGCCGGCCTCCTGCTCGAGTTCATGGTGAACGAGTCGGACGCGTACGCGTTCCGCCAGATGCACACGGCGCTGGGAAGGCTGACCGGGGCGAAGATCGAGCTCCCGATCGGCGCCGCCGAGGACCCGGAGCAGCGGCGGGGAGTCCTGGAGCAGTGGCAGAAGGCCGCGGAGGGGAGGAAGGGCAAGTGATCCTGGTCACTGGTGGAGCCGGCTACATCGGTTCGCACACCGTTCTCTGTCTCCGCGGGAAGAACACGCCGGTTCTCGTTCTCGACGACCTGAGCGAAGGGCACGAAGCGGCGATATCGGGGACGGACCTCGTCCGCGGCAGCACTCTCGACCGTGAATTCCTGGCTCAGGTGTTCGCCGAGCATCCGATTCGCGCGGTGTGCCACTTCGCCGCCCGTTGTTACGTAGGCGAGTCCGTGACCGACCCAGGTCAGTACTACCGCAACAACGTCGTCGGCACCCTGAACCTGTTGGAAGCCATGGTCGCCGCGGGTGTCACGCAGTTCGTGTTCAGTTCGACATGCGCGACGTACGGCGAGACGGACGAGATGCCGATCGTCGAAGACGCCCCGCAGGCGCCCATCAATCCGTACGGCGAGACGAAGCTCGTCTGCGAGCGCATCTTGGGCGACTTCCAAACGGCGCACGGTCTGCACTCCGTGGCGCTGCGCTACTTCAACGCGGCCGGCGCCGATCCCGAGGGTCGCATCGGCGAGGATCACGATCCCGAGACCCATCTGATTCCGCTGGTTCTGAAGGCGGTCGCTGGTCAGCGCGAGAAGGTGACGGTGTTCGGTGATGATTACCCGACCCCGGATGGAACGTGCATCCGGGACTACGTGCACGTCACCGACCTCGCGGCGGCGCACGTGCTGGCGTTGGAGTCTCTCGAATCCGGTGCTACGGGCGCGCGCGCCTACAACCTCGGCAACGAACAAGGTGCGTCCGTCAAGGAAGTGATCGCGGCGGCGGCGTCGGTCACGGGATCGGACGTCCCGCACGACATTGGTCCGCGACGCCCTGGAGACCCGCCGATCCTGGTCGGTAGCTCCGCGAAGATCCGATCCGAGCTCGGCTGGGACCCGCAGTTCGGGGATGTTCGCACGATCGTCGAGACCGCCTGGCGTTGGCACGAGTCCCACCCGGAGGGGTATTCGAAATGAGAGTTCTCGCGCTGTTGCTGACGCTGCCCCTGACGGGTTGCTACGCCATGACGCTCGACGAGTTCGACTCCGTGGCGCGGTGGGACGACCCCCTGCAAGAGCCGACGGAAGTGGACTGGTTGGCGAACCCCAAGCAGTACTCGTGGTATTCCGTCTTCATCAACGGTGACCCCGAATCGTACGAGGAGGACAACCCCTCCGGTTTCGCGCGCGAGTGTCTCGACGACCTCATCGACTACGTGGGCGATGACATCTCGCGCATGGCCCAGGTCGCCCGCCGGTTGCTCTGGGTCGCCGAGAAGGATCCGAACGCGTTCAACCGGATCTCCGCCGTCCGCGGAATGGAACGGATCATCGACACGCTCGGCTTGAGCCCCCTCGATCCGATCGCGTACGATCGAGAGGTCGACGCGAGGAAGGGTCTCGAGAGGTTGGCGCAGCTCCGCAACGCCCACGAGACCATCGAAAAATTCCTGAGCCGCGCCGACCGCGGTTCGCTGACCGCGTCGCAGCGTGACGAGTACCTCGGTGCCCTGCGCGGCTACACGGCAATCCCCGTCCCTCGGGCGGACTGGCGACGCAAGTTGATCCGCACGACCTGGACGGTCTTCGTCGTCGAGACCGATCCCGACGTGAAGTCGGCGGCGCACGATGCGCTGCGGCGTTCGGTGTACTTCGCCGTCTGCAATGGACTGCGCTCGGCGCTCGTGCCGGTGGACGAGGACGACTTTCCTTCGGTGCGCATCGAGGCGCTGTTCGCCTATCGTCGACTCGGCGGAATCGAGGCGATTCCATTCGTGCTGGGCATGATGGCGCGACCGAAGTTCGGCGTCCGGGAGAACCGCTTCGACGCGGACCCCGGGGTGCGCAGGGCTCTCGTCCGCCTCTGTGCTCAGCTCAAGTACGAGCACGCTGTGCGCGGCACGCCGAGGCCCCTGGAGTTCCTCTACGAGACCGCAGTCGACGAAGCCGAGGAGGGCGACATTCGCCTCGTCGCCCTGGAGGGCCTGGCGCGTTGCCTCCACGAGAAACGGGGCGAACGCCGGATATCCCTGGAACTCGAATGGGCGGACGAGTGGTGGAAGAAGTACATCAGCGAGCGCAAGTGATGAAGACCCGCTGGATCGAGGAGACCATCAGCTACGACGGCAGCCAGCTGCGAGCCCACTGGATCCTGCGTCAGACCGGCCTCTCCGGCGATTCGGCGGTCGCGTTTCGCGGACCGTGCGATGTCACCGCGGAGGAGATGGCCGACCTCGAGGATCTCCTCTCCGGGCCCGGAATCTCGGCGGAGGACATGGTTCACTTCCTCGTGGAGGTGTTCGACGACGGAGACTTGTTGCGCGCTGTGTACAGGCAGCGTCTTCTCACCGCGCTGGCGTTCGATACGCTGCGCGCCCTCGCCCCCTCTGCTGATCTCCGCCGCGTCGGTGACGACCTGTTCGTCGACGGCGGCAAGCTCTCCATCTCCATCGCCACCCGATCGCTCGTGTCCACCCTGACCCACTTCGCCGTGAACGTCTCCAACGCGGGCACTCCTGTCGACACCGCGGCCCTCGAGGATCTCGGCGTGGATCCCAAGGTGTTCGGTGAAACGCTGCTGGCGGCGCTGGTCGAAGAGGATCAATCGATCCGCGACGCGCGCGCAAAGGTCCGCGCGAAGGGAGAATTCGGTACTCTATGACGAACGCCGGACCGAAGAAATCGGTGATGAGCAAGCACCTTGTCACCGTGCTGAAGCTCTTGTTCGTCGCGGGGCTTCTCTATTGGGTGTTTACGAACGTTCCGTGGCAGGACAGCTA
Source organism: uncultured candidatus Brocadiaceae bacterium (assembly GCA_964469555.1). Classification (GTDB taxonomy): domain Bacteria; phylum Planctomycetota; class UBA1135; order UBA1135; family UBA2386; genus CAYYAQ01. The sequence goes on along the minus strand of CAYYAQ010000200.1, from coordinate 1,317 downwards.
CGTGACGACGGACCCGACGACGAAGGCGGAGACAGTCACGTTCGGTGAGATCCAGGGGCCGTGGGATCAGCCCGTGGTGAAGTTCTTGGCGGAGGGCAAGTCCGAGCCGGTCAATCTCACGACGGGGTCGAACCTGAGCGTCTACACCGGTATCCCGACCTACTGGAAGAACCTGCACGTCGGTTGGTTTGTGCTGGGCGCGCTCTGCTACATCCTGAGCGTGATGTTCGCGTCCACCCGTTGGTGGTGGTTGCTCAGCGTCAACAAGTTGCCGGTCACCTGGTGGGCGGCGCTGAAGTTCTCGTGGATCGGCATCTTCTTCAACAACGTGGTGCCTGGCCAGACCGGAGGTGACCTGGTCAAGGCGATCTACGTGATGAAGCGGAGTCACGGGGCCCGCGTGCCCGCGATGATGTCGGTGGTCGTCGACCGCATCATGGGCCTCGCGTCGCTCGCCCTCCTGGCCGCGATCGCGGTCCTGTTCTACTTGGATCGACCGGGATTCGCGCAGCTGGCCGCCGTGCTCTGGGTGATCCTCGGCGCCGTTGTTCTGTTGGGAGTCATCGCATTCAGTCGGCGCATCCGCTCGTTCATCCGGCTGACCGCGATTCTCGAGATGCTGCCGGAGAAGATCAGCATCCTGCTCAAACGGATCGATCACGCCGTGTTCTTCTACCGGTCACACAAGCTGGGCATGGCCGTCTGGTTGTTCGCCGGGGTCTTCAACCATATCTCGAGCGTCTGCAGCTACGCGCTCGTCGGCAAGGCGATCGGCGTCGGCATCCCGTTCGTCGACTACTTCGTTCTCATCCCCATCATCGTGATCGTCTCGGCGATCCCAATCGCGCCGAATGGTTGGGGCGTCGGGGAGTTCATGTTCAAGAAGCTGTTCGGCGAGTTCGGAGCCGCGTACCTGGTCGGGATACCCCAGGCCGAGGCGGTCGCGAAAATGGGCGCGCGGGGTGTGACCCTCTCCCTCGTCTACCGCCTCACCCTGACCGCCCTCTCGATGATCGGCGGCCTGCTGTTCTTCTTCGACAAGGACAAGGTCACCCGCGAGGACATGGCGCGCGAGGTTGCCGAGGGGGAGAGAGAAGAGGCGGCGTTGGATGACGAGATGGGAGCGGATTCCGACGAGAAGCGGGGCGAAGACCCCTACTCCCATGTAGCGGAGTGACCGGGGCATGGGATACGGTGCCCTGCGCAATCGTCCCTGTTCCCTTCGCTGCACGAGCATCCCATGGCAGTTCTAGTCGTCGGTTCCACCGCGTTCGATACCGTTGAGACCCCGTTTGGCCGCCGCGAGAAGTGCCTCGG
>CAYYAQ010000199.1:0-8905 GCA_964469555.1 uncultured candidatus Brocadiaceae bacterium | reverse complement strand
CATCGGCGTCGAAGACCATCGCGGTCGACGCGGTGAGCGCGGCGTTCGGCGCGGGAGGGTCCGGGGACATGGTCGCGCGGTGTTTCGGGGCGCTGATCGTCATCTCCGCGCTCGGCGTCATGAACACGATCTGCATGGCGCCACCCTACGTGCTCCATGCGATGGCGAAGCGGCGCCTGTTCTTCGCGAGATTCGGTGAACTCAACACGCGGTTTGGGACACCGTTCTTCGCGATCGCGCTGCACGGTGTCTGGGCGTCGGCTCTGCTCTGGATCACGCAGGTGGTGGCGTGGAACCTGAACGAGTCCACAGCCCCCGCGGACCAGATCGATCCGTTGGGGTTCCTGTTGGACGGCGTGGTCTTCCTCGATTGGCTCTTCTACGGCGCTTGCGGCGTGGCCCTCGTCGCCCTTCTCGCCCGGCGACCGTCCTGGGATCGGGGGGATCGCGCGTACTGCGTCGCGGGCGTGATCTTTGCGCTCTGCGGACTGGCGGTGGCGATCGGCGCGATCGCGACGACGCGCTGGCCCACGATCGCCGGGTTGTCGACGCTCGTCCTGGGGGTGTTCGCCTACCGGTTCTTCACTTCCGCGAAAGCTCGATCTTCCCGTTGACCATCACGAGTGACGGTGCGTTGCGGGGGTCGATCGGGTCGCCGGGAAACACCGACAGGTCCGCGTCCTTGCCGACCTTGATGCTGCCGAGCCGGTCGCCGAGGCCGATCGCCTTCGCCGGTTCGATGGTCAGACCACGGAGCGCGGCTTCGAGCGGCAGACCGAGGCGCACGGCCATCGCGGCCTGCAGGGGCAGCTGATCCTGGGCCACGACCGGAGAGTCCGTGCAGATCGAGATCGGGACCCCCGCGCCGTAGAGCTCCGCGGCGTTGCCGATGAATCGCCCGTCTTCGAACTCGAACTGTCGCGGCCCGATATTCATCGGCACCTGTTCGGCTGCGAGTTCCTTCTTGATCCAGAACGAGTCGTACACGCCGTGCGAGATCACGATGGGCACGTCCAGGCCCCAGCGCAGGATGCGAATCGCGGTCATCGTGTCGTTGCTGCCGTAGGCGTGCAGCAGCACCGGGAACTCCTTCCTGAACAGTCCCCTCAAGGGGTCCAGCCGCGCGTTGAACTCGGGCTTGTCACCTCTCTTCTTCTCGAACCGATCCCAGGCCAGGTGGTAGTCCTTCGCCTCGCGGAGAACGACCTTCAGCATGCGGTGCAGGCCGAGTCGACCGGAGCCGAGATCACCGGCGCGCCGCGCGGGGTTGCCGCCGCGGGCGTGCAGCGCGATCTTCATCGCGCCCGGGTAGCGGATCAGGCGTTCCGAGAAACTCGCGCCCGCGGTCTTCGCGAGGACGCCGAGACCGCCGATCGTCGAGCCTGATCCCGGGATCATCAGCACGGTCGTGATCCCCGCGCCGAGTGCGGCCTCGAGTTCGGACGTGCCCATCTTCGCGATGTCGAGGGTGCGCAGGTCCATGTTGTGGGGGATTACGCTGTCGTTGATGTCCCCGCGGGACATGCCGACGTGGCAGTGCAGTTCGACGAAACCGGGCACGACGAACTGCTCCGGGTAATCGAGGATGCGGCAGCCCTTCGGTGCCTTCAGGTCCTTGCCCACGGCCACGATCTTGCCGTCGCGCACGAGGACGGCGGCGTCGAGCAGGGGTGGGCCTTCCATCGTCAGGATCTTGGCCGCGCGTATGAGGATGGGCGGTCGGGACCCAGCCACTTTGGCTGGGCCCTGTCCGACCAGCGTCCCGGACACCAGGAACACGGCGACGACACTTCGGATGTAGAGGACGGTTCGCATGGGGTCACTACGCGCGGGGAATGTCAGGCGCGTGCTGGAAAGTCCGGGCTGTCCGCCTAGGCTCCCGGAGCTTACCCAAACCTCTCCATGCTCATGGCCGAACCCGAACAACCCACCGCTTTTCAGGCGGCAGTCTCCCAGATGCTCAGCGAGCTCGATCCCGAGCCAACCCGGGAAGGACTCGCGGCCACGCCGACTCGGGTGGAGAAGGCGATGCGATTCTACTGCCAGGGTTACGCCGAGGACCCCTATGCCGTGATCGGCAACGCCCTCTACGGGTCCGAGACGGATGAGATGGTGGTCGTGAAGGACATCGAGATCTACTCGCTGTGCGAACATCACCTCGCGCCGTTCTACGGGAAGGCTCACGTCGCCTACATCCCGGGCGACAAGATCGTCGGCCTGTCCAAGATCGCCCGACTCGTCGACGTCTACGCCCGAAGGCTCCAGGTACAGGAGCGGCTCACGCAGCAGATCGCGAAGGCCTTGGACGAGGTGCTGAAACCCCGGGGTGTGGGGGTGGTGATCCAGGCCGCCCACCTCTGCATGATGATGCGGGGGGTCCAGAAGCAGAACTCCTCCACGGTGACCTCCTGCCTGACCGGGTTGTTCCGCAAGGATGAGCGGACCCGAGCCGAATTCCTGTCCCTGGTGGGCAAGTAGCGGGAGGGCCGTTCCTCGCCGCTCAGGGATGGGCGGTGATGGCGACGAACGGCCCGCGCCAACCACGTTCTCCCAGCTCTCTCGTGGCGCCGTACCCATCCAGTTCGGGCATCTGCATGTCCATCAAGATGATGTCGAAGGGGTGGGGCGCATGAGCCACGCTGGGTGGCGCACCGGCCAACGGAAATGGGCGTTTCGCGGTGGTGTCCACGGCGACCGCGGGCTTCGCTCTGGCGTGAGCACCCGGCGCTGGCTGTAAGTGGTAGCGAGACCCGGACTTGAACCGGGGACCTATGGCTTATGAAGCCATCGCTCTAACCGACTGAGCTATCTCGCCCCGTTGGCGGGCCGGGGATTCCACCAGATGGTCCAGCCAAAGGCAAGCAAGACGTGTCCGCCCGCCACGTTGGCGGCGTAGCGCACCTCCATTCCCCCGAGCCGTCACCGAGGGCCGCGCAATTCAGGTGCCTTCTAGCTACGAATTGGCCGTTTCATGGCCGCTTGAGGGTCAAGGTGACAAAAAAAGTAGGATCAAGCCTCTATTGCGAAACTTATCCATTGGTTTAGGATACCAGTGGTTGCCGACGGACAGCATGGGTCCTCGGCACGAGACGAGGTGGGTTCCCTGGCTGGGTTTAACTTCTCCCCTCCGATGACTCTGACTCCTCCCTTCTGAATACTAGAGCATTTTCCAGCCAGGGAACCGTTTCTCTCCCCCCCGCGAAAGCGTCCTCGTCCCCCCTCAATTGCGCACCGGGGAACAGGTCTGTACGTCGCGCCGCTGGCGCCGTTTGGCCGCCGTGCGCGAGGTTGCTCCCATCCGCGACCACCGTACAAGACAGCGCCCTGGGGGTGCATGTTGCCCCAGGGCGTCGCCTGCTTGGGAGGTGGGTTTTGGTTTCCGTGGGGCCGACCGGGCTCCGGAGCAGTGTTTCGAGGTCTCCGGACGATCGGCTCGGGGGGAGGAGGATCGTTGATCCACGCTCCAGACGGACGCCAAGGTCCGGGATGTTCCGTGATGTATCAGTTTTTTACCGGCGACGCCTAGATCCCGTGGCAAGCGGGGCTGCAGGCCACCTAGTCCCCGCGCAGAAGCCCTTCGAGCCGTCCCGCGGCCTGCAGTTGCCGGAGTTCGTCGAAGCCCCCGATGGGTTCGCCATCGACGACCACCAGCGGGACGGTGTGGTGCCCCGGCAGGATGTCCGACGTGACCTTCTGGCGATCGGGGTGGTCGTCCAGGAACACCTCCTCGAACTCCACATCCAGCTGTTTCAACAGCTCCGCGGCCATGACGCAAAACGGGCACGCTCGCGTGCGATACACGGTGATCGATGGATGGTCGCTCATGGTTTGAATTCGACGGTCGGCAACGGCCAGATCAAGGACGGTTCCTGAGTGCCCTGAACTTGACAGGGGTGAATGGCTCGGGTGACGTGTGCGGATGACGACGGAAGGGTTCGACCCCGACAGTCTCGATCCTGAGATGGCGGCGGAACCGGGTTCGGGGATCTTCGGACTCGACTGCGAACGGGATGCGTCCGCGATCGTCTTGCTGCCGGTGCCCTTGGATGCGACAGTATCATACGGAGTCGGAACCGCGGAGGGTCCCGCCGCCATCCTGCGCGCCAGCCACCAGGTCGATCTGTTCGACGTGCAGACGGGTCGACCGTACGCCCGCGGGATCCACATGCTCGAGAAGCCTGTCGATGGCGAGGCGTGTGCTGAGGCGAGCCGACTCGCGCGGGATGGAGCAGAGAGGGCCGGGATCGATTCGCTCTGTCGTCGCGTGCACGACGCGGTCGAATCGACGGTCGACGAGATCCTCGAGGACGGGCGCATCCCCGGCGTTGTCGGGGGCGATCACTCGGTGGCCTTGGGCGGCATCCGCGCCGTCGCGCGGCGGTACCCCGGCGTCGGCGTGCTTCAGGTCGATGCGCACGCGGACTTACGGCACGGCTACGAGGGCTTCGCGTACAGCCACGCGTCGATCATGGACAATGTTCTTCGTGAAGCCGACGGGCTGGGCCGATTGGTGCAGGTTGGGATCCGCGACCTCAGCGAGGGGGAGATGCAGCGGGCAGCGGAAGAGGAACGGGTTGTCCTGCACCACGACCTCGCGTGGAAGAAACGCCTGGCCCAGGGGGAGTCGTTTCTCGCGCTCTGCGAGGAGGCGATCGGTGCGTTGCCGGATCTGGTCCACGTGAGCTTCGACATCGACGGCCTGGATCCCAAGCTCTGCCCACACACTGGCACGCCGGTTCCCGGCGGTCTCGACTTCCACGAAGCGTGCCTGTTGTTGCAAGCGGTGGTCGAATCCGGTCGCCGCATTGTCGGCTTTGACTTGACCGAGGTGACGCCCGGGCCGGAAGGGGACGAGTGGGACGCGAATGTCGGGGCGCGCGTTCTCTACAAGCTCTGTGGGTTTGCGTTGTTGACGGGTTAGAGGGTTGGTGGCTTGCTCGGACGCCCTCGCAGCCCTCGAGCCGAGGCCGAGTGAGCACCAACTGCTACCCCGCCCGAAATGCCCGCCGCAGCGTCGAGTTCAACCAGTTGGAGAGGTCATCCAACCACGTGTAGGCTATCGACACGGTTACGGCGGTGAGCAGGGTGCAGAGCGCCAACCCGCCCGAAACCGTGATCGACAGGCTGACGTAGTTCACGCCCTGGCCCGTGTTCTCGCCCCAGATCGCCATCGGCAGCAACCCGACGACCGTGGTCGCCGCGGTCATCACGATCGGCCGTAGTCGAATGCGAATGCCCTCGCGGATCGCTTCGGTCCGCCCGACGCCGGAACGACGCAGCCGCTCGATGCAATCCAGGAGCACGATTCCATTGTTGACGACAACCCCGGCAAGCAGGATCAGGCCGGTGATGGCCATCGGATCGATCGCCCCGTGAAAGAACTTCAGCGTCCAGGTGCCACCGAATATCGCGACCGCGATGGTGATCAGGATCGAGCAGGGCAAGACCACCGATTCGAACAGGATGGCCATCAACAGGAACACGAGGACGATCGAGAGCAGTCCAGCCTGGATCAACTCCGCGATCTGCGCCGCTGTCTGCTGGGACATGCTGTCCTCCGCCCACGTGTAGCCACGGGGCATCGGGAACTTCGACATGACCGAGCTCAGGATCTGGCTGAATTCGTTGGGGCTGACTCCCTCAGCTCGACGACCCAGAACCGTGATCGTCGTCCGACCGTCGCGGCGGTAGATGGAGCCGAGCGTCTTGCGGAAGCCGACGTCGGTCATGTCATCGAGCCGCTGGAAGTTGCCGCGGTTGCTGAACACTCGCGTTTCCCGCAAGTCGGTGAGCGTCGGGTCCTCCTTGTCGTCGAACTGCGAGATCAGTCGGATCTCCCGACCGCCCTCTTCGAAGCGCGTGAGTTCGCGGCCCTGGAGTCCGCCGGCGAGCGTTCCGAACAGGATTTCCGGCCCGACTTCGAGTTCCTGCAAGCGATCGCGGTCGACGTTGACGATGACCTCCTCGTTGTTGCGCACCGACGAGACTTCGACCATCTCGACTTCGGGCCGCGCTTCCAGCACCTTCCGCAACTCGAGGCCGAGGTCCGCAAGGTGTTCACTGTCGCGGCCACGGACGCGTAGAACGAAGTTGCGCAAGTCCTGCTCCTCGGCGCCGCCAGCCCCGCTGTTGCCCACGACGGTCTTCACGCCAGGACGGCGGGGCAGGCCTTTCCTGATCTTCTTGCCGTACTCGGCGTACTCACCGGACTTGACTTCGTCCTCGAGCTGGACGTCGAGTTGGATCGACGTGCGACCGTAGCGCGCCGAGATGCTCTTGATCTTCCACTCCTTCTTGTGTGAGAGCAGGGTTTTCTCGAACAGCATCACCTCGGTCTCGACGTCCTCGTCGCTGAGACCTCGGGGCATCTCCATGCGCACGCGCACGTCGCTGGCCCGGAAAGGGTTCTTGTCTCCAGACTCGAAGTCCAGGCTCGGAAGCGGTCCCGGAAGCACATCGCTTCCGACCAGAACGATGTATGCGACGCAGGCGAACAGGATCTTGTATCGGTGCTTGAGAACGATGACGAGCGTCGAGAGGTTCGCGCGAACCAGTGCGTTGATCGGAGACCAAACCTTCCATCGCACCTCGCTCGCCGCGCTCACGCCGCCGAGCCGTCGCACTCCTGATGGCAGCAGAAGCAGGGCGATGAAGAGGCTGCCGATCAGCGCGACGGACAAGGGCACGCCGAGGGAACTGAACATCGCCCGGATCCGTCCGTTCGAACCCATGAAGATAATCGGCACGAAGACGACGACCGTGGTCATCGTAGCCATCGTCACCGCGAGTGCGACTTCCTGCGCTCCCTGCACACACGCGGTACGCAGCTCTAGCCCGTCGTGACGGAGTCGACGGATGTTCTCCAGGACGACGACGGAATTGTCGACGACCATGCCCACGGCGAGGGTCATCCCGGTCATCGTGAGGATGTTCAAGCTGTCGCCGGAGAAGTACAGATAGTCCGACACCAACAAGAGCGTGAGCGGGATCGCCAGGCCGATCGCGATCGTCGCCCGAATGTTCCGCAGGAAGAGGAACAGGATCAGCAGTGCGAGTGCGCCGCCCTTGAACGCCGCCTGCAGCAGGTTGTCCAGGCTCGACTTGATGAACTCGCCCTGGTCGAAGAGGTAGCGGAAGTCGATCCCCTCGAGTCGCGGGTCATTCTTCAGCTCCTCCGCAGTCGCGCGCACGCGAGCGCTCGCTTCGACAGGGTTCACGCCCGACGTCGCACGAATCGAGCCCGTGAACGTGAACCGTTGGTTGTAGCGCGACAGCGTGGTGGAGTCCTTTCGGTCCCGCTCGACTCGCGCCACGTCCTTGATGCGAAGATCGCTGCGGATGGGGAAGTTCTCGATGTCCGCGAGCGATCGGAACTTGCTGTCGATGCGAAGAAGCACCCGATCGGTCGAACTCTCGAGTTCTCCGGCGGGTTCGGTGTAGTTGTCCTGTGTCAGCCGGCGCAGGAGCTGCTGGTAGTTGACCCGGTGCGCGAACAGCTTGTCCTTGTCGAACCAGATTCGAACCGTCTCGGAGCGCAGCCCGAAGATATCGACGCGACCGACCCCATCGACTGCTTCCAGGCGAGGCGCGATGACGTTTTCGACCTTGTCCTGCCACTCCGCGTCCATGCGTGGGGTGAGGATTTGGAAGTAGTGCAATGGCGCCGATGCCCCGTCTTCGCGCCACGTGAAGAAGCGGTCGACGCCCTCGGGGAACTCCAGCATCGCGCGCTGCAACCGGTCGCGGATCTCGGCGGATGCGAGCACGGGATCGAGATCGTTGCTGAGCTCCAGCCGGAATCGCACGCCCGTGGAGCTGCTCGTCGACGTCACTGTCCGCAAGCCCGCGATCGTGCGGAACAGTTCTTCTGCGGGACGAGCGACCTTGTCCTCCGTTTCCTGCGGAGAGCGCGCGCGCCCGACCGGGACGAAGATGTTGATGTTGCTGCTCGCCATCCCCTCGCCCATGAACGTCAGGGGCAGGCGGAACAGCGACATCGCGCCCACGAGCATCATCGCCACGGTGATCATCAGTGTGAGCACCGGGCGGTCGACCAGCACGCTGAAGAGACCTCCGCGAACCGGGGGTTTTTCCTTCGACGGCGAGTCGGCGGAGTCTCTGGTATCGGCGGACACGATGCTCAGGCCTTGCGGTCGGATAGAGAATAGACGACGGGGATGACGAGGAGGGTGAGAAGCGTGGAAACAGTCAGGCCGGTGATGACGACGATCGCCATCGGTGCGCGGAGTTCCAGGCCCTCGCCGCCGCCGAGCCATCCGGTGAGCGGCAAGAGGCCGAGCACCGTGGTCATCGTCGTCATCAAGACGGGACGCAGGCGGATCTTCGCGCCCTCCACGATCGAATACATCTTGTCGCGGCCTTCCGTTCGCAGTCGATTGATCTGATCGATGAGAATGATCGCGTTGTTCACCACGATTCCCGCCAGGACAATGCCGCCGAGGAGCACGACGACGGACAGAGGAATGTCGAGCAACTCGAGCGTGAAGATCACCCCGACGAGCGCGAGCGGCAGCGTGAGCAGGATGACAAACGGCTGCACCATGTTCTCGAACTGGCTCGCCATCACGATGTAGACCAGGAAGACCGCCAGCAGGAGCGCCATGGTCAGACTGCGCAGGCTGGATTCCTTCTCCTCTTTCTGGCCGCCGATGCGCGTGGTGATTCCGCGCGGTAGATCGAGTCCGGCGAGCTCGGCTTCGAGTACATCGGTCGTGTGACCCATGTCGAATCCGCGGAGAGCAGCGCGGACTTCAGCGCCGCGCAGGTTGCCGATGCGCCGAATCTCGCTCGGGCCCTCCTTGCGCTGTAGCACGGCGACACTCGCGAGGGGCATGGCCGGGATGCCGTTCGGGTTGACGTTGAGGGCGCGCAGCTGCGTCATCGA
>CAYYAQ010000198.1:0-9177 GCA_964469555.1 uncultured candidatus Brocadiaceae bacterium | reverse complement strand
CTCGTCCAGCAACTCCGCGCCGCCATCACGCTTCGACGCGGTCAACAACCATCCGATCAGCAGCGCGGGTACGCCCAGTGCCCGGACCTCGCGCTCGAGGCCCAAAGGCTCACGACCTAGCCCTGACAGATAGATCCCAGCCAGCAGCCGCGTGACGTGATCACCGGGGGACATCGCCAGATCCACCGCCGCCTCGAGGTGCGCGACAGCCACATCCTCCTCGCGGTGCCACACCGCCATCTCTCCGAGGAATAACCGGGCCTTGGCCTGGGCTCGGACGTTCGAGAGCTGCCGTGCGCGGTCGTGGGCTCGGCGCAGTCGAGCATCCGCCTGGCGGTGGCTGCCGATCATCGAGAGGATGTGACCCTGGTGCAGCAGGACGCGGAGGTTTCCCGGGCCGGAGCCCCGGGCCTCGAACAGTTGCCCGGCCCGGTCGAGGTTCTTCAGCGCTGCGACGAAGTGGTTGCGCAGCGCTTCGAGCCGGGCGAGATCGACGTGGAGATGGGGGCGGAGCTCTTCCGCGTCGCGCGGCAGCACGTCGAGTGCGTTCCGAACGTATTGCAGGGCTTCCTCGGATCGACCGAGGTAGCCGAAGACCCGCGCCTGCAGGCTCCATCCGCGGGCTCGCAACGCCAGGTCATCGCCCCCGCCGCCACCCAGTGCGGCCTCGGCGCTCTGGACGTGTTCGAGCACGCGCTGGAACTCGCCGTGGCCGAGTTCCAGACTCGCGGCTGCAATTCGCGCCCGGGCCCGACCTTGGTCGTTGCCGAGAGCCGACGCGAGGTTCGCCGCGGCTTCGTACGACGCCCGTGCTCGATCGTGCCGGTCCGAGATCTCGTGGGTGCGACCGGCCAGCATGATGTAGCGCAACCGCTGGCGTTCGCGCTCCCTGTCTTCGGGCATCGCAGCCTCGGTTAGCGCCGCGAAGTGGATCCGCAACCGGTTGCTGATCTTTTGGCTGCTCTGGCGCGATCCGGTCGCGGTCAGGCGTTCGAGCGCTTCGAGGAGCGGGGGGATCGCGGAGCTGTGCTCCCCGGCTCGCGATAGATGCAGGCCGACGTCCACGGGCGCGGCGTCACGATCTTCCAGGTTCCACGCCGCTATGCGGTGCAAGCGGCGTCGCGCCTCCGGAGGGGCGGTCTTCAGCATCTCCTTGCGGAAGTCCCGGTGCCGGAACCGGCCCGTTCCCCGGTGGGTGACGATGATGCGACCCTGGAAGACGGAGAGCGCCTCGAGTACCGCGAGCTCGGACTGACCGACCAGCGCGACGAGGTCCGACAGCGGGAACGAGTGACCCAGCACGGCGGCGGCGAGGTGCACGAAGCGTTGCTCCGGGGAGAGCATAGCCAGGCGTTGCCGCAATCGATCCAGGAGCGACCGCGACGGCCGCAAGTCCGTGACGTCGGCGACGAGCCGGTAGGTGCCGATCGTGCCGCCGAGCTTCCGTTCCCTGGCGAGCAGCGCCAGCGCGTCGATGAGATTGCCCGGGCTGCCAGCCAGCGTCTCGTGGGCGTGCCGGATGAGCGCGGTCGGCATCTGTCCGTGGGCGAACATCCGGTCCGCGAGCTCCATGAAGTTTGCTTCGGGCAGGCCGTGGACCGGAAGGTGGTACATCGAGGGGTCGGGGCGTCGATTGTCGAGGGATACGAGGATCAGCAGTACCCTCTGCTTTTCGATTTCATCTGCCAGGCGCGAGACGATCAGGTTGGCGGTGGTGCTCAACATCTCGGTGCGGTCGATCCGCAGCACGAGTGTCTGCTCCTTGGCGCGCGTCGCGAGAATCTGACGCGCCAGTAGATCGGCCCGCCCCTCCGGCGTCGAGCTGACGTCCTCGCCGCCGATGATCGCCGCGAGGTGCTGGGCGTCCATCTCGTCGAGGCCTCCCTCGGCCGCGATGCGAGCCGCGAGTCGAGTCTGGGCGAGCGGTGAATCCGGTCGATCGCCGCGCAGGAACCAGTCGAGCAGCATCTCCGTGAACGGCGCCGACCGCTGGAGCCCGGCGCCGCCCTTGGCTTCGCCGCAGAGGAAGACGATGTCGTCGCGGCGCGACAGCCAGCCGTGCAGCCACTCGTCCAGCATGCGCCGACGACCCACGCCGCCGGGGCCGCTGACGAAGATCACCCGTCCGCTCTCGTCCATCGCGCTGCGCAGGTGCCGGTCGAGTTCTCGGTGCTCGGCGCGGCGACCGACAAAGCGAATGTCTGCGGCCCGTTGGATGTTGCGCAACCGCCGGTGGGAGGCGAGGAATGGCGCCCGTCGCTCGTGTCGGATCCAGTACCGCGAGTTCTCCCCGCGTTCGAAGGTCGCCACGAGCTCCGCGGCGGATCGGGGTCGGTCGGCGGGGTTCTTCGCGAGAAGATCCAGGATCAACTGCTCGAGGAACGCCGAGATGCGGGGCTTGAAGTGGGAGGGTCGCGGTGGCTCCTGCTTGATGTGCGCGTCGATGATCGCGTCTGGTTCGCTTGCGGCGCTCGCGAACGGGTGGACGCCGGTCACGACCTCGAACAACACGACTCCCAGTGAGTAGAGGTCGCTGGTCGGGCGGGCGGACTTGCCGAGCAGCACTTCCGGGGCCGCGTAGCTCAGGCTGCCGTAGAACCCGCTCGCGGGGTTGGCGCTCCGTCGCGAGACCCGCCGGACGAGGCCGAGGTCCATCACCTTGACCGTGCCTTCCTCGGTCAGCGCGAGGTTCTCCGGTTTGATGTCGCGATGGACGAGGCCGAGTTCGTGCACGGCGCGCAAGCCCCGCGCGGCGTCGAGGCCGATCCGCCGCGCCAACTCTTCGACCACGGAACCGGAGTCGATGAGCACCTGCCGCAGGCTGCGTCCGCGGATGAGTTCCATCACCAGGTAGGTGGCGGTCATGCCGAGCAGCCGCAGCGACTCGACGGCGTAGATCCGGACGACCTGATCGCTGCGGATCTGCTTGCCGATGCGCCCCTCGGCTTCCAGGCGGGACTGTGCCTCGGGGTCCGAGAGCAGCTCGCGACGCAGGTACTTCACCGCGACCTCGGTGCCCTCCGCGAGATCGGCGACCTTGCGGTTGAGCCGGGCGCGGTAGACGCTGCCGCTCGATCCCTCCCCGAGCTCTTCGAGCAAGTCGAAGTGGCCGGAGATCAACCCCGGCGTGTTTGACAAGGGATCGACGCTCGAGTGTTTGTCTTCGCCTGGCAAGAAATCTCTTCTATCGTCTCGGGGCGTGGACTCTACCCCTTCCGAGATCTCGCCATCTCAGATACCGATCATCGATGTCGAGCCGCTGGTGCGTGGGGATTCGTCGGTGGTCGCTCGGGAGATCGGGCGGGCTTGTCGGGTGAACGGGTTCTTCTACGTGGTGGGTCACGGCGTGGATACGGAACTGTCTGAACGTCTGCGTTGTTTTAGCACAAGGTTTTTTGCGTTGGATCTCGAAGACAAGATGCGCATCCGCATGGAGCGCGGGCGTGGCGGGGGTTCTTCCCTGTGGGTGCCGAGCTGACGAAGGGCGAGCCCGATGCAAAGGAAGGGCTCTACTTCGGCGCGGAGCTCGGTCCCGATCACGAGGCGGTGGTCGCGGGTCGCCCCATGCACGGGGCAAACCAGTTTCCTGACGAGGAGCGCTTTCCCGATCTCGAGGGTTTTCGCGAGACCGTGCTCGAGCACATGGCGGCGATGACGGAACTCGGCCACCTGCTGGTACAGGGGATCGCGATCAGCCTCGGCCTGTCACCGTCGTACTTCGCGGACCGCTACACGCGCGATCCGTTCCTGCTCTTCCGGATCTTCCACTACCCTCCGCTTCAGGGATCAGGTTCCTGGAGTGTCGGAGAGCACACCGACTACGGTTTGCTGACGATCCCCCAGCAGGATTCGGTGCGGGGGCTACAGGTCAAGTCCGGAGGAACCTGGATCGATGCGCCGCCGGTCGGCGGGGCGTTCGTCTGCAACATCGGCGACATGCTCGATCGGATGACGGGGGGGGCTACCGGTCGACGGTGCATCGGGTGTGCAACGCTAGCAGCCTGGGTCGACTCTCGTTCCCCTTCTTCTTCGATCCCAACTTCGATGCGGCGATCCGACCGATAGACCCGACCGCGGAGATCGTCGACGACAAGCAGGAGCGCTGGGGCGGCGCGAGCGTTCACGACTTCGAGGGGACGTACGGCGACTACATCCTGCGGAAGGTCGGTCGGGTGTTTCCTGATCTCGGGCGCGACATTTCCTGAGATTTGGTCGAGTATGCTGCCGTGACGATCCGACTCTACAACACAGCCACCCGCCAGAAGGAGCCGCTCGAACCGGTCGACCCCGGAAAGGTGTCGATGTACCACTGCGGGCCGACGGTCTACTCGTCGCCCCACATCGGCAACTTCCGGGCGTTCCTCCTCGCGGACCTGATGCGCCGCTTCTTCGAGGACCAGGGGCTCGAGGTCTTGCAGGTGATGAACGTCACCGATGTCGGGCACATGACCGACGACGACGAGGACGGGGGTGAGGACAAGATGGGCGTCGCGGCCCGGAAGATGAAGCTCGACCCGTGGAAGATCGCCCGGAGGTACGAGGACGAGTTCCGGGAGTGCCTCGCCGCGCTGCGATTCCGGATGCCTCACCATCTGCCAAGAGCCACGGATCACATCGTGGAGATGGGTGCGATCATCGATGACTTGATGAAGTCCGGTCACGCCTACCAGGTGAACGGCAACGTCTACTTCGAGATCGACAAGTTCGAGGGCTACGGGAAGCTCTCGGGCAAGGTCATCGAGGACCTGGAGGAGGGCGCGCGCGTCGCGGTCAACGAGGAGAAGCGCAACCCGCGGGACTTCGCCCTCTGGAAGATCGACGAGAAGCACCTCATGCAGTGGGACGCGCCGTTCGCTGGCGGCGTCCGCGGCTTCCCGGGTTGGCACATCGAGTGTTCCGCGATGGCGATGAAGTACCTCGGTGAGAGCTTCGACGTGCACACCGGCGGGGAAGACAACCTCTTCCCGCACCACGAGTGCGAGGTCGCCCAGTCCGAAGCGGCGACCGGCAAGCCGTTCGTCAAGATGTGGCTGCACGTGAGGCACCTTCACGTCGAGGGCCAGAAGATGTCGAAGTCCCTGGGCAACTTCTTCACGGTCAAGGACGTGTTGGACAAGGGCTACACCGGAGACGAGCTGCGCTACGCGATCTTGAAGGTGCAGTACCGGCAGAGCTTGAACTTCACGTGGGCAGGTCTCGCAGACGCGCGCGCCTCGATCAAGCGCGTGCGCGAAGCGTGGGGACGGGTGGTGCGTGTGCGGGATGGCCAGACGTCGGTGGGCACCGCGAATCTCGCCGCGGACGTGGAGAAGGCCAACGCCGCATTCACCGCCGCGCTCGCCGACGATTTGAACACGAGCGAAGCGCTGGCAGCGGTGTTCGCCCTGGTGTCCGCTGTGAACCGCTCGGAATCCGACGCCGATTCCGCTGCCAAGGCTGCGGCGGCGTTCGCGCGGTTCGAAGACGTGCTCGCGGTGTACGGTGACGAGCCGAGCGCGGTCGTCGATGCGCCTCCGGAGTTGCGGGAGAAGGCCCTGGCCAGGGACGTGGCTCGCGCCGCGAAGGACTTCGCCGAGGCGGACCGGCTGCGCGACGAGCTCGCGGCAGCGGGCTACCGCATCATCGACACGCCGGACGGTCCGCGCCTCGAGCGGACCTAGGAGGGACCGCACGGCCTGAGTGGGAACCGATTGTGGTAGCATGCGGCTCTGCGACCTTCGGAGATCGAGGTCATGGTCCAACCTCGCTTCACGGCTCTCTTGGCCCTTGCGTGCTGTGCGGGGAATGTCCGGGGACGGCGGCAGTTCGCCGAGATCGGCAAGGTCCACCTGCCGCCGCACAACGAAAGGATGTCCGCCCTGGCACTCGGAGATGCCGACGGTGACGGGGACTCGATCTCTTCGTAGCAGGACTCACGAACCGGCTCTAGAATCTCCGCGATGAATTACCTCGCACACCTCGTTTCGATCCTGGGTTATGCACTCGTCGTCGGATGTGCCGTGCCGTCGCAGGACGTTGAGAAGAAACCCGCTTCAAAGCGCCTGAACGTCGTGTTCCTGATCTCGGACGACCTTGGCGCGCAGTCGCTCGGTTGCTATGGCAACACCCAATGCAAGACGCCGTCGATCGATGGACTTGCGGCGCGGGGTATTCGGTTCACGCGGGCCCACTGCCAGTTTCCCGTGTGCGGGCCGTCGCGGGCCGCGCTGATGTCGGGCATGTACCCGCAGGCGATCGGCGTGATGGGGAACGGGCAGTCCAATCGGTTCACCGAGAATCTCGGCGACCGACCGTCGATGTCAGGCCTGTTCAAGCGAAACGGTTGGCACGCGGCGCGCGTCAGCAAGATCTACCACATGCGCGTGCCGGGTGACATCACGAACGGCGTGCACGGACCCGACCACGAGGCGTCGTGGAGCGAACGACATTCGTTCAAGTCGCCGGAGTGGATGACAAAGGGTGTGCACGAACACCTCAGCCGCGAGAAGCTCAAGAGGCTCCCGGAGAAACACTACGGCCTCGGCTTTGGCGGCGCGTTCTACGTCGTGCGCGGCGAGAGCGATGGCGCGGAACAGTGCGATGTCCTGGCCGCGGACAAGGCGATCAAGATCATCGGCGAACAAAAGGACAAGCCGTTCTTCCTCGCGGTGGGATTCGTGCGGCCGCACGTGCCGCTCGTCGCTCCGGCTTCGTACTACACTCCCTATCCGGCGAAGGACATGAGGTTGCCCGAGCGCGTCGACGACGACTGGGCGGACATTCCCAAGCAGGGCATTTCGAAGAACTCAGAGCGGTCGGGTTTGACGACCGACGCGAAGAAGCGCCGGGTGTTGAGCGCGTACTACGCGTCCGTCGCGTTCATGGACGCTCAGGTCGCCCGCGTCCTGAAGGCCCTCGACGACAACGGTCTGCGCGACAACACGATTGTCGTGTTCACGGCGGACCACGGCTACCACCTCGGTGAGCACGAGTTCTGGCAGAAGATGAGCCTGCACGAGGAGTCGACCCACATCCCACTGATCGTGGCGGGACCGGGCATCAAGAAGTCCGAGACCGGTGCGCTGGCCCAGCAGATCGACATCTACCCGACGCTCGCCGAACTCGCGGGGCTGAAGGTGCCCGAGCACGTGCAGGGCAAGAGCCTGCGTTCCGTGATCACCGATCCGTCGGTCGACGTGCACGAGGAGGTCTTCTGCACGAAGAAGAGGGGGCACATGCTCCGCACGAAGCGGTGGGCGTTCCTGTCATGGCCGAACGGTTCGACCGAACTCTACGACATGGACAAAGATCCCAAGCAGTTCACGAATCTCGCGGCGGATCCGAAACATGCCGCGGCAAAAAGTGACCTGCAGCGACGATTGAAGGCCAAGCTCGCGGCGATCTCCGAGGGCTAGGCGTCGTTGTCAGGCACGTTGTTCGTCGTGGTGGGTTCGACTTCCTGCTTCGGTTCGCGTCGGAAACACTCGGGCAGGAACCAAAGCGCCGTCACCCATGTGCCGAACGCGAGGAACCCGATGTTGAGGTCGTAGCCCTTGTAGCTGGACTCCAACGGAAAGACGTCCAGCGACCACGAGCCGTAGACCAACCCGATGTAGAGTCCGGCGATCACGGCGAACTTCATTCCCCACGCGAGCGATACGGCGAATATCAGCGGCGCCGGATAGGCGGTGTACTGCACGCCAAATCCTGGCGTCAACAAGAGGAACAGGGTCAAAACGGCGGCCATGATCTGCGCCTGTCCGAGCTTGCGCCGCAACGTGTACGCCGAGAGCAATAGGATCGCGAGGACCAGGACGTACTTTCCGTAGGTGAGGTACCACTCTTGAACGCTGCCCATGCCCTCGTCCGTTGTGAAGGGCAAGGACCGGAACCCGACGAGGAGCATCTGCACTCCCCACAACTCCGGGCTCGATCCGTAGCCGAACACGTTCTTCACGAACACCGATCCAGCGACGATCAGGCCGATCAAGAACGGGAGCGCTGCGGTCGCTGACCCGAGAGCGAATGCCTTTGCGTCCTTGAGCGAACGATACCCGGCGAGAATGGGAAGCGCCGCGAGGAGCGGGATGATCTTTACGTTGATCGCGAGGGCGAGGACCAGACCCCCGAGGAAGGGCTTCTTCTTCACCTCCAGGAAGTAGACGCTCCAGAGGCAGAAGAACGCGCACAGGCTGTCGGTGTTGCCATGGTACGCCGCGACGAACATCGGACAGAGCGCCCAGCCGAAGAGCGCGAAGGCCCGCGCCCCCTTGCCCGAGTCGACACGTTGTCGCCAAATCGCCCAGAGTACGAACGCGCAGCCGATGTTCGCCGTCAGTGGGAACGCCTTGAACACGATCGCGAAAGAGATGCCGGTGAGCGAGGAGGCGTTGAGGGAGAACCATGCCAGGATGCCCATCAGCGGCGGGTGGTTGAACTGTGCGGTCTTCTCGTAGAGCGCGAACAGCCCGTTCTGCTGGATCTCTCTCGCGAAGGCCTCCCAGGTCCGGATGTCGTTCGTGCCGGTCGAGCACAACAGTAGCGCGATGCTCGCGATCAAACCCAGGCCGCCGATGGCGAAGGGGATCGGGTGTTTCTTGATGTCGGCGATCAGATTTGTCATGTTTCCCGTGTCACTTCCCTGTGTGCTTCTCGATCAAGGGGCACACCGCCTCCAGATCACCGCCCTGGGCGGCATTGTGGACGCCCTGCGCCGCGAGCGCTGGACAGGAAACCAGGATCGAGGAAAGGGTGGAGAAACGCATCGCGAACGCGCGGACGGTAGCACGACAGTGCCACGACAACTAGACGCGGCAACAGCGTGCGAAGCGCGGAAGAGCAGAGGTTACGCCCCGTACACGTTCGGGCGATCTCCCGGGCACGTTGCCGCTTCTCTGGCCTTCTTCTGGTCGGCGATGCGTGGCGCCGGGGATGGTTCTCTGAGGCGAATGCCGGGTCCGGTGGGGAGGCCCGATCGAATCGAGCCCCGGTGTCGCCCACATCCAGCCAAGAGAGCCGTTCGGGCGCCGATCCGTCGCCCGCGTGTTTTCCGATTTCTGCGCTCTTTCGCCCCCAAGAATCCGCGCTACGCTACCCCGCCCCGTAGCCCGCTGTGATGCCCCTCTGGCGGGTCGGTTCGGGAGTGGATCTGGGCTGGTGTCCGGCCTGGTCTTCAAAACCAGTGGGGGTCGTCATGAG
>CAYYAQ010000197.1:0-9338 GCA_964469555.1 uncultured candidatus Brocadiaceae bacterium | reverse complement strand
GCGCAAGGCCCCGGACCTTCCGATCGCGTCTCTGATCAAACCGTGCCAAGCTGTCATAGGGCAGTCGCACCGGATTCGGACTGCCGTCGTAATAGTCCATGAAGTCGTAGAGCCTCTGCCGCACCGAGTTGGGGACGGCATCGTCGACGAGGACGCTGAGCATGTGATCCACGATGCCCTTCGCCTTCGTGACGCTCTTGCGGGCGAGTTCGGTGAACGGATTCCAACTGACCCGGAAATCCCGCGTCTTGCTGAACTGCGTCAGCTCATCGTAGTAATTCGACCGGACGATCAGAGTCTGGGAGTCGATCCACGCCACGCCGTCGTCCAAGCCTGACGGGTTGCCGTAGCGCAGCAGAGCGAGGCCCATGCCTTCCAACCGGGCGCCGAGAATCGCGTATCGCTGGATCATCGGCGTGCCGAGGTTGCGGATGGCACCGACCATGGCTTCCACGGGGTTCTTGACCAGCTGGCGCGGCGCCTTCTGGAAGAAGTAGTTGGAACTCAGGATGACCCACATCAGCGCGCGGATGTCGTATTTGGCGCTCATCCAGCGCTTGGCGAGCTCGACGATGATGTCGTCCCAGAGCTTCTGCGGTGGTCCGACCGCTGTGGGGCGTTCCGTCACGAAGTAGGACCAGATTTTGCTGACCAGGTACTCCGCGGTGCTCTTCTGAAGCAGGACGTGGTCGATGAGGATGTACCCTTCCCGCTCCTGGACCGCATCCCAGATGTAACGTCCCATGACCAGCTTCCACCCGTATCCGGCCGTGGCATACCTCGCGTTGTAGTTGAACCGGTTGTAGTTGTAGAGCGACCAGCCGGCGAAGCACTTGGAGGTCTCTTCGACGTCCATCTGCGTGTAGCCACGGTCGACGCCCATCGTGTAGAGCTCGAGGATCTCGCGCCCGTAGTTCTCGTTGATCTTGCCGCCCTGACCGTTGATCCGGTTGTCCAGCCACTGGAGCATCGCAGGGTCACGGCTCACCTCGACCAACATGTCCCGGAACTTGCCCAAGCCGTGCCGGCGGAAGATGTTGATGTGCGGCAACAACATCGGGATCATGGCACCACCGTTCGAGCCGACCGAGAAGTGGTCGTGCCAGAACACCGCCATCTTCTCCTTCAGCGGGAAGGGGGACGTGGCCATCTCGTGGATCCACTGCGCCCGCTGTCCAGCGATGGAGTAGAACAAGTCGATGATCTCGCCGGACGGCAGCATCTGCGTGCCGTACTCCTGGAGTCCCCCGGTCGACGGGATGACCAGAAGGTCGATCGTCCGGTGCGGCCCGATCTTGACGATCTGCTCCAGCTGCTCCGGACTGGCGCCGAAGCCGGCGCGGCGCATCAAGTGCCCGGCTTTCGCCTGGTCGAAGGGTTCGGTGGTGCTGGGAATCCATGGTGTCAACTCGTACTCGACGGTTCCACCACCCCCGCCGCGCGGCTTGCCGCCGCCTCCGGGGTTGGTGCCGGCGGTGGCAACGCCTTGGCCTTGGATACTGGTCGTTCCCAGCATCGGATTCCGGGACACGCGACGCTTGAGCCTGGAGCCCAACCGTTTCTTCGTCATGTTTCTCATTAGGGCAACCTTCCTGCCGGCCGACGGTGATTAGGTCTGGAGGTGGGTCCGACAGCGGGCAGGGTAGTCACGACCCTGACACCTGCGGACCAAGCCAGTCTACGGCAGTTCGTGCCCCCGAGGCACCCGGTCGACGAGGGAACCGAGTAATTTAATTGGCCGCCTGCGCAGGAATCACTTCTATTCCACAGGCTTGCCGCAACCGGACTTGGAAGCCATCCACTGCCGACCGGAAACTCAGTACAGCGCGATCGCAAGACGTCGCCGGTACTCGTCCACGGCCTCGGTCGCACCAAGCGTCCCCTGGACCAACAACATCGCCTTCCTGGCGAGCCCGCCGCCGTACGCGCGGTCTGCCTGGGCCGAATTTACGATCGCCCCGAGCGCATCCTCCCATCGACCGGCAAGGAAGTGCTCGCGGGCCGCGGCCAGGTGCTTGCTCGCCTCCTCGTCACCGGTCATTTCTGCTTCGAGGAATTCCAGTCCACCGAGCAGGTTGTCCCGGTCGCGCAGCAGCGGACTCTCCTCGGGGAACCCTGCAAGCGCTGCCCGCACGGCGCCGACATCCCCACCGCGCGAAGCGTCGCGCGCGGCCTGCAGTCGACCCTCCGGGGAATCCGGGTCGTCTTCCGGCGGCACGAGTTCGACCCCCGCAGGCACCACGCCGTGCTTGCCGAGGAACTCTCGCAGCTGTTCTTCGGTCTGCGCCCCCCCGAACGCGTCCACGGGCCGACCCTCTTGCACGAGGACGCAGAACGGGATGCTCTGCACCTGGAATGCCTGACTGAGCTGGGTTTCCTTGTCGGAGTCGATCTTGGCCACGACGAAGGCACCGCCGTACTCGTCGAGAACCTCGCCCAGGACCCGCGCGAGCTGCTTGCACGGCCCAGACCAGTCGGCGAAGAAGTCGAGCAGGACGGGCACGGTCATCGACCGCTCCATCACGACGGACTGGAAGTTTTGGGCGTTCGCTTCGAAGGCCAGGGGGGTGTCCATGGGGAAAGCTGACGGCCCATCCCTCACGCGGTCAACCTCGCATTCACGGAGGTTTGCGAATGATGGCGGAGCGCTGGATACGGGGACGTGGCCCCGAAGGCGGTCGATGTCGTTACCTGGGCGGAACAACCGGGCCTCGAAGTGCCCGGATTCCGGGGATGGGCGCAATGGCACCAGAGTTGTGGGGCAGTGGTCCCGGCCAGGTCCCGAAGGCTTTTCCAGGATGGAAGCGCTTGAGCGACGCGACCGGACGCTCGGGGGCCTGGCCACCTCCTCCCCGGCGTCAGCCTTTCTTCTTCGCGAGCTCGGCGTCGGCGTTGGTGAGCAAGGCTTGCCACACCTTGCGCGCGTGGTGGTTGGGATGGTGTCGCAGCAGGGCTTCGAACCACGTCTTGGCTTTTGCCCACTCGCCCAATCGCGCAGCCACGACGCCACCAAGTGACCGGGCGGTGATGCTGCTCTGGAATCTCTGGAGGACGCGCTCCACGCGGTCCATGCACGAGCGGAGAGTTTTCGTCTCTTGCACTTCGAACCACGCGATGGCGAGGTCCAGTTCGGCGGGGATGGTCGGGAAGGTCCTTTCCAGCTTGCGCAGCTCCTCGAGCGCACCGTCGGCCTCTTCCCGCAGATCCGGGTACTTGAGGAGGACCTTCACCAGCCGCGCCTCGACCGTGTCGGGAAACCGCTCGACGAGGAGTGTCGCCAACACACCGCGGCGATCGACGTTCTCGCGGCGCACCTGTAGCTGCCATGCGAGGAAGAGCGAACCCTTCTCTCCCGTCGCCTCGAAGTGGCGCCGCGCCAGGGTCGCGCCGTGATGCGCCCACTCTTCCTTGCCGGAATCGGCGAAGCGGCGTTCGAGAATCTTGCTGCCGACCAGGTCATCCGCCGTCGTGGCCTCCACACCCAGATTCGGCTCGATGACGTCCCAGGCCTTCACGGAACGACCCAGCAGCAGTTCGAGCCAGGCGCGTCCGCGAATCATGTCGCGACTCTTCGCGTGCTCCGGATGGGAGACAAACTCGGTCAACAGTTCCCGGCAGGCGCCGCGATCGACGGGATCCTTGGCTCGCTCGCGAGCGACATCCGAAAGGAGCGCGCGGCCAGCGGAATCGAGCCCTGCGGGGCCGGAGCCGTAGAGAAACCATGCCGCGACTCCACCGCCGATGGCGAGGACAGCGACTCCAGCGAATGCTACTTGGTTCACCATGTGACTCCGAATGGGCGGTGACTCGAGGATGGACTACAGGATCTTCAGCGAGATCATCGTCACGTCGTCTTCGGCCTCTTGGTCACCAGCGTGCTCCTGCAACGTGCTATCCAGATTCCTCAACAACTCCGTTGAGGTCAGCGCCTGATTCTCGACCAGGTAGCTCTTCAGACGGTCGACTCCGTAGATTTCCCGCGACGAATTCATGGTTTCTTCCACGCCATCGGTGCGGACGAAGATCAAGTCGCCAGCATCGAGGGGGATCGGGCCGCGGACCTCGTATTCCTGATCCTCGACGACGCCGAGGACCATGCCAGTCTTCTCGAACTCCACCAGGTCACCGTTGTGGATGAGGAAGAGCGGCGGGTGGCCGGCGTTGACGTAGGAGAACGTCTTCTCCAAGGTGTCCACGACGAACAGGATCAGCGAGATGAACACCCCGGGTTCGACCGCCTCGACGAGCCGGTTGTTCAGCCGCGTGACGACTTCGCCGAGGTCCGGCACCAGCTCGAGATAGCTCCGGATCGCGGCCTGCGCGGCGTGGGTCAGCAGGGCGGCGCCGACCCCGTGGCCGGTCACGTCGCCGATCAGGACGGCGGTCTTGCCATCGCCCACTACTGCGAAGTCGTAGCTGTCACCGCTCGCCTGGCTGACGGCGGCGAAGTGGAGCGCGATCTCGAGGCCAGGGACGTCCGTGGGGACGCTGGGCAGGAGGTGGCTCTGGATCCTGCGGGCGATCTCGATGTCCTTTTCAAGCCGAACCTTCTCGAGCGAGTCCGCGTGCAATCGCGCGTTCTCGATGGCGACCCCTAGTTGCGCGGAGAGGGCGTCGAACAGCGCGAGATCGCGGGAGGAGTACTCGCCGCGGGTGGCCTTCGAATCGACGTAGATCACGCCGATCAGCCGCCCCTGGAACTCCAGGGTCGTGCACATCACCGTGCGCAGTTTCAGATCGAACACCGACTGGCCGAGCTGCAACGCCTCCTCGGAGGTCTGCACCCGGTACTGACCCGCGCGACGCTCTTCGATGCTGCGCTTGACCACGCTGCGGCTGTAGTCCGGATCGGCTCCCAGATCCGTGCCATCCCGGCTTCGCGCCAGCCGCACGTGAAGCGTCTCGGCGTCCTCCCCGAGGAGCAGCATCGCCCGCTCGGCGTGAGTGATCTCGAGGGAGCGGTCGCCGATGTCGCCGAGGATGCGGTCTAGGTCGAGGCCCGCGCTCACCTCGGCAATACTCTCCAAGAGAATCTGCAGGGATTGCTCGTCCTGTTCCGGGTCCCCGGTGAGCAGGCTCGGCGGTTGGTCCGCATCGCCGGCAGGCGGTTTCTCGCCGGCCTTCTGGGTGTCGCGCTTCCAGAAAAAGAACCTGTTCATGGGACTGCGGATCCTAACTCTTTGACTCACAGTTAGAATTAGCGAGAATCCCCACTCCAGCCCAGTCAAAAAGACGGCAAGCTCCCCTCAGCAATATGAATATCGACACGACTCTGCTCGATGACCACGCCGTCCTGACCCTCAAAGGCGAATTCGACACGTTCCACTGCCCGCGTTTCATGGAAGAGATCGAGGACGTGCTGGAGGACGAGATCTGCTACATCGTCCTGAACATGCGTCTCGTCAAGTTCATCAACTCGACGGCGCTCGGCGCGATCATCAAAGCGAGCAAGATGACCAAGGCGGACGAGGGGCAAATCGTGCTGAGTGAGCCGTCGACCTTCGTCAAGGACATCGTCGGCAAGCTCGGTATCGACCAGCTGGTGCCGGTGTTCGACTCCGACGACGAGGCGATGAAACACGTCATCAAGGAGCTCAACGCGAAGGAACTCGCGGCGAACGCGCCGGTCCGCGAAGAGAAGGTCTTGATCACCTTCCCGGACGACACCCGCAACAGCCAGATCGGCGGCAAGAAGGCACTCGTCGGCACGATGAGCAACGTCGACAGCGAGAAGGTCCGGTTCTTGTTCAACGGATCCCGCGCCTCGATCAGCGCCGACCAGGCGAAGACGCTCTTCTTCAAGGACAGCGAGCTCAACCTGAAGTTCCAGGTCAAGCTGATCAAGAAGGGTCACTTCGAAGTCAAGGCGACGATCCAGGACTGCGAGGCGGCGTCCGACAACAACGTCCGCGTCACCGCGATCTTCAAGAAGATCAAGCAGAGCGAGCGCGACGCCCTCGGGCAGTTCGCCGCCGACATGAACTTCCTGAAAAACCAAATCCCACGGAACTGATCCTGGCCAACCGACCGCGCCGTGTTGGCGAGTACAGGGGCGGGAACCGTACACACAGAGACGCCACCCGAATCCTCGAGTGGCGTCTCTCGCCGTACGGGTCGCCGGGGCCTCGCCCCGCGGTCGTCTCTAACGGACGCGGAACTTGCCGTACTTCTTGCGCTTGCGCTTGATGATCCTGCGGCCACCGACGGTCTTCGAACGGGTGCGGAACCCGACCTTCTTGGCGCGCTTGGCTTTCGAGTTGCGTCTCTTGATCTTCATGATAGTCGTTCCGGGTTGGGCTCCCGGCTTCGCGGGGCGAGGAGCTTAGCCAGGACCTACCGGCCAGTCAAACCCGCAGTGGCCTCGATTTGCGCCCAGGGGAGCCTAGGGCCTACAGCGAGTGGAAAGTCTCCCTGAGGACCTCCTCGACGCTCGTCAGGCCATCGTAGACCGCGCGGAGACCCGCCTCCCGCAGGCTCTCCATCCCGGCATCCCGGGCCGCCTCTGCGACCGCCGTGGCGCTGGCCCGCTCGATGACAAGCTCCTTCATCCGATCATCCATCGTCATGATCTCCGCGAGGGCCAGCCGCCCACGGAACCCGGTGAAGTTGCAGGTGTCGCAACCCTTGCCGTAGGCGAACTGCTTGTCACCCACTTCCGCCGAGGTGAGCTGCATCTCCGCCACAACGTTCTCGGAGGGGGCGTACATCGTCTTGCAGTCCGTGCAGATCCGGCGGACGAGCCGCTGAGCGACCACCTCCCGCAGCGTAGCCGTGATCAGGAATGGCTCGACGCCGATGTCGATGAGGCGCGTAATCGCGCTGGGCGCATCGTTCGTGTGCAGCGTCGAGAACACGAGGTGACCGGTGAGGCTCGCTTCGATCGCCGTCTGCGCGGTCTCCTTGTCCCGGATCTCGCCGACGAGGATGATGTCCGGGTCCTGGCGCAGAATGGTACGGAGCACCTTGGCGTAGGTCACGCCGATCTCCTCGTTGACGGGAATCTGGATGATGCCCTCGAGGTCGTATTCGACCGGGTCCTCGGTCGTGATGATCTTGACTGCTTCGCTGTTGGCCTCGTTGAGCACGGCGTAGAGCGTCGTCGTCTTGCCCGACCCCGTGGGCCCAGTCACCAGCACGATGCCGTGCGGTAGCTTCGTGAAGGCCCGGACGCGTTCGAACTGTTTCTCGAAGAGCCCGATGCTCTTGAGATCCAGCGACACGACCGAACGGTCGAGAACACGCATCACGGTCGATTCGCCGAACATCGTCGGCAGCGTCGAGATCCGCAGGTCGACGGGCTTGCCTCCGACCGTCAGCTCAATGCGACCATCCTGCGGCAACCTCGTCTCGGCGATGTCCAGGTCGGCGAGCACCTTGATCCGGGAGATCAGGGCGACCGCGAGGTGCGACGGTGGTGCCTCGAGCTCGTAGAGCACGCCGTCCACGCGGTACCGGATCTTGAAATCGCCCTCGAACGGTTCGAGATGGATGTCGGAGGCCTTGTCGCGGATCGCCTGGTAGAGGATGTAGTTGAGGAGCTTGACCACCGGCGCGGCGGAGGCCATCGAAGCCTTGTCCTCGAGGTCGAACTTGCCACCCTCCTGTTGCAGGGCGTCGACCAGTTCCTTCATCTGGTCCTTGGCGTCGGCGGCCTCCACCTTGTAGTGCAGGTCGATCGCGGCCTGGATCTGCGCCTCGTCCGCGACCGCGCCCTCGACCTCCAAGCCTGTCGCAAAGCCGATGTCGGGGAGCACCGTGGCGTTGATCGGGTCAGACAGCGCGACGGTCAGCATGTTGCCCGCGATCTTCACCGGGACGACCCCGTAGGTGCGCGCGGTGACGGCGTCGAGACGCTTGATCGCGGCAGGATCGGGTGGCGCCGTCTCCAAATCGAGGAACGCCATCCCCGCCTGATCCGCCAGGGCGCGAGCGAGGTCGATCGGATTGATGTGCTCGAGGCCGATCAGGATCTCCCCGAGCCGACCGCCCTTGTCGCGCTGGATGGCCAGGGCTTCCTGCACCATCCCCTCGTGGATGACGCTGGCCTCCTTCAGGATTTGGCCGATGAGCTTGCGGGCCGCCACGCGTCAGGCGCCCCCACCGATCCGTTCCTCGATGGCCTTGCGGTCGAACACGCGTTCCATCAAGGATTCCTTGGTGATGCGGCCAGCGCGGTAGAGGTCCAGCAGGGAATCGTCGAGCAGGATGTTGCCGGCGCGCTTGCTGGTCTGCAGCACCGACGGGATCTTGAACGTCTCCTTCTTTCGGATGTGGTTCTCGATCGCGGGGTTCATCAGCATGACCTCGAACGCGGCGACGCGACCCTTGCCGTCGGCGGTCGGCACCAGGATCTGCGAGATCACGGCCGCGAGCGCGACGGAAAGTTGCGACCGGATCTGCTCCTGCTGGTCCGTGGGATACTGGTCGATGATGCGGTCCACGGTCCGCGCGCTACCGGTCGTGTGCAACGTGCCGAAGACGAGGTGACCGGTCTCTGCGGCGCTGATCGCCGCGGAGGTCGTCTCCAAGTCGCGCATCTCGCCCAGCAGGATCACATCTGGATCCTCCCGAAGCGCCCGGCGCATCGCCTCGCCGAAGGATGTCACGTCGGTGCCGACTTCGCGCTGCGTCATGACGGACTGCTGATGATCGTGGTAGTACTCGATCGGATCCTCGATCGTGATGATGTGGGTGTCGCGGTTGGCGTTCACCCAGTCGAGCATCGTCGCCAGAGTCGTCGTCTTTCCCGAACCCGTCGGGCCCGTCACGAGAACCAGGCCACGGTGGAGGGTGAGGAGATCGTGAACGGAGTCCGGGAGACCGATCTGTTCGAAGGACAGAAGCTTGTGCGGGATGAGACGCATGACGATCCCGACGGAGCCCTTCTGCGTCAGCACGGCCACTCGGAAGCGGCACTTCTCCTCGTGGGCGTAGCCGTAGTCGGTCGAGCCGCACTCCTCGAGTTCCTTCTTGCAGCGCTCCGGCAGAACCTCCATCGCCATCGCGCGGGTGTCCTCCGGGGTCAGTGGAGGGCGGTCGAGGTCGACGAGAAGACCCTTCAGACGGAGCACCGGCGGGCGGCCAACGGCCAGGTGGAGATCCGATGCGCCCTGCTCGTGGCAGGCGTCCATCAGTGCCAAGATCTCAGTCATGAGGGAAGTCTAGCCAAGCGTTCTCGGTCTGTCTCACCGGAAGTGGCCGCCGGGAACTGACAAGGCGCGATGCTTCACAGGGCACTCGGGGAACGGGCCCGCGTGCGGACGTTCACGGCACGATTCGCAAGGGAAGCGTTTGCGTGCTGAGCCGGTGCTCCCTCGCCCAGGGGCTTGGGACGGCTT
>CAYYAQ010000196.1:8520-9353 GCA_964469555.1 uncultured candidatus Brocadiaceae bacterium | reverse complement strand
ATACGGGAGGGGTGGATGGGGTGCGGGGTGAATGTGACCTGTCTGTACGCGAAACGCCCCGGCGCGGCAGGGCCGCGCCGGGGCGCTCGGGCAGGGTCATCTAAAGTACCCTTCTAGACGATGACCTTGTCGGTCTTCTTCTTCGCGTTGTCGGAGTCTAACTTGTCGCTGTCGCGGACCGGCCGCGTGCGTCCACCGAACCGACCGCCGCGATTTTCACCGCGACCCGTCCCGAAGGATCAGGAGTTCGCACCGCGACCGAAGCGCGTGCTCGACCCGCGACTGCCGAAGCGAAGAGCACGGGAATCGCTCCGGTCATCCTTCTTCTCGGCGATCTTCTTCTTGTCCGACTTCTTCTTGTCCGACTTCTTCTTGTTCGACTTCTTCTTGTCCGACTTCTTCTTGTCGTCGCTCTTCTGGAGCCTGCCACGCAGTCGCCGCGTGTCGGCCCCATCGGACCCTCCGCGCGTGCGAGACCCGCGGGCCGCTTCGGCGCGTGCGCGTCGAAGCTCGCCTTGGAGTTTCTCGAGCTGCTTGCGGAGTGCCTCGACTCTCCCGGAGTCGCCCCCACCGGTCCTGCGGTCACGTGCTTGACTGCGAGATCCCGCGCCGCGACCAGACTTCTTGCGGCTCTCCATCATCTTGCGGAGTGCGTCCGCGCCTCGTCCGCGACCGGCGCTCCCGCCTCGGTTCGCGAATCGCTTGCGGAGTGCGTCCAGGGCGCTACCGAGACCGGAGTTGCCGCGAGACCTGCTGCCGCGTCCACGGCTGCGGGACTCTTCGCCGCGTTCACGTCCGCCGAAACGGCTCCGGGACTGGTTGCCCCTGCCGCT
>CAYYAQ010000196.1:0-8420 GCA_964469555.1 uncultured candidatus Brocadiaceae bacterium | reverse complement strand
GCGCCGGGACTGGTTGCCCCTGCCGCTGCGCCGGGACTGGTTGCCCCTGCCGCTGCGCCGGGACTGGTTGCCCCTGCCGCTGTTCCGGGACTGGTTGCCCCTGCCGCTGCGTCGGGATCGCTCGCCGCGTCTCGCGTCTTGCGTCTCTTTCTTCTGTTCGTCCCGCTGCTGTCCGCGCTCTCTGTTTCCGCCGCGTCGCTGCCCTTCGAGACTGCCGAGCAGAATCGTGAGGGCGAGTACGGCGAGGGTGATGATCTTGAATCGCATGTCGTTCCTGTTTCTCCGGTCCTGTGTGTGCTCTCGTTACGGATCGAGTAACGGCTGGAGCGAAGTCCATCCACTCTGCGGATGGAATCCTGGTGCAACGGAATTGTCGCACGGATGCCCCAGCCTTCGGGGGTCACTTTCCGGGGAGTCGCGGGGCGAACCCGTGCTTCTCGAAGAGCGCGCGACGCAGCGCCGAGACTTCGGCGGGCTTCGCGGAGCCTCGGCCCAACTCTCGGCGGAGTTGTTCCTCGACGTCTTCGAGTTTCGTGATCTTGCGATCGAGCAGCTGGACCAGGTGGTAGCCGACGCTCGAGGCCACCGGCAGTGACACTTCGCCGACCTTCAGCACGCGAACGGCTCGCGCGAACGACTCCCCGTATCGAACGTAGTTGTAGCTCGGCAGCGACCCCGCCTCGGGAGCCTGCTTCGGATCCCGCAGCATCGTCTTCGTCGTGCGGTCGTCCGACGAACCGAGGAGCGCATCGAACTTGTCTCCGCGCCGGTGTCGTTCCCGCAGTTCCGTTGCGTGGTTTCTCGCGGCGTGTTCGACCGCGGCGGCCTCGGCGATCTCTCCGGCAGCGTGCAGCCGGCGACCGGTCGCCCGGTATGAGATGAGCACGTGGCGCACGCGCACGCGCTCGCCGCCGACTCCGAAGCGACGATCGAAGAGTGTCCGCAGCGCGCCTTTGTTTCGGCGTCTGTTCGCCGCGACGAGGGCGTCGACGCGCATCTTCCGCAGAGCCTCGTTGATGAACTTGCGCTGCTGACTGCCGTCTGGGTCGGACTTCGCTCGGCGACCCGATTCGTGGAATCGCCGTGCGGCGGCGGAGCGCGCGAGGAGTGGTGCGTTCTTGACGAGTCCGCGCGTGCGGCACTCTCGTTCGAGAACGATGTCGAAGGCGAGGTCTTCGAGGTAGCGAGTTCCGAGTCGTCCGGCGAGGTACCGCGTGTACGTCGCAGCGTCGACATCACCCTCGCGAAGGGTTGCGAGGACGGTCTCCGGTCGCGTCCCGAATCCCGGGTAGTAGAACGCCCGCGAAGCGTCGAGGCGTCCTGCCCGACGGAACGTCTCCTGTTGCTGTTCGACGCATCCGTGGAGAAGAACCCCGAACAGCAGGAGCGCGATCGTGTGGGAGGTCATGCGGATCATGTGCTCAGGTAATCCTATCGCCGATCTGGTGTCTGATACGCAGTGGAAACTACAGTGATGGGATGCGATGCGTCTCCGCGCGGTTGGTCTTTGTCCTGTTCGGTGTCGGTTGCGTCTCGGTGCCGGCGCAGAAGCCACCCCCGAACATTGTTGTCTTCCTGGCGGACGATCTTGGTTGGGGCGATCTGGGTTGCTATGGACATCCGAGGATAAAGACGCCCAACCTGGATGCGTTCGCCAAGCAAGGGATGCGGTTGACCCAGTGCTACTCGGCGTGCTCTGTCTGCTCGCCGTCGCGCTCGGCGATCCTCACAGGTCGGACCCCGTATCGCAACGGCGTGTTCACCTGGTTACCGGGCAACACGCATGTGCACCTACGGAAGTCGGAGATCGCGATCGCGACGTTGTTGAAGAAGAAGGGCTACGCCACGTGCCACGTCGGTAAGTGGCACCTCAACGGCAAGTTCAACTCGAAGGAACAACCGCAGCCAAATGACCACGGCTACGACTGGTGGCTGGGCACCCAGAACAACGCGTCCCCCAGCCACAAGAACCCACGCAACTTCGTGCGCAACGGCGAGCCTGTCGGTCCTACCGAGGGGTTCTCCGCTGTTCTCGTCGTCGACGAGGCTGCGAATTGGTTGCGGAAGCACCGCGACAAGAGCAAGCCGTTCTTCTTGTCGGTGTGGACCCATGAACCGCACTTGCCGATCGAGTCGGATCCGAGGTTCATGGCGCACTACCCGGACGCAGACGCAGGGACGAAGCAGCACCACGGCAACGTCACGCAGATCGACCACGCGTTCAGCAAGCTGATGAAGACCCTTGACGAGCTGAAGTTGACGGAGGACACGCTCGTCATCTTCACTTCGGACAACGGTCCCGAGGGAAACGGCAAGCGCGGGCGGACCCGCGGGTCCACAGGGGAACTCCGAGGCCGCAAGCGGGCGATGTACGAGGGCGGAATCCGCGTGCCGGGAATCATCCGGTGGCCAGGACGGGTCGAGAAGGGATCCGAGTCCAGCGACCCCGTGATCGGATCGGACATCTTCACGACGATCTGTGACGTCACGGACATCCCTCTGCCGAAGGATCGGACGATCGACGGCGCCAGCATGGTACCGCTCTTCGCCGGCGGGAAAATCAAGCGCACGATACCGATGTACTGGCGGTGGTTCGGTGCGCCCCACGGCCTGCACATGGCGATGCGACAGGGAGACTGGAAGATCCTCGCGTCGGAGGACCAGACCCGCCACGAGCTCTACAACATTGTGAAAGATCCGCAGGAAGCAACTGAGCTGTCGGCGAAGGAGCCTGACCTGTTCACTGCGATGAAGGCCACGTTGCGGAAGCTCAACGCCGAGATCGAGGCGGAGGGCCCCGACTGGTGGAAGAGCTATGGCCGGCGTGGCTCCCGTCGCACGAAGGGTGGGGGGCGCGTCGGTCCGTTGACCAAGGGCTCGGACAAGACGGGCGCGTTCGACGTCGTCAAGGGCTGCACCGTGACGAAGGGCGATCTCGGTTTCCGACTCGCGGCCAAGGGCGAGGGGTTCTCCCTCCACAAACTCGACAAGCCGATTCGGACGAAAGCGGTGTTCCGTGCGAAGTTCAGGACGCTGTCACCGGCCAAGACGAGGAACGCATTCTTCGTCTTCGGTGCTCGCGCGACCAACGCCGACCTCATCAAGACGGGAACGGCGATCGGCATGGGCGCTCATTCGGTCTTCAAGGGGGCCTGGAACAACCTCAACCGAGGCAAGGTGAAGGCGGCGTTTGCTGCCGACGCGGTCTTCGACGTGGTGACGACCGTCGACTTCGAGACGCGGCTCGTGACCACGGTGATCGGCGGCAAGACCCTGAAGTTCGATCTGCCGAAGGGACTCGAGGAGATCCGCTTCTACGGCTACTACGTCAAAGCTACGCGCTCGACGTTCAGTTCGATCGAGATCGAGCGCGACTGAGAGTCCGCGCGTCTACTTGGTGGGCTTCGCGAATCGGAAACTGTGCGCGTTCGCCGCTGCCTTTCTGGGATGGAACGTCGTCGTGCCGATCTTCGCTGTCGCGCGGGCTTCGACGTAGTAACGGATCTTCTTGCCCGCTCCGAAAGATGGCGTGTAGCCACCCCAGACTCCATCGCCCGCCGCGCCGTCGCCGTGCTTGCCGTCGTCTTTCATCTCGACAGGCTTGAAACCGTCGATGCGTTGGTCGCGGGAGTAGAGCAAGACGCGATCGAGGGGGACGTCCGTGCTCACCTGAGCCAGCACGTGGAGTCGAGGCTGCGCTCCGCTTCCGACCACTGCTTTGGGCTGCAAGCCTGCGATAGTTGGCCATTGCCCGCCGAGGGAGGGGTGTTCTTTCAGTTCATTGCGTCGCTTTTCGATGAACGAACGAATCGGCATCGAGCCGCGAGCACCGCCGCCGCTGCCGCCGCCCTTGTTCTCCAGGCTGCTCTGGAACGCGGCGTAGGAATAGAGGCGCTTTTGGTCCTGCTTGACGTCGGCGTCGATCAGGTCGTGGAACTTCTGGAACACCGGTCCGATCTTGTTCCAGTCGAGCCACTCGTCGCGGATGGTCTTCACGTGGTGAAGGTAGCGGGCGCGGAACGAAGGGATCGCCAGCATCCGGTAGAGCAAAGTCCGATCCTCGCGGTCGGCGCCTGCGAGTGGGCCCGAGTCCGCGACGCCGCCCCCTGGTCCGCCCCCTGGTCCTCCTCGACCCCTGCCTGGTCCACCTCGACCCCTGCCAGGTCCACCTTGACCGCCGCCCCGCATGACCTCGTTGTTGTCGTGGAAGAGCAGGTGGAAGCGGTTGTTCGGATCCTCGTAGAGAATGTAGTCACTCGCGCGGGAGTGGTACCCGTCCCCGTCCTGGAAGATGTTGTCCAGGGCGAGGTGCCACAGGACCTCGTCGACGTCGAGGAAAGACGACAGTCCGTCCTCGAGCAACTTGTCATTTGACCATTCGAGCAGGTAGCACGCGCGGACCAATCGCTTCCACGGTTCCTTGGCGTTGTCGTTCTTGAGGTCGTAGATCGCCTTGTAGGCGGCGACGTCCTCGCCGATGTAGCGAAGGCCCGCATCGCCGCTGAAGTTCGGCGGCACCTTCCATCGCACGCCTTTCCGCGTGTTGTAGTTCTGCTTCGTGAAGTCCTTG
This sequence comes from uncultured candidatus Brocadiaceae bacterium, assembly GCA_964469555.1. Classification (GTDB taxonomy): domain Bacteria; phylum Planctomycetota; class UBA1135; order UBA1135; family UBA2386; genus CAYYAQ01. The sequence goes on along the minus strand of CAYYAQ010000196.1, from coordinate 3,850 downwards.
TTGATCTGCTGGATGTTCGAGTAGATGCCCCAGTTCTCGCCGTTGATCACGACGCGGACGAGGTTCGTCTTGCTCGCGGGCATGTACTCGCGGCAGATCCGCGAGAAGACGACTTCGCGCACGAACGACGGATCCGTGTGGCAGTTGAGCAGATTGAGGGTCTTGTAGCCGTAGAGTCTCTGCTTCGAGTCGACGAGATCCGTGATCAGGTTCAGCGACCGTTTCATCTTGCCAGCCGCACTGTACGACGAGTTGCCGCGGTATCGGATGCCGACGTTCGCGTACGTCTTGCCGTCGACGGTCATCTTCGCCGGGACGCACACATCGGTCCGGTAGAACGCCGTGAGTTCCACGTCCCAGTCCTTGTCTTCGAACTCGATGAAGATCGTGCGCAGCGCATCTCCGTTGTAGAGTCCCACGTCGGGGAAGCGTTTGACGGAGTCGGGCGTCAGAGGCTTCTGCGCCTCGAACGTCTCCTTGGGTTTGCTCTCCGCGTCACGTATGCGACCGCCGCGTCCACCGCGACGGCGACCCCGGGGATTCTTCGCGAGTTCCTTCCGCGCCTCGTCGCGCTCCTGTCGGTTGAGCCAGCCGTCCTTGTTCGAGTCGAATCCCTGGACGAGTTTGGCCTTCCGCCCGCGACCCTGCGACGCGGCCTCGTCGGTCGTCACGAGAGTGGCGATGGGTAGGGCGCCGGCGAGCATCAGTAGGGTGGGAAGACGCATTTGTGGAGTCCTTCAGCGAGATGGGAGTGCGGACGTGCCAAGAAACGCCCGAGGCCGAGTTTTGTCCACTGTTGGCTGGGTCCACGGTCCACCGTGGGAGGGATTTCACGTCTGTGAGACGAGTCGCGTCGGTTCGGGAAGTGGATCGGTCGCGGAGCCCGCGTAACTTTGAACCATGCACTTTACTCCGGTCATCCTCGGAGGTCTTGTCACGCTCGCTGGCTTGTTGGCCCAGCGCAAGCCCAACGTCCTCATCTTGCTGGCGGACGATCTCGGCGTCGACTACATCGCCTGCTACAAAGAAGGATCCAATCCGGCAAAGACGCCTCACATCGACGGGCTGGCGGCGCGTGGTGTGCTGTTCCGCAACGCGTGGGCCAATCCGTTGTGCTCGCCGACGCGGTCCTGCTTGATGACGGGGCGGTATGGATTCCGCACCGGGATCGGCCACCTCGTGGGGGGTGGTCGTGGACGTCGCGGCGGCGGTGATACGGGCGCGCCCCTCGGGAAAGAACTGACCCTTCCGAAGTTCCTCGACGCCGCGAAGTCCAGCTACGCCCACGCGCTCGTCGGCAAGTGGCACCTCGGCGGTGGGGATCGTGGGCCGAATGACGCGGGCTGGTCACACTTCGCCGGATTGCTGCGGGGAACGCTCGGTCGAAGTAGCTACTCCAACTGGTCGCGCACCGTGAATGGCGAGACGGCGCAGAGCACGAAGTACGCGACGACGCAGCACGTCGACGACGCTCTGGAGTTCATACGTGCCAGCGAGAAGAAACAGAAGCCATGGTTCTGCATGGTGACGTTCATCGCGCCGCACTCGCCGTTCCACCAGCCCCCGGACGATCTGCACACGGGCGACGTGAACGCGATGGAAGGTCGAGACACCGTGGCTCGCTACCGCGCGATGGTCGAAGCGCTCGACATGGAGGTCGGTCGGCTGCTGAAGCAGCTCGGTCCCGGTCTCGCGCGGACGAACGTGATCTTCATGGGTGACAACGGCACGCCGAGACAGGTTGTGCGCCCCCCGTTTCGGGATGGCGACGCGAAGGGCACCATCTACGAGGGCGGCGTGAACGTGCCGCTGATCGTCGCCGGTCCCGTCGTGAAGGGCGACCCGAGGGAGAGCGCGGCGTTGGTTGGTGCGGTTGACATGTATTCTTCGGTCGCAGAGTTGTGCGGCGTGGACGTCGCGAAGGACTATCCGGAGGATCGCAAGCTCGACTCCAGGAGCTTCGTGCCGCACTTGAAGAGCGCGGACCATGCGCCGGTCCGCGCGATGGTCTTTACCGAGATATTCCGGGGCGACTACAACCGGGCCGGTTACGCGGCGATCCGCGACGAGCGTTTCAAGTTGATTCGCGTGTTCCGCGGAGACGCGAAACCACGGGATCGGATGTTCGATCTGGACGAGGATCCGTTCGAGGTTAGCAACCTACTCCGTCGAACCCCACCTGCTGAAATCACCGCGCGTCACGCGAAACTCGCCGCCGAGCTCGATCGGCTACGAGGATCCAACTAGCGCAGTCCGTGAGCGAGGTTGCGGGCCTTCGCTTCCGCTGCCTTTGACAATCCGAACTTCGGAAGCTCAGTTTCGAAATCTGCCATCGAGCCGTAGCCGGCGAAGTAGCCGTTCAGGCGCGTCGCCGCGGTCGAGTTGACGAAGTCCTCGAGCTTCGGATAGATCGCGGTCAACTCGTCGACGACGTCTCTTCGGGAACGCAGGCGGTACTTCTGGTGATAGTCCTCGGCCAGATAGAACCGCCGAGCTGGCTCGATCAGGGTCTTGACGTCGTCGCCTCGATCCTTCGCGACTTTGGCGGCGGCAGCCATCGCGAGCCTCATCTGCACGTCGCCGTGCGTGAAGATCGCCGACATGTACTGTTGGCTCCAAGGACTCGCGCAGGCGTTGTGGCTCGCGAAGAACATCTCGAGCAGCTTCTCATATCCCACGACGGTCGGGTCGAAGTCGATCTCGATCGTCTCCGTGTGGTCGCCGATCGCACGGTAGGTGGGCAGCGCCGTCTTGCCCCCCGCGTACCCGACCCGCGTGCGGATCACGCCTCGCAGACCCCCGAACTGGGAGTCCGGACCCCAGAATCAACCGAGGGCGAACGTCGCGGTCTCGAACTTCTCGGGCGCCTCGCGGTCGATCAGCGGAATCCGCGAGTCCCTGTCCGTGGTGGAATCGATCGAGGTCACTTTGGGCTCCTTCAGGTTGGCGTCGGCGCGAGCGTCGGCTGGCGTGACGGCGATGTTCGGGCTGTTCGCTTGGGTCGATGGCGCCAGTTCCGCGGTGCAGGAGACCACGCCCAAGCACAGACAAGTCAGTGCGAGGACGGGGAGCGAATGGCGCATGCCGCCAATCTACATGATCCACGGGCCGAAGTTCCGCCGATCTAGCGATCCCAGAGCAGCCTGTCCCCGAACGCGCTCGAGAGCGTCACACTTCGAACGCCGTGCAGAAGAGTTCGGTGAACTCGGGCGTGCTGACCGGGCGCGGATTGAACTGTGCGGTCCACTGATTCGCAGCCTCCGCGGCGAGCATGGGGATGTCTACCAATGAGGAGAGCCGTGACCATGCACCTCCGAAGCCGGTCGTGACGAGGAGATCCTCGAGACGCAGCGCGAGCGCCTCGACCGCGCGCTGTTCTGGCGTGTCCTCTGGGCACACATTCGTCGCCCGTGCCAGCGTCGCGTAGATGGACGCGGTTTCCGCGTCCGCGGCGTTGAACCGCACGACGTGCGGCAGCGCCATCCCGACCGCCTGACCGTGCACGACGCCGTGGTGCGCGGTCAGCGGGTTGGCGATCGAGTGCGCCGCGCCCAGCATGCTGTGTTCGATGGCGATGCCCGCGAAGGTCGCGGCCTTGAGCATCTGGGTTCGGGCGGCGAGATCGTCAGGATCTGAAAGCACGCGCGGGAGATGGGTGTGGGCCAGTCGAAACGCTTCGGTGGCGTAGTGGTGCGACGCCGGGTTGCGTATCTTCGTCACGGCTGTTTCAACCGCGTGGCCGATGGCGTCGAGGCCGGTGCAGGCCGTGACCATGCGTGGCATGGTGAGTGTCAGCGTCGGGTCGAGCAGGGCGATCACCGGGGCGGCCTTGGGGTCGCCGCACGCCATC
>CAYYAQ010000195.1:6405-9409 GCA_964469555.1 uncultured candidatus Brocadiaceae bacterium | reverse complement strand
GAAGGCTGTCCTCAAGCAGTGGGTAGTCCAGCTGCTGGGTCTCCCAGGTGACGATCCCGTCCTTGACGTGGATCTGCCACGAACAACCTCCCGTGCAGTTCACACCGTGCGTGCTGCGGACAATCCGGTCGTGTTGGAAGCGATTCCGATAGAACTCTTCCCACTGGCGGGTCTGAGGGGAGACGACATCTTGGATCCAGCTCATAATTGTCTATTGACTTGGCTTCTCGTGGGGTCGAACCGCGACTCGTATCTGTTGCTACAGGGAGGCGAGTTGTCGGTCGTAGATGGCGGAGTTGACTGAGTGCCGCTTCCGGCCCTTCCAGAACAGCCCGAACAGGATGAAGAGCAGTGCACAACCACCCATCCCGCTGAAGAACAGCATGTACCCGTAGTCCATGGGGTGCTGGAGTGCGTGCTCCGCGTCGGCCTTCTCCAGGAAGGCGACAGCGTCCGCCACCTCGCCGGGCTCCAGAGGGTTGTCCTTGTAGGCCCGCTCCATGACGGGATAGGGCTGGCTCCCGATGATGGCGCTGAGCGCCGCACGGCTACCGAGCCGTGTGAAGGCCTGAGTCAGGTCCTTGGCCAGGAGACCACCACCGATCACCGCATCGTTCTTGACGTGGTGGCAGGAGATGCAGGCGGCACCGCCATTGGCCAGGCGGATGTCGCCCTGAAAGATCTTCAGCCCCCGCGCCGGGTCACCTTTCGTCGCTCCCGTTTTGAACAGGCCGTGTGCCGCATCGAGATACTCGAGCAACGAGTCCATCTCGTCATCGGTCATCGGGTTGGGCGTCATTGGGAAGCGGTTGAACTGATCGAAGGCCGCCACCGCCCTCTCGTCCCCAGCCTTGACCAGCGCCTGCGAGTCCCGGATGAAGCTCTTCAGCCACTCCCGGTCCCTCGCGTTGTGCGTCGCGATCTTCAAGTTGTAGGTCGCGTACTTCAAGTCGGGCCCGAGTCCGGGTCGACCGCCTTCGCCAATCGTGTGGCATGCGATGCACACCGAATTGAAGATCTGCTCCCCGGTTCGTTGGCCCGACACAGGCGACGCGAGCAACGTGGCCAGGGACAAGGTGATCGGGAGAAGGAAGAAGCTATGAGTCAGCGGAGGTGTCGTACTCATGGTTGATCTCTTGGCGTCCGACGAACTGGCATCGCGAGCAGTGGATAAGCAAGCACAGGATCCACCCACGTATTTCAGTTCAACCACAAACGTTTGACGTTTACCACTAGTCGGTGGCGTTCACGTGAGAGTCCGTTATGCAACTAACGTCCACGTTAGGTCGTTCCAGCTCCCGTTTGTTCACGGGGTGAAATTCACCCTTCCCCCTACGTTTGAGTAAGCAAATCAAGCGCAATGCGAGGACTAGCCACATGAACTGCGGAGATCTCAACGCCATCGATCCCCTGAAGAAGCAACCGACCGAGGGCGTGTCCAGTGAAGGCCTGTCTCCCATGGATCCACCGGATGCCTACCAGCCGCCGAGCGTCGAGAACATCGCCCTCGAAGACCTGCACCCATTCCTGCGATCGATCGTGGAAGAGCACGGCCCCGTGGAGAAACAGGTCGAACTCTTCGAAGCGGCACTGCTGTCCTTTCAGACCGACGGACCGAGCCGCGAAGCGAATGAGAAGATTCGCGAGTTCTTCCACTTCTTCGATCACGAGTTCGTCCCACACAGCCGGAACGAAGAACGCTTCCTGTTCCCCCTGCTACACCGGAGACTGATCGAGGTCGGCGAGCACAGCCAAGGTGGGGCACCGACGACGGCGGTGGACATGCTCGAGAATGACCACACGGAAGCACTCCAACTGGCAGCCGTCGTGTTCAACTTCCTCGGCGTCGCATCGCGGCTGCCCGATGAGAACTCCCGGTTGCTCGTGTTGGATGCCGCGATCGAGCAAGGCAAGTCGTTGGTCGAGCTGATCAAGCTCCACATCTTCAGGGAGAACGAAGTGGTCTTTCCCCTGGCCGCAAAACACCTGACCAGCGAAGAGCTGGATACCATCGCCGATCAGACCGATTCCGACTCGGCTCGCGTGCCCGATCCCCTCGTGGAGGAAGCCCCCCGCACGTGACACGACCGAGCGCGATGGAGTATTCAGCTTCGAAGGCGCGTGGCTCATCACGACTGAGAACAACACGACGACTCCCGGCGGACCTACTTTGCCAGATCGCCACTCCGGCTGGCGTGGGCGAGGAGGGCGTACACCGGCGCCCCCTGCTCGTTGATGTACACGAATCGAAGCCCGGCGAAGTATGCGGTGCCCACCTGGCTGTAGAACGGTAGGCCGGCCTCGTGAATCTTGAGGAGCAGCTCGCCCGACGAGAATCCTGCCGCAGCGTCGCTCTGGACTTCCACGGTCAGCGGTTCGCGCTGCATTCCTTCGTGCCACAGGTCGACCTGCACCGATCTGCACCACAACACGACACGGTGAAAGTCCGCGTGGAACGCGTCGCGCACCTCGTCCTCCGAAAAGTCCTCCGCCGCCTCGTCCAGGTTCTCGGACAGGACCTTCCACGCATTCGCCTCGAAGGACGCTAGATCACTCGCGATCGGGACCTGGCTCAGGTCGAGCCCGGAGAGGAACCGGTGCAGCAGAAGCGTGGGCAGGTTGTTCTTGTCCGCCATCGCGCGCACGGCCCGCGTCTCGGCGCTCTCTTCCGGGATGCTGTAGCCGCCGGCGTAGTACTCGCCGTCGTCGATGACGAGCCAGTCGATGACCTCGCCCGTCCCGAACTCCACTTCGTCCATCTGTTTCACACCGGAAATCAAGGATGGTTCGCTTCCGACGCGGCCGCGGATCATGTCGCCCTCTACCGATGTGACGAGAATCCACAGGTCCTCTCGCGCCGCTCCTTCGACAAACTCCCTCTTGACCTGGAAGGTCTCGCCTTCTCCCGCGTTGAAGACCGTGACGAACCGTGGCCAGTTCTGTCTCGCCAAGTTCGCGGACGCGTCCGGCGCTTCCTCGACGGCGGCGGAGACCGGATCGCTGC
>CAYYAQ010000195.1:0-6395 GCA_964469555.1 uncultured candidatus Brocadiaceae bacterium | reverse complement strand
TCCGGTCGTCAGAACCTCTGGCTCAGGCAGGAGTTGTCGGAACTCGGCGAAGCGTTCGTCCGCCACCCAGATCAGCCGCATCGCGTGCTTCACGTGATCCATGAACTCGCCCTGCGCGACCTCGTCTCGGGTCATCCCGCGGACTTCGCCGGCGAGCAAGCTGTCGCCCCACGCATCGACCACGAATAGACCCTTGCGATCCTCGGAGAACAGGAGGTCGAGGCAGACTTCCTTGCGCTCGCTACGCTCGCCGACGCTTTCCCAGGCCGCGAACGAGAGACGGATCGATGCGCCGTGCGCGGGCACCATGTCGGGGACCCATTGCAGCGTGTAGACGATCCACGGTTCGCTGCCGCGGCGAACGACGCCGCCCGCGGCTCGAGTCGGTCGGTTGCAGCAGGCACAAATCGCGAGATCCGACGCCGTGGGGTCGGTAAGTGTGATGTCCATGGGCGCGGACTCTAGCCGGTACTCCTGCACGGGTCGCCAACGCACGACTTCTAAACGGTGATTCCCGGTTCGTTGGGCCGCCAAATCGTGGCAGGACTCGCGCACCCCTTGCCCTCAGATGCGTGCGGTCTACCCTCCAGTGTCCGAGTCAACCCTCGTTGGAGCGAATCCCCGTGAGGTTCCACTCGAAGCTCTTGTCTCTCGTCGCGACAGCGTTCACCCTCCTCACCAGCGTTGTCGTCGCGTCGTGAAGAAAATTGCGGCCAACCGGGCGTGGCGGAGGAGCCACGGACTCGAACATCCACCTGTACGACTGCAGCTTCCGCGGAGGATTCCAGAGCATCGGGCTGATCGGCGGCCCGGGACGCGAGCCTCTTGTAGCCCCAGTTCTCGCACATCTTGTAGTGCACGTAGTACTGGTTGATCGCTGTCAGCTCAGCGGTGAGGATGTCGTTCAGGGCTTCGATGATCGAAGGGTCGCCTTTCATGGCCGATCGGGTCCTGTGGGGGCAGAGTAGACGCCGCAGGGTATTACGCGAGCCGTCTCGAGCCAGATGAACGTGGGTAATCAGTCTGTCCCCCAATGGTGGGCCCAGGACCGCGCACGTCTCGATCGGCATGGGTGTCCCGGGGATTGTTCGTCGAAGAGTGTGGCACTAAGATCGAAGGCCCCGTTTCGGTAATTCACAAAGAGAGCCTTATGCACCGCACAACAATCCTCGCCGCCTGCATCCTCACGGCTGCCCCGGCTATCGCCCAGTCCATTCTCCCGAAGTCCGCGGCGACCAAGAGCCCTGGCTATTGGAGTTCCTTTTTCTTCTACGGCACGACGAACGGGACGAACGAAGGCCACACCCAGACCCTCTACGCCGAATCCGAGGTCGGTGGTGTGAAGGTCTTCAAGAGTCTGCAGATTCGCCGACCCCAGAACCTCGGCAACCAGAACGCAGCGATGACAGGCGACATGGTTCTCAGCCTGTCGAGCACCGCGATCGCCCACACCGCGGCGTCGACGACCTTCGCCGCCAACCACGGTGCGACCAGGGCCACGGTGTTTACCGGCAAGATCAATCTTCCGGCGCGCAACCGCGGCGGAACGTGGCCCGACCCGTGGGAAACTGCGGTGCCGTTCAGCAACACGTTTCTGTTCGTCCCGATCACTGGCGGCAGTCTCGTGGTTGAGAACGCATTCAGCAACAACTCGAACAAGCGGGCGTGGTACGTCGAAGGCAATCGCGCTCAAAAAGGAACCCGCGCCACCAACCTCAGCGCCTGCGCGAAACACAGCGACGGTGGACGCAACAACAGCATCGGCTATCGCTCCCCGGTGGTCGGAGGCAGCTGGCACGTCAGCTACAACAACATGCCGTCGAACGTCCCGAGCCTGGCCGCCAGCTTCCAGATCCTCGGCATCGGTGGTAGTGGAGCGACTCAGTGGGGCATGCCCTTGCCGATTCCGCTATCCACCCTGAACATGCCATCGAACGGCTGCAGCCTTGCTGTCACCGATGACTTCCGTTTCCCGATGACCTACCGGGCGAGCACCAGCGGCCCGAACCGTGGCTCCCTGCTCGGCCAGACGATCCCCATTCCGAACAGCCCAGCGTTTGCCGGCGCGTCGTTCTTCGACCAGGGGGTGTGCCTGGACACCAACGCGACGACGAAGCAGCCGGAGATCTACATGACCTGGTCGAGCAAGTGGACCGTGGGTTCGGGCAAGGGCGAACCGGTGACGACGGTCTATCGCCTCGGTGACAACTCGCAGCCGACCGGGTACCTGCGTCAGTGGGAAGGTCCCACGGTTCGCCTCAACCTGTAGACGGCGCGGCACCGGGCCGGATACGAGACAGGATCGAGACAGCTGGATCGGCGGTTCCGCGTGGGATCGGCGGTCCCGCGTGGGATCGGCGGTCCCGCGTAGGATCGGCGGTCCCGCGTAGGATCGGCGGTTCCGCGTAGGATCGGCGGTTCATGACGAGTCTCCCCCTCCCACGCGCCGGCGGCTTCGTCCTGCTGCTGGCCACCGTTCTCCCCGCCCAAGAAGCCAACTACCTTGCCAACCAGTGGATGCCGGTCGACGTGGATTTCCGCAGCGCGCGCGGCAGGTTGTCGGTGCGACGACCGGGCGCTACCCTCGTGCGATCTAGGGTCCGGGGCACACTCACGACCCCTTCCACACCCGGGTCCCGCTTTCGAGATGGCATTTCGGACGGAGATCAACATGACCGAGAAAAGTCTGCAGGCGCTCACACTGGCCACGATGGGATGTGCGGTTCTGTTTTGCTCGCCGGGCACGGCGCAGGGATCGGATGGCGAAGCGAAATTCGCTGCGCCCAAACGCATCAAGGCTGGTGACGCCTTCCTCGGCGAGGGGCGACTCTACCCGTCGCCGGTCGTGCACGATGTCGACCGCGACAAGCTCCCGGACATCGTCATCGGTGACCTGCTCGGCAAGGTGACCCACGCGCGGCGCAAAGCAAGCCAGCCGACCGTCGTGCTCGGCGCCGAGGAGTCGATGAAGGATCGAAGCGGCGTGCTGCTGAAATTTCACAACTGGTGATGCATCGGCATGGGTTCACAGTTCGTGGACTTCAATGGCGATGGCCACCTCGACTACCTGACCGCGACCTTCGACGGCTCGCCGCACATCGCGTATGGGAGTGAAGCGGGATTCGGCAAGCCCGAGCGTCTGAAGGACGCAAACGGCGAGCGGATTCTGATCGCTTACTACTGGGACTACGACAAAAAGGCTCACCTGACGACCGGTCGGGCTCTCGACACCGACAACCCGCCATCCGAGCGATGCATCTCGGCACTGGCATTCGACTGGGATGCGGATGGCGACTACGACCTGCTGCTCGGCAGCTACGAGAACGGACACCTCTACCGCCAAATGAACGAAGGCACCAACGCCGCACCGAAGTTCACCGGCAAGAACATCCCGGTGATGGCCGGCGACGCGGCCTTCGCGCTTCCCGCGAAAATGACCGCTCCGCGGCTCGTGGATTGGGACGGGGACGGTGACCTCGATCTGATCGCCGGGAGCTTCGGTGACAGCTACTCGCAGAACGGCAAGGGTGGCGCGGTTTACCTTTCCCGCAACCGCGGTTCGAAAGACAAGCCGGCGTTCGCTCCTCTCGAGACGTTGATCCCGCCGAGCCCGAAGGGCCAGTCCGAACCGACGCGTCCCGACGCTGGGCTCTATGCGGACGCGTTCGACTACGACGACGATGGCGACCTGGACCTCGTGGTCGGTGGCTACTCGATGTGGACGCCGAAGGGCCGTGTTCTCACCGATGAGGAGAAAGCGACGGTCGCGAGTCTTCGGAAGAAGCAGAGCAAGGTGCTCAAGGAGCAGTCTGGACTGATGCGCAAGATCTCCGCGGAGGCTACTGAGGCGACGCTCGGTATCGATCGCAAGAGCAAGGAATTTCGGACCAAGTGGTCGGCGGTCTATTCGAAGTACCGCGATCAGACTTCCGCGTTCTACAAGAGAACGAGTGCGTTCACGAATCAGATACAGAAGCTGGTCCCCGGCCCGCAGCGCAAGTCGTTCGTCTGGCTCTACGAGCGCTTGTAGCCCGGTCGCAGTTGGCGCGCTCGGCACGGGTCGGGCGCGCTGCGTGCTTCAGTGCGTAGGCGCCAGCGGAGCCGCGCAGCCGAACGATCCATGGAGCGTGGTTCGGCTCATGGGTTCATTCTCGAGGTCGAGGACCCTAGTGTGTCGCCTGACCGTTCCCAGGTCTAGCCGCTCGCCGGGTTCGTCGGCTCTTCGTCGACCCGCACTTCGCAGTGGAAGGCCGCGTTGCTTTTGAGCGCTCATCGGCTTCCCGTATGATCCCACGCCCGGCGACCCACGTCGCCGTGCTACGGTGCGATGAACTTCGATCAGATCAAGATCTTCACCCTGCTGCTCGTGATCTTCGTGCTCCTCATATGGGGCCGCTACCGCTACGACCTGGTTGCGTTCGCGGCATTGATCGTCGCCTACATCGTCGGAGTCGTGCCGAAGGCGAGCATCTTCGACGGATTCGGCCATCCGGCCACGGTGATCGTCGGCCTCGTGCTGATCGTCAGCCGCGGCCTCTCCAACTCCGGCGCGATCGAACTCCTGGCGCGGTACGTCGTCGACGGGGCGCGCGGTCTCCAAGCTCACATCGGCATCATGTCCGGCATCGCGGCCGCCTTGTCGGCCATGATGAACAACGTCGCCGCGCTCGCGTTGCTGATGCCGGTCGACATGCAGGCGGCGGCGCGCGCCAAGCGCAGCCCGGCGCTGACCCTGATGCCGCTGTCGTTCGCCTCGATCCTGGGTGGCATGGTGACGCTGATCGGCACGCCGCCCAACGTCGTGATCGCGACCTTCCGTGAGACGAGGTTGGGTGCTCCGTACGAGATGTTCGACTTCGCCCCGGTCGGCTTGGCGGTCGCGCTGGTCGGCGTCGCGTTCGTCGCCCTCGTGGGCTGGCGTCTGATCCCGGTCGAATGCACGGCGCATGACACGGCGAGCGAACTGAAGGATCTCGAAGGCTACATAGCCGAAGGCAAAGTGCCCGAGAAGTGCAAGTTGATCGACAAGCGCCTGCGCGATCTGCAGCCACTCGCGGACGAACACGACGTGAACCTGATCGGGCTGGTCCGGCGCGGCAAGCGGTTGCCGGGTTCGGCGCGAAACGAGGTGATCCGCAACAATGACCTGTTGGTGCTGGAGAGCGGGCCCAACAGCATCGAGCAGTTCTTCGGCGCAACAGGACTGGAGCCGGCGGGTTCTGAGAAACACGAAAGCGCAACGGGCGAGTCGCTGATCCTCGTCGAGGTCGTGGTGCCGCAGAGTGCGCGCATCGACGGTCGTTCCGCCATGGACATCCGATTGCTCTACCGGCGGGGTGTCACGTTGCTCGGCGTCTCGCGCCGCGGTCGGCGCTTCCGCGAGCGGGTGCGCAAACTGCGCATCCAACCGGGGGACATCCTGCTGTTGCTCGGGCGAGCCGACCAATTACCCGACGTGGTCACGTGGCTCGGCTGTCTGCCGCTCGCCGAGCGCGGACTCCAGGTGATCCAGCGCGACAAGGCGATGCTCGCCGTGGTTGCCTTCGCCGCGGCCATCGCTGTGGCGAGCTTCGGCTGGATGTACCTACCGATCGCTCTCGCCGCCGTGGTCGTGGTCTACTTGATGCTCCGCATCGTGCCCCTGTCCCAGATCTACGAATCGGTCGAGTGGCCGATCATCGTGTTGCTGGGGTGCATGATCCCGATCGGCGTCGCGCTGGAGACGAGTGGTGGCACCGCCCTCATCGCGCGGACCATCGTCGAGTGGACCGAAGGGCTGTCGCCGCTTGTCGTGCTGGGGATCCTGATGATCGTGACGATGACGTTGTCGGATGTCCTCAACAACGTCGCGACTGCCCTCATTGCCGCGCCGATCGGCGTCGACATCGCCGAACGACTCGAACTCAGCCCGGATCCGTTCCTGATGGCGGTCGCGGTTGCCGCTTCGTGCGCGTTCTTGACCCCGATCGGACACAAGAACAACACGATCATCATGGGCCCGGGCGGCTACAAGTTCGGCGACTACTGGCGCATGGGATTGCCACTCGAGATCCTGGTCGTGGCGGTGGGGCTGCCGGTGATCCTGGTCTTCTGGCCGCTGGCCCCGAACTGAATCCAGGGCCAGCAGAGTGCTACCGAACCGTTTCGCGGTGGACGGTGGTCATGTTGCCAGCAGCCGGGTTCGAGGTCGGTACCCCGAGTCCCTGCACCCCGAACGACAACCCCACGAGCGGCTGGGAATTCGGGATCGGCACGATGATCGCCCTGCCGACCGGAATGGGTCCCGGCGGCAGGTAGACCGTGCCTCCCAGCAGACCGACCACCATCTGACACACTCCGACCGGCCAGGAGGCACCCGAAGCTGTCGAATCTCTGGGCCTCGGCCTCTGGCGCAA
>CAYYAQ010000194.1:0-9540 GCA_964469555.1 uncultured candidatus Brocadiaceae bacterium | reverse complement strand
TTGAAGTACCACCGCCAAGAGTCCATGTACCGGCGCCAACCCGCGGGATTAACGCGGCGGAGCGCCGCGGTCCCGAAGATCATGCCGATGGACCCCATGGCGTGTGCCTCGCGCATGCGAAGGTGGTTCTTCTCGAGGTAATTCCCCATGCGACTGGCGAGCTCGGGGGCGCGGTTGGAGAGATCGAGGGCGAGCGCCATCTGACCGGTTCTCGCGCAGGAATCCCAGTAGCCGGTCTGCAGGGTCCAGTACCGCACCCCACCGTTCTTGCCGGTCGACTTGGCGATTTCGTCGAACGACTTCTTCCACGCCTTGTCGTCGATGCGGCAGCCAGCGCGTCCGGCGAGAGCCCAGAGGAGATGCGCGTGCGTGTTGATGATGTTGAGGCCACGACCGCTGTACCCGACGGTGATTCCGTGACCGTACCTTCCGGCGGGAGTTTGCCGGGAGGCCAGGCAGTCACAGAGGTGCTGGATTGTCGGAACCCACTGTTGGTCTTGCGTGGCGAGCACGTACTCGGCGAGGAAGATCCCGGACACACAGATGAACCAGTTCGAGAGTCCCGCGGGTTTCTTGAGGTCCGCGCTGACGTACCCTCGGCGCTTTGGTCCGGCGAGGAACGTGGCGACTCGGCGCAGCGCCGGAAGGTGATCCGGGTCGCCGCGACCGAGCAACGCGAGCCCGCACAGCGCCGTGACGTAGCGCGTCGCGTCTTCGCCGGTCTGCGACCGCCACGCGCCGTCCTTGCGACGCGTGTTGAGAAGGTCGCGGCAGATGCCGTCGTAGAAACTCCGCGACTTGCTGCAGTCAACTGGATAGTCGCGCGCGAGCGGTCCGAGGCGGGGGAGGGTGATGCGGATCTTTCGCGTGGCGCTCTGGCGCAGCACGGTGATATCCAGGTGGCCTGGGGTAGAGCCCTCCGCTTTCTCGATCGCGAGCCCCAGAGCCGCCATTGGGCCCTGACCACCCAGGTTTATGTCCCGCGTGTGCGGCGTGAACGGTCGGCCCCACGTCGCCACGATGCGATCTCCTTCGAGGAGTCCCGCCCGTGCTCCCGGACCGTCGGTCAGGATCTTCAGGATCTTGATCTCCTTCGAGTCTGCCTCCACTTCGGCGCTGCCGCCGATTGGGCCCAGGGGAAATACGGCGAAGTCGCCCTTCCTGGCGTTGCGGCGCGGCGCGGGTTTCGAATCCTCGCCAGACTTGGCCTGACTGATCGCGGGGCTCGTCACCAGGGTGATGGCGAGGGCGAACAGGACGCGAGGGATGACGCTCATGCTCGGAACGTAATCGACGCCTCCGTGCCAGTATCCAAACGATTCTCGAATCGACGTGTAACGCTTCGTGGCGCCTGACGCCTCCAGGTTCGACCCCCGAATCCGACCAGGAACACCCATGATTCGCCAAACTCTCATTCTCGCAGCGCTCTGTGCGCAAGGCCTTCTGTCGGCTCAGTCGTCGCCGACGTGCAAGAGGTCGGCGGCGCGGATTCCCACGGCCCTGTTTCTCGCCGCGTCGAACGGCGCGCACCAGTTCGATGACGGTCCTGGGCGGGAGCCGTGAACGAGAAGCCAGGGCGCCTGGACATCGTCAAGAAGTACAAGAAGACACTCACGACGTTGCCGCGTCCGGCGTCACACCGGCGCCAGAGATAGCTCTCGCTACTTCATCAACGCGATCTCGGACAACCCCGCCTCGGTTCCGCGACGTCCGGCCATCCCGAACCCTGGTGACATCTCCCAGCCCAAACCTGCGTACCAGGACATGGGCAACTCGAACATCTCTCCATGTTCGGTTTGTGCGAGGTACGTGCGCGCGTGGTTTCCCGACCCGACGACCCAGGCGATCTCGGCTTCGTGCTCGGCGAAGCGGCCGCCCTCGCGGTCCTTGCAGTAGCGCTTCTGGTAGTGCTTCCCGTCGCGCTCGAACATCTCGTAGTAGAAGCGCGTCTCCTTCTGGAAGAATGTCTTGCTGAAGTCCTCGACGGCGATTTCTCGCGTCAGGCGGTAGAACGAGCGCGCCATGCCCACGGCTTGGTAGCTCTCGTAGACGCTTGCATGGCATTCCTTGCACGCCTGGTCCCGGACGTAGCTCGGCGCCGCGCCGCGCGTGACCTTGAATCCCGCGACTTCGACCGGGAGTTCCCCGAACGCATCGCTCTTGCCGTCCGGGAGCGGGATCGGTGGAGACGGCGCGTCATCGCTGCACGTCACGATGAGTAGTAGTCCCGCGACGATCTGCAAACGCCGTGGGGTTGATCGCGATTCCGATTCGGCGTCTGATACGGTGGTAAGAGTCTAGCGTCGCGCCGTTGGTCCTCGATCACGGTTGGAAAACTGGCTGAGCACCACCAATCTTCACTTCGCAAGTGGGCATACGCACATGGAATAGACTAGGATATTCGGGGTCTCACTCGCCCATGGAGTCCACTGCTTCTCACGTTCTGGTCCAGCGCGCTAGACAACGGGACTCCGCTGCCATAGCGGCCCTGTTCGACCGGTATCGCGACAAGCTCCGGCTTGCCCTGCGTCGGAAGCTCGGAGATAACTACAGGCGGGCATTGCTCGACAGCGAGGACGCGGTGCAAGACGGGATCCTCGCCGCGATCTCGAGCCTCGGTCAATTCGAGTATCGGGGCAGCGGTTCATTCCTGGCGTGGGTGCTCCGAGTCGCGGAGCGCGAGGTGTTGCAGCGCGTCCGTGCGCAACAGGCCCTGATGCGCGATCGGCGCCATCAAGTGAACATCGAGGACGTGGGGGATCCGGTCGCGGACATCGATTCGCCGTCCCAGGTGGCGCAAGGTCACGAGATCGAACAACTCGTGCAGGACTGCCTCGAACAACTCGGAGAGCGTGAGCGTGAGGTCATCGTGCTGCGGCGTTACCTCGCTCTCGACGCGAACGAGATTCACGTCGAGATGAAGCTGCCGAGTCCGGGCGCCGCCCGCGCGCTTCTTTCTCGCGCGCAGACGCAGCTCGCCGCGATGCTGGATCGGAGGCAATCCGTTGGCTGATGAGTTGTCGGGTTCAGGGGAAAGCGCCGCGCTGGCGTTCTTCGAGGGGTTCCTCACACGCTTTCACGACGGCGAGGGTGACCAGGAACCAGGATCGCGTGACTTCGCGTCACTTTGTGCCGCGCATCCGGAGCACGCCGATAGGTTCTCGCGATGGTGGGACCAGCTCGTGCAAACCGGTGAGGTCAGTGAGACTCCGTCCGCAGATACAGTCGTCGACCTTCCGGAGGAGGGTGGGCGTTTCGGTTCGTATAAGATCATCCGCGAGCTCGGTCGCGGCTCGCAGGGGACCGTGTTCCTCGCCGAGGATGTGCGCCTGTCACGGCGCGTCGCGCTGAAGATCCTGCCCGCGTACCGCGGCGCAGGAAAAGACCGCTCCCGACGGTTCGCCCGCGAGGCCGAACTCGCCTCGCGACTCGACCACCCGGGCCTGTGCGCCGTGTACGAAAGGGGCTTGATGGGCAGCACAGCCTACCTCTCGATGCGCTACGTCGAGGGCGAGACTGTCGCGGCGATCGTGGCCCGGGCGAGGCGGGAGGCCGAAATCAGTACTTCCGCCGGCAGCTCGAGCGGTGCGATCCGCATCGGCGATGAACCGCGCGGCCCGAGTGCGGAGATTTCAGCGGTGTTGAAGATCTTCGAGGCGGTGGCCGTGGCGCTTGGCGCGGCGCACGACGGCAACCTGATCCACCGCGACGTCAAACCTGGCAACATCGTCGTCGACGACGAGGGTCACCCGGTGCTGCTCGACTTCGGACTCGCGCGGGACGTGGAGTCCGACATGTTGACGATGACGGGAGAGCTTCTCGGTACGCCGGCATACATGTCACCGGAACAGCTCGCCGCGCAACGCATCGAGCTCGATCACCGCACTGATATCTACTCGCTCGGAGCGACGCTCTACGAGTGCTTGACTCTGCACCGCCCCTTCGAGGCGCCGACCCGCAACGAACTGTACCAGCAGATCCTTGTCCGTGAGCCGACGCGCCCCCGTCTCCTCAATCCGAATATCGGCCGGGATCTCGAAGTCGTGCTGCTGACTGCGCTCGACAAGGATCGCAACCGTCGCTACCAGACCGCGGTGGATTTCGGCGAAGATCTGCGTCGCGTGCGAGAGCTCGAGCCGATCCGCGCGCGGCCCGCCGGGGTCTTCGTCCGCTTCCAGAGGTGGACGCAGCGCAACCCGGCGATCGCGCTCAGCGTGATACTCGTATTTTTCGTGCTCAGTGTCGGGCTCATCGTCAGCCTGTACTACTTCAGCGAGGCGAGGCGTTACCAGTCATCGTTCGAACGTCTCGCCGATCAGGGACATCTCGAAAACGCGCGTCGCGCCGCCGTGAAGTTCTATCCGATCCGCCTCGACAAGTTGGAGAAGTTGGACGCGTGGCTCTCGGAGTACGGCCATCCACTGCGCGACCGCCTCCCGGGATTGCGGGCGAATCTCGTCGAGTTGCAACAACGATCGTCGAACGTCTCCGCCGAGGATCGAGAACGACTGTTGCGTGACCATCCCGACAGTCTGGAACTTCTGCGTCTGCAGAGTGAGATCGAGGTCTTGAACATCGGGTTAGGCATGGCACGGATGGACCTGACTCGCAACGCCCTCGCGTACCGTGTCAAGAGGTACGAGGAGCAGTGTCGGGTGTTGGAGACGCGCCTCTCGAGTTGGCAGCCCATGTCCTTCGCGAGCCCCGAGGACGCGGCTGTGAACGCATCCCTGACGAAGTTGGTGGCCGAACTCGATGCGTTCGTGGGCGAGAACGGGTTGCTGCGGCGGCTCACGGACCATGCGAACTGGCTTCGGCGCGTCCGACAGGAGACGCGCGGGAAGTACGCGAAGAAATGGGAAGACGTCCGCGCCCAGGCCCTCAAGATCTACGGCAAGAACCTCCCCGTTCAGCCCGGGTTGATTCCTCTCGGCGTTTCGAAGCACGGCGTGCTCGAATTTGCGCACGCCCGATCCGGCAGGGTGCCCACCTCCCGCGATCCCGCGACGCGCGAACTCGTGATCGATGGATCGACCAGCATAATCTTCGTTCTCGTGCCGGGCGGTAAGTTCAAATTGAACGCGAACCCCGCTCCACGAATGCAGCCGCACGAGATCTCTTCGCCAACGGTCGACCTCGACTGGTTCTTTGTGTCGAAGTACGAGTTGACCTACGGGCAGTGGGAACGGATGTCGGGCGCCGCCGCGCCGGGCAGCGACCTGGTGCTCGGATCAGGTTGTGGACAGCTTCGCTACCCCGTGGAATCGGTCTTGTGGCAGGAGGCCTTCGACGTGTTGCACGAATACGGGCTCTTGTTGCCGACCGAGGCGCAGTGGGAGTACGCCGCCCTGGCGGGCTCGAGTCAACCGTGGTCGTGGAGCCACGCACTCCAGCGGAATCGGAGTCCCTTGGCAAACATCAGGGACAAGGCCCACGCGCGACTCACCGGGCGTCTTCTGCAGAGGGGTACCTACGACGACAAATTCGGGTTGACGGCGCCCGTCGGCAGTTTTCCGCCGAACGATTTTGGGATTCACGACGTGCACGGCAACGTGTCGGAGTGGTGTCTCGAACCGTTCGCGATTGTGCCGCTGGAGCACGTTCCGAATCGGAAGGGTGATGGTTACCACTTCGTACCGCTCTTTGACAAGAGGGTCGCGCGCGGTGGTTCTTGTGACATGTTTCGCGGCGCGACATACGCGGCCCGTCGACTGAGCTACGGAGCCTTGAGTCGCCACCTGATGGTGGGGGTTCGCCCCGTCCGCGTTGTCGCCAAGTAGGATCGTCCGAACAGATCACGGCACTCCGAGTATTCACCCCCGTCGAAGCCAATCAGACGCTGCCTCTGGTCAGGCGCATCGTGAAGGACACCCTCGCTTCTGGTGCTCGGCTTCGAAAACTGGCCGGTCGTTCGCTCACGGAGAATGACATGGACCGCGCACACGACCTGCAGTATCGACTCCAGGAGTTGATGGCCGAGTTGGCTGAGATCGGTTGTGACTACAAGGACTGGGGATTCGAGATGGGCCTCGTGGACTTCCCTGGGTTCATCGATGCGCAACCCGTTCTGCTGTGCTGGCGAAGCGTCGAACCCTCGGTCGAGTGGTGCCACGAGCCGCAAGCGGGGTATGCCGGTAGGCAACGCATTCCGACACAACTCCTCCGCAAGAGCGCGGTCGGGAAGAGGATGCGATGAGCCAGCATGGAGATCTCCGTCGTGTCGTGGGTTGGTCTGCCCAGGGAGTGCACTGAGGCAGCGACACGCACAGAGATTGCCAGAAAAACCGTCCGCGACGGCTATTTGCCAGGGATACCGGCGCTTCTCTACTGTGCCCGCGGCAGTTTTGGCTGAGGGTTGATCTGGTAGAACTGCGAGATGATCTCCCAGACCTCCTGCGCCGTTTCCGCGTACGAGATCAGATCCAGGTCGTCCGGCGAGATCGTCCCTTCCTCGACGAACATCTCCCAGTTGACGAGTCGGTTCCAGTAGTCGCGGCCGAACAGGATCACGGGGATCGCGTCCATCTTCCGCGTCTGGATCAGCGTCAGCGTTTCGAAGAGCTCGTCCATGGTGCCGAACCCGCCGGGGAACGCGACCATCGCCTTGGCGCGCATCAGGAAGTGCATCTTCCGGATCGCGAAGTACTTGAACTCGAAGCAGAGCTCCGGGCTGATGTACGAGTTCGGTTCCTGCTCGTGTGCGATCGTGATGTTGAGGCCGATGCTCTTCGCGCCGGCGTCGTACGCGCCGGTCCGCCGCCGGTCACGATCACGTAGTCGCAGTTCTCATCGAGCTGGCACGTGCTGCTGACGATGCGACCGAGTTCCCGCGCCTCGTCGTAGTAGTGCGATTTCTTCAGGACATTGCCGGCGATGCGCAGCTCCCGATGGTGGTCTTCGTCGTCCGGGTTCGCTGCCACGGCGGACTCGGCCAGTCGGACGCGCGCTTCCGCTTCTCCCTTCTCGACGATGCGAGTGCCGCCGAAGGCGACGATTGTCGAGTTGATTCCGTACGCGCTCTGGATCGTCTCCGGCTTCATCATCTCCAGCTGAAGCCGCACCGGTCGCAGCTCGTCTGAGGTCATGAAGTCCGGATCCAGGTGTGCCTGACGGTAGGAGGCGGATTCTTTGAGGTTCCGAACCCGGATGGCGCGGTCTTGTTCGTCTTTTGACATTACTGGGGACATGGAGGTCTTCTTTCGAGTCGCTCTCCTGAGCGCTGGGGGCCGCACGATTCGACTCGCCCGTATCTACAGGACAGTAGGTATCGATCGACTCAAGGTCACTTGTTTAGGACTGACCCTGGCACAGTACGCCAGGACTTCTACCCCCTGGTCCGCCGCCTCTCGCAGCAACTTCCCGTATTCCGGGTCGATCTCGTCGGCAGGGCCGAACTCGTCGCAATCGTCCCGATTCACGAGGAACAGCATGGCGGCGCGGTGCCCGGCGTGCACGAGCCCGATCAACTCCCGGAGGTGCTTCTGGCCCCGCACCGTCACGGAATCGGGGAAGATGGCCCGTCGACCCTCATCCGTGAGCGTGACGTTCTTGACCTCGACGTAGCAGTCGGGTCCGTCTTCGAACGTCAGCAGGAAATCCAGCCGGCTGTCGCCGCAGGGGACCTCGCGCCGCAGCTGTTCGAATCCCCGGAGTTCCGAGATCTGGCCAGCGAGAAGCGCCTCTTCCACCAACGCATTCGTCCGCCCGGTGTGGACGCCCACCCAGCCGCCGTCGAGCTCGATCATCTCCCAGGTGTAGGGGAGCTTCCGCTTCTTGTTGGTGCTCAGGCTCACCGCGACCGGGCGATCCGGGATGCCGACGCGGAGCATCGAGCCGGGATTCGGACAATGGGCGGTGATCTCGGTGCCGTCGGCGAGGCGGATGTCGGCGAGGAAGCGCTTGTAGCGGCGGATCAACGTGCCGTGGATGAGTTCGGGTTCGTAGTGCATCGAGTCGAGTCTTGGCCAGCGGGGATTCTCATCGAATCCGGACGCGATTCGATGAGAATCCCACCCGTGTCCCTCCTCACATACTGCGGCAACGTCCATCCCGCCAACGATGTCGACTCGTGGCTCGAGTTGACGGCCAGGTTCTCGGTGCCCATCGCGGCCACGCAGCGCGCAGCCGGCCACGAGTTCGGGTTGGGAACGTGGTTCAACGCCAAGACCGCCGCGCAGCTGGACGGCGACCGCGACGAGATTCGCCGCGCGTTCGATTTCCTCGGCCAGCACGGGCTGAGCATCTGGACGTTGAACGTCTTTCCTTACGGCGACTTCCACGGCTCGCCGGTGAAAGAGAAGGTCTACGAACCGAACTGGGCATGCGACGAGCGCGTGGAATACACGCTTCACGCGGCCGAGGTCGCGGCTCGACTCTGCGACGAGGGGTCGCTCGTGCCGATGAGCACGCTGCCGCTCGGCTACGGCGACGTGGATCGTGACGCCTGTGCAGGCAATCTCGCCCGCGTCGCGACCCGGCTCGCCGCGCTTCGAGCGGAGCACGACGTGCACATGGTCGTGGCGTTGGAACCCGAACCCTTCTGCGCCATCGAGACCGTGGCGCAAGCCGCGGATTTTCTGGAGCACGTGTTCCGATCTGGAACGGTCGCCGAGGCGGTGCTGCGCGATCACCTCGGCGTGTGCGTGGATCTCTGCCACCTGGCCGTCGTCGGTGAGGACCCGGCCCTGGCTCTGGCGGATCTGCGCGCGCGGGGCATCCAGTGCCCGAAGATCCAGGTCTCTTCGTGCCTCGAGCTGCGAGATCCTGCGGGACTGGATCGTCTGCTCGAGTTCGACGAACCGGTGTACCTCCACCAGACGGTAGGGGAGGGCGGCGCCCGCGCGCTGGATCTCTCCGAGATCGTAGCCCGTCGGGGAGAGTTCGAGGCGGCAGGCACGCTGCGCACCCACTTCCACATGCCCGTGTTCTGGGACGAGGAGGGCGCGGTTCTCGGCTCCACCCGCGCGCTCCTGAAGCGCGCGCTCGCAGAAATGCCCCGCCCGCTACCGCTCCTCGAAGTCGAGACCTACACGTGGGGCGTGATTCCCGGGTGGGACAAGAGCGACGAGGCGCTGCTCGACGGGATCGGTCAGGAACTCAGCTTTGTGCGGAACGCTGTAAAGGACTGACACTGCCGTGCCCGTGTCCGTATCTTGTGCGCCCCTTCTATGATCCATATCCAGAACCTGCTGAAGACGTACACCCGCGGCGTCGAGCGCGTGGTGGCTTGCGACGTGAGTGAACTCCGCGTCTCGCGGGGCGAGCACGTGGCGCTGATCGGTCGGTCCGGCTGCGGCAAGAGCACGCTGCTGTCGATGATCGCCGGGATGTTGCTTCCGGACTCGGGCTCGATCCGGGTGCAGGACGTGGAGATCCCGTTCCTCTCAGAGTCCGCGCGCGATCGTTTCCGGGCGGAGCACATCGGGATGGTGTTCCAGACGTTCAACCTCCTGCAGCCGTTCAACGCGCTGGAGAACGTCATGCTCGGGTCAGTGTTCGGGAAGGGCGGCAAGAGCAAGCTGAAATCCAGGGCGGCGGGGC
>CAYYAQ010000193.1:6808-9548 GCA_964469555.1 uncultured candidatus Brocadiaceae bacterium | reverse complement strand
GACGGCGACGGGGGCATTCGCGGAGACTCCGGCGACGAGGGTGACGAACGTGCTGCCCACCCGCGGCAAGCCGTCGTTCAGGAGTTCGAGCCGAGGCGCCGTCGGCAACTTGCCCGAGCAACCCGCACCGAACGGGAAGTAGTCCGCGCGCAGGCGACTCAGCTCTGCGGCAAGAGCATTGTAATTTGCCCTCTCGGTGGCGTTGAGCGCGCGCGCGAGCAGGTTGACCTTCTCGAAGCCGTCCACGGCGAGGTTGAAGAACTGCTCGTGGACAGGCGTCGTCCACCGGATCAACTTGTAGGTCTGATTGCGGATCGCGGCGCCGTCTTTTCTCGCGGCGCTGAGCTTGCTGCCGAAGCGCTCGGTGTAGATCGTCTGGCGCAGTGATCCGTTGTTGGTCTTCTTGAGGTAGGGCAGGAGGCTGATTCCGTCCAGCGGGATCGACCGGGGCACGGTCGTGCGCGGATCGATCCCCGCGAGCTCGAGCACCGTAGGAAAGAGGTCGACGCTCGCGACCAGCCCCTTCTCCTCACGGCCCGGTGAGACGACCGCAGGGCCGGCGATGATCAGCGGCACGTTGGTGCCGCCTTCGTAGAGCGTGGTCTTCGCGTGGACGCCAGTGAACGGAGCCTCGGAAGCACCGGAAGGTGTCCCGTTGTCGCCGACGAAGATCACGTTCGTCTTCGCGAGCACCGCGGCGGGGAGCGCCGTGAGAAGTCGACCGATCTCGGTGTCGATGGCCTGCACCATTGCCTTGAACTTCAACGGCACCGGACTGGTGTTCGTGATGTTGTACGTATGCAGCGCATTCGGTGGCACGTGGAACGGTCCGTGCGCCGCGTTGAAACAGATGCAGCAGACCCACGGCTTCTTGTTAGTGGTCTGGGTCTGGATCCACCCGAGCGCGTCGTTGACGTTGTCGGTCGTCGCGTAGACCTTCGATGTCGTGACCTTCCCGTTCGTCACCTTCCGCCAGCTGAAGTAGGTCTCCGGCGCCTTGAAGTTCCACATGTGACCCGCGTAGTGCGACCAGCCGGCGAGATTTGGTCCGTTGTCGCCGCCGTTGCGCGCGTCGCCGAGGTGCCACTTGCCGATCAACGAGGTGCCGACCCCCTTCTGTTCCAGAAGTTCCGGCAGCGTGTACTCCTCGAGCGAGAGTGGCGCACCGAGACCGTACGAAACCACGGCCCCGACACCGGTACGCGCACAGTAGCGACCCGTGTGGAGTGTTGCGCGGGTCGGGGAGCAGATGGGATTCGCGTACGCGTTGCGGAAGAGGATCCCGTTCTTCGCCAGCGCGTCGATGGTCGGAGTCGGTGGCGGCGCCGTCCCTTCCTTGTAGGCGGAGATGGCATCGACACCCACGTCGTCGGCCACGATCAACAATGTGTTCGTCTGGGCGCCGAGGTTCGACGCCCAGAGGGTGCCGAGGAACGTGGTTACGATGGCGATTCTGAACTTCATCAGGCTGTCGACGAAGTATAGCCGAACGCCCGGGGTTGCGCGGGGGCGATCCTCAGCGCTCGTGGTGGAACTGCGTCAGCAGTTCGCCATCGAGTGGCGAGATGTGCAGGCCGCCCCGGAGAACGCGCTCGCTCAGTTCGACGTCGTCGGATCGGATCATCATCGAGTAGCCCCGGAAGTTGCACGTGATGTCGGGGCGGTCGGATAACAGGGGCAGCCACGTCGAATCTAGCCGTCCGACCATGTCCGCCACGCCATGCGTGGCGGCGTGGCGGAACATGGCGTCGAGCACGCGATCTCGCTGGCGCTTGTACGCGGTGAGTTGCACGACCTGCGCGGTCTGGTTGCTGATGGCGTAGACGAACCAGCCGATCAATGCTCCGTCCTGGCTGCGCACCGAGCGATGCATGAGTTCGAGGTCGGGAGCCGCATCGAGTATGCGCAACGACCAGGCCAGGCTGTCGGCGTCGTACTGCGGGTAGAGCGTGTTTGATCCGATGAGTTTCGGCAGGGCCTCGACTATCTCGGCGCAATCGAACGCGTCCGCGATGACGTTCGGATCCTTCACCACTGGAGTCGGGTAGATCCGTTGCGCGACGCGGTCGATCCAGGGTCGGCAGACTTTCGCGAGGGAACTGACCAATCCCGACCTGGGCTTGATGCGCCGGGAAGGGCACCGCCTCAGACTCCGACGCCACTCCATGCTGTAGATCGGAACCGTCAGGCCGCCGAACGCTTGCCAGAAGAGCGCGCCCGAGTGATTCGTGACGTCGGCGAACGAGAGTTGTTGCGGGCCGTCGATGAACTTGCGAAACAGCGCAATCCCGGCCTTCGACCTGCGCGCGTCCGGTGCGACCATGAACTTCGTCGTGAACGCGGCCTTGACCTGTCTGTTGCCGAGTATGAACGTCCGTGGGATGACGCCGATGAAGCCGGTGATCTCGGATTCCTCGTTTGTGTACACCCAGGAAGGCGTCGAATCGTCGCGCCACGGATGCTTGAGGAATCGGTCTCGGAAGAAGCTCACCGGCGCTTTCTCCGAAGGCGACATCATCTCGTGGTGCAACGCGGCGATCGCTGGAATGTCACTCTCGACGAACGGACGTAGCGCGGGCTTGGTCGCCGACTGCGGTTGGGCGATCTCTTCGCCGGCGTTGTCATCACCGGGCGGATTCGAGACTGTATTCATGTGCTACAGCAGTTATTTAGTCGTTCTTGGCCCCAGAGCAACAGTGCCGAAGTCTCACGCGTTCGAATTGGTCGATTGGTCGATTGG
>CAYYAQ010000193.1:0-6708 GCA_964469555.1 uncultured candidatus Brocadiaceae bacterium | reverse complement strand
ATTGGTCGATTGGTCGATTGGCCGCGATGGCATGGAGCGTTGGAAGCTGAGGTGCGGAACCGACCTCGATTGAGGGATCTTGCTGGCGCAGGCAGGGTATTTGCGGGTCGATGTGAGACGGTCTGAAACGCGTTGTCTCTGCTCACCCATCGGAGGAACCTCGTCACAGCGGGATCACACGGACGCCCAGCTTCCCGTCTCCGAACTGCGAAACACCGCTTCGATCACCCGCATGTTGCTGACCGCGTCTTCGATCGGAGTCGGCACCGCGGTGTCGTCGAGGATCGCGCGCGAGAAGAGGTCGCCCTGAATGCCGTACTGATCGCAGACGTCCAGTCGGATCTCTTTGATCTCGTCGTCACGCTGATGCCACATCTTGCACCCGCGATCTCGCGGCGCGTTGAATGGGATTTCGATTTCGACGCGGCCTTCTGTGCCTCGGAATTCTGGGCAGGGATCATCGAGGCCAAGGCGAGGCACGTTACGAGCGGTGAAATAGCGAGCTGGATCATGATGAGGGTTCTATCCGGGAGTCGTGACCGAGGTGCGAGACGCCGCGCAGCATATCGAGGGTTGAGTTCGGTGTCCTTCTCAAGAACGCTCCATTAGTGTTTCGGACGATGCTCAGAAAACCACCCTCTGCC
Source organism: uncultured candidatus Brocadiaceae bacterium (assembly GCA_964469555.1). Classification (GTDB taxonomy): domain Bacteria; phylum Planctomycetota; class UBA1135; order UBA1135; family UBA2386; genus CAYYAQ01. The sequence continues at coordinate 6,064 of CAYYAQ010000193.1, read as the reverse complement.
CTTCTTTCGATCTTCGCATTCGTCTTCGCCGCGACGAGCCATGCGCAACAGCCAAACGTGCTGTGGATCATGTTCGACGACGGTCGGGCAGACGCGCTCGGGTGCTACGGCGCGAAATGGGCAAAGACACCTCACATCGACGCGCTGGCCGCGAACGGGGTTCGATTCAAGACAGCAGTGATCCAAAACCCGGTGTGCGTGCCTGCGCGCACCTGCATGAAGACCGGGTTGTACGCGCATCAGACCGGGGTCATCGCCATGGGCAGGCCGGCCGCGACGAAGGCTGCGTACCGGAAGCACATCCGTCGAAGGCTCCCGCGCTTGCTGCATGCTTGGACCAAAGCCGGCATTCGGCCCGTGAACATCGGCAAGGCCCACGCCTTTCGTGCCGACTTCGAGCAGATCGGTGACGTGGCGGCGATCGTCAACAACAACGGCGGGCTGACGCGCTACGGCAAGACGGTGGTCGAGGACAACAGCTTTCCACGCGTGCGCACGGATCTGCACAAGTGGATGATCGGTGGGGTCGTCGACGTGGACGCCAAGGATCTGCGCCCGTCTCGGCTGGGCGACATGGCGGTGAGACAGATCCGCGAGCTCGCCGCCGCGAAGAAGCCCTTCTTTCTCCGCGTGTCGTTTCATTCGCCCCACGTGGCGAACGTGATCGACCGGGAGCACTTCATCGACCCCGCGACGATCACGCTGCCGCTGCCGACACCGGAGTCGCTGGCGAGCAAGTCGACGTACGAGAAGGAACACATCCGCGTCTACGCGGGTGCGACGCTGACCAAGAAGCAGATCGGCATCGCCCGCGGGACCTACTACGGCATGGTGCACCTGGTCGATGACGCGGTTGGACGGATCATCGCGGCCCTCAAGGAGGAGGGACTGTTCGACAACACGATCATCGCCGTGAACTCCGATCAGGGCTTCCAGCTCGGCGAGCACGGAGTGTGGAAGAAGCGGGATTTCTACGACACCAACGTGTGCATTCCGATGGTCTTCCACTACCCGAAAGCGCTTCCCAAGGGGAAGGTGATCGCGGCCCCCGTCGAGTCGATCGACTTCCTGCCGACCCTGCTGGATCTGTGCGGACTCGAGGCACCGAAGAACATCGAGGCCCGCAGCTTGTTGCCATTGATCCACGGGAAGGCGGGGCCGCGAAGTGAAGCGGTGTTTAGCGAGCACGATCACAGCGCCGACATGTACAAGGAACTTCGCGACACCGGCGGTCGGCGCGTGATGGTGCGGACGAAGGACTGGAAGCTGGTGTTCTTCATGGACGAACGGCGTCCCGAGAAGGACGGCGTGCTGTACGATCTCGTCAGGGATCCGGGGGAGACGATGAACCTCTACGGTGACGCGAAGCATCGTGAGACGGTCAGCCGACTGGAGAAGATGGCGGTGGTGTGGGATAGGCGTACGCGCTGACGTAGCGCTCGGAGTCTGCGGGGGATTGTGACAAGCCGCCGGTGGCGTGGGCGCTACCATGAGGGGTTATCCGCCCACGTCTCGCTCGATCCGGACCAGCATGATCCGCATGGGTGACGACGTCGCTGACGGTGGTGCTGTGCTGAGTCCGCATCCCAAGCGCGGGTAGTCTCGATTCCGCGAGGCCGCGTCTAGTCAATGGAAGCCTGCTTCAGGCTTCCGGCACAAGGTCGCGGAACACGAGGCTGCAGCAGGTCAACGCTCCCTCTGCCTTCGCGACCTCGTCGCTGGCCACGACCTCCAGTTGGAATCCCCGGTCGGCGAGGATCTCGTTCGTGCGTGGGGACGCGGCGGAGCAGAGCACCGCGTCACCGATCACCACGACATTGGCCGCGTTTGGTTCACCGTCGGCGACTTCGACCACGGCGTGGCGGGCGAACAGTTCGGGTCGGATCCATTCCGGATTGACGATCACCGTGTCTCTGCCAGCGTAGGTCGCGGCGGTCTTCAGATGGAGACAACCGGTCACGTCGACCGCCGTGACTTCGTAGCCGTACGGTGCGACGATGCCCTCGAACTGCTCGATGGCGAAGGTGTCCGTGCGGGTCGATCGACCGACGTAGATCGACTTGCCGACGCAGAGCACGTCGCCGCCATCGAGGAAGCCAGGGGCGTCGATGCGCGCGATCGGGCGATGCTCGCGCAGTGCCAGTTCCACCGATTCGACCTCGGGCCGCCGGCTCTGAGCGCCGGGGCGCGTGAGGATCGCGATCTCATCGAGGACGACCGCCGTGTCTTCGACAAAGACACCGTCGGGCATGTCGGGCAGCGCCGGTAGTTCGACGACGCGACAACCGAGGCGCGCGAGCGCCGCGCGGTACTCCGCGTGTTGGGCGATGGCTCGCGAGACATCGATGGCTTGCCGCGTCAGAAGGGTCAACTCACACTGTTCGAGTCTCGGACTCGGCTCTCGGGTGAGCGCGATCCAACCCAAGCGTTTCAGCCAGCGATTCCACCTCGGCTTGCGAGGAGCCGGCTTGGGCGAGTCGGTCACGGTGCTGCGCTAGAATACGTATTCGAATCCGAGCACGTAGCCGTCCACCGAGAAGTCCGCGTCGAACTCGTGGCCCCCGGTGAGGCCACCACGGGCGGGGAGGTTGAAGCGCCGGTAGCCGCCGAAGATCGTGACGTCCTGGGCCTCGACGTAGTAGCTGGCGCGGATGGAGCCGTCGTAGAGCGAACCGTTGAAGTCGCCCGTCCCGAAGGACCAATCGTGGTTGTACGCCAGGTCGATGGTTACGCCCCACGGTCCTTGGCGACCGGCGATCCGCACAGCGAGCATGGGTGTGATGTCGTCCTTGATCTGGATCTTCTGACCGACGCCCGAGGAGATTCCGCGGATGTCGAATGACAGTTCCCTGTGACCGAGCTGGAGGCCGACGCCGGCTTTGATCCACTCTTCGTCGTCTGCACCGGAGTAGAGCGCCCAAGCGGCGATGTAGCGGACGCGGAATTCGTCCATCGTGACCCGGGAGTCGACCGTCTCGCCCTTAGGGATGACGCCCCAGTCATTCTTGGCCTCGCCAGTCTGTGATGAGTGGGACTCGAAGCGGGCGTAGTGGAACTCGAATCCGGAGGCGCCGTCGCCGTATGTCGCACGAATGCCGACGTTGTCCTCGCGGTCGTCGGCGCCGAGATCCGAAACGCTGTTCTCGCCCCGTCTGCCGAAGCTCGGGGGGCCGGCTTCCATTCTGGTCTGCCCCTTGAGGCGAAACAGCGTGTACTCCGGCGCGATGCTGATGAACGGGTCGTCGAGACCCGGCCAGGATGCGCAACTGGTGAGCGACGTTCCCCCGGCGAGGCAGATTGTGAGTATGAATCGATTCACTTTTCTCGGCTGGCTTCCTGGTGAAGTCCAGCGCAGCTTAGGCGATGTGAACTCGGATCGGCTACGGTCCGCTGGGACATTTTAGCCCAGCACCGATGAGCAAAGCCCCGACGACATTCCTCGAACGCGACTTCCTGGCCTATGAGAGGCACCGGCAGGATGACCCGGAGTTCAATGCCCTCAGGTTGTCCGTGCGGCGGAAGCTCAAGGCGATCGCGGACGATACCAAGAAGAAGGCCAAGGAACTCGGCTACGAAACCGACAGCGCGGCTGGACTGCACCATCCGTACTCGTTCAACAACTTCCGCGTCAGCGAGCAGCGGGCGTATCTGTGCCGCTCCGGCAGGGAGCGGAAGAAGCTCAAGACCTTCTTCGGGGACGCGCTCGGCAAGGACGCCGAGACGCACTACATCCAGACCATTCTCGAGACGTCGCTGGACTCCCAGGTCCTACAGGTGGCGCTGCGCATCCATCCGATGGCGTGGTGGGATGGTGAGAACCTGAAGAAGCGCGCGATGGAGAGGGATGAGATGGGCGCCTGGGTCGAACTGCTGCGGGCGCTCCCGGCGGGATTCGGGCTGCGCATGCACGATTGGCGCAAGGTCTACTGGGCGAACAGCGTGACTCCCCAGGCGATGCGGGAGTACTTCGAGGCCTACACCCCGGGCGACCATTGGCTGCACCTCGTCCGTGAGTTGCCGAAGGAAGATGTCCTCGGCATGGGCGAGGAGGCGGCCCAGTGGGCGACCGTCTCGACCCTCGCACTTCTCCCCGCGTACCGGTTCATCCTGTGGGAGCCGTAAACCGTTCCCGACACCGCGAGTCTCCGACGCGGCGTGGCTGCCTTCACCCCTACCTGGCAGGGTATGTCGCGATCGCCCACTCCTTGAACTTGTCGTCGAAGTTCAGCGGGTTGAGCTTGTAGACCTTGTTCATCGCGTCTCGCGTGACGCCGACGATGCTGCCGGTGGGCACCTTGCCGGTCTTGTAGTCGTAGCGGCCCTTGATGAGGAACATGAACTCCTTGAACTTCTCCTTCCCGAGGCTCATCAGGAAGTCCGTCCGCGCCCAGATCATCACGTGGTCGTAGAAGTTGATGTCGCCGTAGTGGCGCCACTGAATCACCTTGCTGAACTTCGACCACTTCTTGCCCAGGAGCAGCTGTCGGACGTAGGGCTTCCACTTCCACTTGGACGGCGGATCGAAGGGAGCTGCCTCGTCCTGATCGAACGAGTTCCACTTCTCATTCACGCGCCGCTGGTAGTAGTGGCCTAGCCCCTCGCGAATCCAGACTGGAAGGTCGTACGAGTAGTGGCGGAACCCGTCGATGATGTTGATCGTCGCATTGAAGACCAGGTCACAGTGCAGCGCCGTGTCGTGCTTTAGCGAGCCCTTGTTCATGTCGCAGCCGATGCCGTAGAAGAGGCTACCCTGCTTCATGTAGTGCCACCGCTGCCCGAACTTGGACTGCCGACCGGTGAAGTTCTTCAGGTAGTCGAAGTACGTGTTGCCCTTGTTGGTCACGAGGATCATGAACTTCTCGTTCATCCCCATGTACGGCCCTTCGCCCATGTAGGTCGCACCGTAGACCTTCGACTTCGAGTCCTTCGGGAACTGTGAGTCCTTCACGCCCAGCAGTTCCTGAATCTCCGTGTAGAGCTCCTCCATCCGCTGCGCGGTCAGGTGGAGGCGCAGCCACGAATCCAGCACTCTTGTCTTTGGATTGACCCTCCGACCCAGCTTCTTCTTCAGCCGCTCGAGCTCGCTACGCAGCTTCCGCCGGACCTCGATTTCGGTCGGTACGTGCCATGCGCGCAACGTCGAGCCGATGCGGAAGTGCGCCGTCTCGACCCAGTGGATCTTTGCGTAGTTGAGGTGCTCATCGATGCGCTTCGACGTGATGATCTTGGTGCCGAGCTCACCGAACGGGAAGGGGCCGAACGACACGTATCCTGCCTTCTTCATCGCAGCCGGTTCGTTCTTCGTGTACGGGTCGATCTTCCATCTCGGCAGCTTCTTCTGTGCGTGGGCGAGCGGAGCGCAGAGAGCCATCGTCATCGAGATCAGACCCACTCGAACGGTGTTCATCAGATACGTACCTTCCATTCCTTGGCCATCTTGATGATCTGGAAGACGGTGAGCTTCTTCAGGGGGATTGGCTTCTCGCCGTCGACGATCACGCGGAGCGTGTTGATCGCCTCTTTCTTGAGGATGCTGTGCTCGGAGTCGAGGAAACGCCTCACGAGGCTCTTGCTCTCCTTCGGCGCGATGGAGCGCATCACCCGAAGGAGCGCGATGTGTTCCGTGATCTCTTTGCTCGCGAGCTTCTTGTAGATCCACGGGCAGAACTTCTCGCTGCGAGAATCCGCTAGGTATCTCGACACCTCGTCGCCGATCTCTCCCCATTCCTCCTCGCACCGCTTGAAGATCTGGTCCAGTGCGTCGAAGTCACGCGCGGTCTTCACGAGCCCGAGCGAGGCGTAGTAGGAGACCTCGATGTCCTTGTCCTTGCGGGCCTTCTTGAAGACGGGAGTCAGTCCGTCCTGCCCGAACATCGCGAGCTTCTTGAATACGTAGCGACGCGCAAAGGTCGACTTGTGCGATGCGTGGAGCGCGATCAACGGGGAGTGAGAGGGCTTCAGGATCTGCTCGAGGACGAAGACGATCCGCTCGTTGAAGTTCCGCGGCGAGTCCGTCATGCGTTTGAACATGAGGTCGCCCATCCCGACTCCCAGGGCGAGCAGT
>CAYYAQ010000192.1:2682-9693 GCA_964469555.1 uncultured candidatus Brocadiaceae bacterium | reverse complement strand
GGTCTACGAGAGCCCGAAGACGGAGATCTCCGTCGGGCATTTCATGGCGGCGTTGCTCGCCGTGATGTTCGCGTACAACAGCTGGCACGAGGTGACGCCGCTCGCGGAGGAGATCAAGGAGCCGAAGCGAAACCTGCCGTGGGCGTTGCTGGTGGGAGTCACCATCCTCATCGTCTTGTACGTCGGCGCGAACATCGCGTATCACAGCGTCTTGCCGATGGCGGGTGTGATCTCGGAGAAAAACTCCGCGAAAGCGCTGATGGACCAGATCTTTGGTTCGGTCGGCGGCAACGTGATGATGGTGCTCGTGATGTGTTCGGTGTTCGGCACGCTGAACGCCAACTTGATGCACGCGCCCAGGGTGTACTTCGCGATGGGGCGGGACGGCGTGTTCTTCCGTCAGCTGGGGCGCGTGCACTCGGCGTACCGGACGCCCGTGGCCGCGATCCTCTCCCAGGCGGTTCTGGCGTGCGGGATGATCGCGATGGCGAGATCGATCGATGTCCCCGGTGAACCTTCGAAGGTGTTCTACACTCTCAGCAATCTCGTCGTGTTCGGTGGCAGCATCTTCTATCTCCTCGCCGTGTTCGCGGTGGTGGTCCTGCGTCGCCGACAACCCGACCGCGAGCGGCCCTATCGCACGCTCGGCTACCCGATCACTCCGATCCTCTTCGTCGGGTTCTACGCGTGCTTCCTCCCTGCGATCTTCGTGCAGCGACCGGTGGAGTCCTGGTACGGGCTCGGAGTCATCGCGATCGGCATCCCGGCGTATTGCATCTGGAATCGTCGACCCTGATTCGACGCTTTTTGGGTGAGAAGGGCTCCATGGAGCCCTTGCGCCGTGCCGATGTTTGGACTGAAGATGCCAGCACCGAACTGAGGCTAAGACCCATGCTGAATCCACGAAGCCGATCTCTCTTCCTCGCTGGACCCGCTGCCTGCGCGCTGCTGTTGGCGATCCCTTCGACGGGGGAAGCCCCCCGCGGCTCGGGGGCGCAGAACGACCAGATGAACGCGGTGCTGTGGATGCAGCGGTCGGCGGAGTACAAGGCGAACTGTATGCAGGTGTTCGGCCAGGCATGCCGACAGTTGGGCCCGGCGCTGGCTGACAAGAAGTGGACTGCGTGCATCGAGCAGGTCGGCCAGAAGGGAATGGAAGAGCTCCCCGTGGCGATCATCGCCGACGTCGACGAGACCGTTCTCGACAACAGCGCGTACAACGCGCGGCTGATCGCCGATGGCAAGGACTTCGATTCGACGGAGTGGACGAAGTGGACCGCAGAGCAACAGGCGCTGCCCGTTCCGGGTGCGCTCGGTTTCTTTGGCGCGGCGCACGCGATGGGCATCCGCGTGATCTACGTCACGAACCGCACGACGGCAGAGGAGGACGCGACGCGCGGCAACTTGAAGCGGCTCGGCTTCCCCTTGGTCGAAGGACACGGGGAAGACCTGGTGCTGTCCAAGGGCGAGATCGGCGACAAGTCGGAGCGACGCCGGCAGGCGTGCAAGTCCTATCGAATCCTCGAGATCCTCGGCGACAACTTCGGCGACTTCATGCCGTGGCCCGATCCGCGGAAGGATAATCCGCAGGGCGACGAAGTGGAGGGCAGGGTGACGGAAGTGATGCGCGATGCGCGAGTGAGCGAGTACGGCGCGCTGTGGGGCCAGCAGTGGTTCATCCTCCCGAATCCGGTCTACGGTTCGTGGGAGAGCGTGCTGCGTGCCCAGTCGAAGGACCGGCATTCCTTGCTCCGCCTACAGCGGCGCGCGACGAAGCCGAAGAAATAGGCCGGATCTCGCCTAGATCCTGCGCAGAAGATCCAACTGCCCGGTGATGACGGCGAGTGCGGTCTCGACCCGCAGCGGATGTCGCCCCGTGTGGATTGGTTCAAAGCCCTTCGTCGTGAAGAGGTCGACTTCGTAGTCCGTGAACCCGCGTTCGGGGCCGAGCGCGACCGTGAAGGGCTCCGACCGCGCGAACTGTAACTGCGCGATGTCGCGTTCCGCGTCCGGATGCGCGACGAACCGCGGACCCTTCGGTGCGAGGCCCTCTATTTCGTCCTCGACAATCGGCTTGAAGCGCGGGAAGAGATGCACGTCCGGCACGTGGGTCCGGCGCGCCTGGCTGAGACCGTCGATGAGATGTTCGCGGATGTTGGCGGGCTCCATGACCTTCGCGCCGAGATGGCTCTTGTCCACGTGTCGCGTGCGGAACAACGCGACACGGCCATATCCCAGCGCCGCTGCCGACGCGAGGCAGCGCCGCAGGACGATCGGGCGCGGCACGGCGAGGAGCAGCGTGTTCTCGCCTGGTGGGGGCGGTGCGTCCTCGCACGTCGCCTCGATCGTCACGCCGCTCGTCTCGATCGCGCGGACCGTTGCCAACCCGGTCGGTCCGTTCAGGATGCCGGCGCGCAGGGTGTCGCCGACCTTGGCGCGAAGGGTCTCGACGATGTGCGTCGCTCGCCGATCCGTGAGCACGGTGGGCTGATCCGCTGCCTCGTCCGGAGTCAGCAGCAATAGGTTCATCTGTGTCTCCCGAGACGGCGGTCTATCTCGCCGCCGCCTGGAGCTTCGAGAACTCGACGGTGCCGTCGCTGAGCCCGTAGCCGTATGCGGTAAACTCGGTCCATTCCTTCGGCAGCTTGCCTTGCAGGGTTTTGCCGCACGCCGCGACCATGAACCCGTGGCGAACCGTGTTCGCTTGCACCGTGATCGTCACCGGTCGGTCTTTTGGAACATCGACATCCACGCTCTGGACGACCCTGTTGCCGGTGACGATGACGAGCTTGCCCCTCTTGAAGTCGATCCCCGCGCGGAGCAGTCGCTGTCGGGGTTGGCCGCCGGTAAAGACGATCAGCCCGGTGCTCTCCTTCGCCTTGAGAGGTTTGGCAGTGCACGTCAGCATCACCGTTCCGCGCAGCGGCCTGTCCGGCTTGTCGAGCAGGTAGGTGCGCCACGCGTTGGCGCGGATGCGCAGCCCGCCCGTCGCGGTCTTGTCGACGGATGCGACTCCAGCCGCGTAGTCGAAGTCGCCGACGGTGCCGGTCGTGTCGGCATACTGCGCCCGCAGCTCTTTCAATCGATTCTTCAGCCCGTCGCGGATCTTCGCGTACTTCGGGTCGTCGTGGACGCTTTTGCGCTCGTTGGGGTCGGTCTTCAGATCGTAGAGTTCCCAGTAGCGGTTCTCAGGATCGTAGAAGTACATCAGCTTGTAGCGATCCGTCCGCACGCCGTAGTGCGCGCCGACCATGTGCACGGCGTGTGACTCGTAGTAGTGGTAGTAGATCGCGTCCCGCCAGGACGCGGGTTTCGCGCCCTTCAGGATCGGCACGAGGCTCTCGCCGTGGATATCTCCAGGAGCCTTCACCCCGCATAGCTCCAGGAACGTGGGGGCGAAGTCGATGTTCTGGGTCAGCGCCGTGGCCTTGCTGCCCGCCTTGATCTTGCCGGGCCAGCGGACGACCAATGGCATACGGAGGGATTCTTCATACATCCATCGCTTGTCGTACCACCCATTGTCGCCGAGGTAGAACCCCTGGTCGGAGCAGTAGATGACGATGGTGTTCTCGGCGAGCTTCGGGTCGCCGTTGACGTGATCGAGCAGCTGGCCGACGCTCTTGTCGACGCCGGCGATGCAGCTGAGGTAGTTCTTGATGTAGCGCTGGTACTTCCAGCGGACGAGGTCCTTGCCCGAGAGGTTGGCCTCGCGAAACGCCTTGTTCTCGGGACGGTAGTGCGCGTCCCACGCGGCGAGCTGTGGCGCAGTCATGCGCTTGCGCAGCCGATTCCATCCCCGGTCCGGTCCTTTCAGGTTCTTCTGCTCTAACTGGTTGGGCTCGATCTTGAGGTCGTAGTACATGTACATGTGCCGGTCGATCTCCATCTCCTGGTTCGCGGCGGCGCGTCCGCGACCGGCGTAGTTGTCGAACAACGTCGAGGGTTCCGGGATCTTCATCCCCCGGTACATGCCGAGTTCGCGTGGGCCGGGCATCCACGAGCGGTGCGGCGCCTTGTGCTGGCACATCAGCACGAAGGGCTTGCTCTGGTCGCGGCCGGTCTTCAGCCACTTCAAGGCGAGGTCGGTGGTGATCTCCGTGCAGTAGCCCTGGATCTGCTCCCTGCCCTCGGGGGTGATGAACACCGGGTTGTAGTAATCACCCTGGCCGGGGAGGACGCGCCAGTAGTCGAAGCCCGTGGGGTTCGACGTCAGGTGCCACTTCCCGATCATCGCCGTCTGGTAGCCGGCTCTTTGCAGCAACTTGGGGAACGTGGTCTGCATCGGGTTGAAGCGGTTGCCGTTGCGCATGAATCCATTTGCGTGGCAGTGCTTGCCCGTCAGGATCGTCGCGCGGGATGGTCCGCAGATCGAGTTGCCGCAGAAGCAGTTGGCGAAGAGCATCCCCTGCTGTGCGAGGCGATCGATGTTCGGCGTCTGGTTGATCTTCGAACCGTAGGCGCTGATCGCGTGGGGCGCGTGATCGTCCGAGAAGATGAAGATGATGTTCGGGCGCTGCGGGGACTCGCGCTTGCCCGTACCCAGGCAACCGGAGAGCGATGCGACGAGGGGGAGCGCGATGAGAACGGGGGTTCGCTTATGCATGGTCACAACGGGGAGGATTCCCCACGCTCCGATCGTACGCGTCTGCTACTCCGAATACAGCGCGACACGGTTCTTCCCGCTGAGCTTGGCCTCGTGGAGGGCCTTATTCGCGTGTGCGCGCAGTTCTTCGGCGCTGAAGCGGCTGCGACCGTCGAACGCGCCGATTCCGATCGAGACCGTGACCTTCCTGGAGTATTCGCCCTTCTCGACCGCCATGCCGGAGATGGCGTCGCGTACGCGCTCGGCGGTGCGGACCGCCTCCTCGGGCGCCGTGTGTGGCAACAGGACTGCGAATTCGTCGCCGCCGAAGCGGGCGGGGAAGTCGGTGGTGCGGACCGTCTGCTTGATCGAGTCGGCGACGTGCTTCAAGACCTCGTCACCGAACTCGTACATCGTGGTGTCGTTGACCGACTTGAAGTCGTCGATGTCGATGAGCAGCAGCGAGAGCGGCGTGTTGTGTCGCTGGGCGCGCTTGAACTCGACACCCTGGATCGACTTGAAGTGCCGATCGTTGATCAGTCCGGTCTTGAAGTCCTCCTGTACCAGGCCCTTCAGCTCCTGGGCACGCCTCTGTATCGTCAGGTAGTTCTGGCGTGATAGGAGCGTCAGCTTCACCCGGTGAAGCAGTTCCTCCGTCGAGAACGGCTTCGTGATGAAATCGCGAATCGGCAGCTTGCTGCGGGCCGCGGTATACACCGCGTCGAGGTTCTCCAGCAGCATGATGACGGGCACTGGGTCGTCATCTCGCTGCATCTCTTCCAGGACCTCGAGCTCGACACTGCCCGGTTGCAGCACCAGGGGATTGAGGACGATCAGGCACGGCCGGGTCTTGGCCAGTACGCGGTGGGTCTCGATGATCGACTGGGTCTCCGTCAGCGTGAATCCCTGACGGCGCAGTAGTTCGATGGTCGAGGCCATCTCGTCCCGGTGATGATTCAGCACGAGGATCTCGGCTTTCACCGGTGCGGGTTCTTTCTGGGGGCTGCTGCCTGTCATCAGTTCGCTGGTGTCATTCCCGCGACTCACCTGGGATCGGGACATGTCCTCTGGTTATCCTCCAGTTGACCGGATGGGAGCCCAGTGTCGACTGCCTGTCTGCACGAAGATTCCCCTAAGTCCTTGCAGCGGAATTATTTTGCGTTGCGCCGTGATACCTCGGCGACGGGGCCGGGACCCGGTGGAGGGCTCTTGCGGTCGCGCGGGTGTTCGAGGGCTGTGCGTCACTTTGGTCAGCAGCGGGGGGGATGGGTGGAGTCTAGCAAGTCTCATGGATCTGAAAACCCGGCCTTGAACCTGCATTAGGCGTCCCTAGAATTCCCGCCCTTCAATCCTAACCCCGCGAGCCCAACCTTCGTGCCACTAGTTACCGTCCAAGAACTGATCGACGCAGGAGTCCACTTCGGACACAAGTCCAGCCGGTGGAATCCGAAGATGGAACCTTACATCTTCGGCAAGCGGCACAAGGTCCACATCATCAACCTGCAGGAGACGATCCGCGGGATTTTTCGGGCGAGTCACTTCCTCAGGAAGCTGTCGAGCACGGGAGCGCAAGTCATGTTCCTCGGGACCAAGCGGCAGCTGCGCGTCGTGGTCGAAGCCGAGGCCACGCGGTGCGGAATGCCCGCCGTGACGGAGCGCTGGATCGGCGGCACGCTGACCAACTTCAACACGATTCGCGAGCGGCTGAAGCGGCTGGAAGAGCTCGAAGGTCTCGAGGCGGACGGCTCCATCGAGAACTACAAGAAAAAGGACCAGGCGACGATGCGCCGGGAGATGCGCAAGATCCGCCGCAACCTCGAGGGCGTCCGCGACCTGCACGGCATGCCGGGCGCGATCGTGGTGGTCGACCCGCGCCGTGAAGACATCACGATCCGGGAGGCGGCGCGCATGAACGTGCCCGTCATCTGCATCCTCGATACCGACTGTGACCCGGACAAGGCGGACATCGCCATCCCCGGCAACGACGACGCCATGAGCTCCGTGCAGTTGCTGCTCAGCAAGCTGGCGGACGCCGTGATCGAGGGTCGGGCGAGCATCACCGAGGAAGACCTCGCGCAGACCCAGCGCATGGCTGCCGACGACGCCCGCACCCGGAAGGTCGAGGGTCGTCAGGAACAACGCGGCCCACGCCGTTCCCGGGGCCCGCAGCCCGGTGGTCGCCTCGGTCGCACGGCAACCGGTCGCTTCGCCGAGAAGCACGCGGGTCACTCCGCCGTGATCTCCTTCGGTGGCGATACCGAGAAGGAAGCCGCAGAGAAGAAAGCCGCTGAAGCAGCAGCAGAGGGGGACGCAGCGCCTGCGGAGACTCCCGCCGCACCCGCTGGCGAGGCGGTAGCGCCTGACGCACCCGCAACTGACGCACCCGCAACTGACGCACCCGCGACTGACGCACCCGCGACTGACGCACC
>CAYYAQ010000192.1:0-2582 GCA_964469555.1 uncultured candidatus Brocadiaceae bacterium | reverse complement strand
ACTGACGCACCCGCGACTGACGCACCCGCGACTGACGCACCGGCAACGGAGGCACCCGCAAAAGCGGAGGCTCCGGCACCCGACGCTCCCGCAGCGGAAGGCGAGACCCCCGAGAAGCCGGCGGAGTAGCCGCGACTTCCCGATTTCTCAATCGAACGAATTCGCCGCCCACGATGGCGGCACCGGATCGGAACGGGCTGTGGTCCGTTCCTTTTTTCAGGGCCCCCCCAGAGGCGGTCGGATGGCAGATCGAAATGGCTGATATTGACGCGAAAACTGTGATGGCGCTGCGCAAACGCTCCGGCGCCCCGATGATGGATTGCAAGAAGGCCCTGCAGGAGGCCGACGGCGACATGGAGAAGGCCGTCGACCTCCTCCGCAAGAAGGGACTGCAGTCCGCCGATAAGAAGGCCTCCCGCGACGCGAATGAGGGGCTGATCTTCAACTACAACCACCACGACGGGAAGCTCGGCGTCCTGGCCGAGGTGGCGTGCGAGACCGACTTCGTCGCGCGCAACGAGGACTTCCAGGCCTTTGGCCGGGACCTCTGCCTGCACGTCGCCGCGATGGCGCCCCGCTACCTCAACCGCGAGGACGTGAGTTCGGAGGACATCGAGAAGGAACGCAACTTCCAGCTCGAGAAGGCCGCCGAACAGATGGCCGGCAAGCCCGAAGAGGTCGTCGAGAAGGCCGTTGAGGGTCGGATGAAGAAGTTCTTCGCCGAGTCGTGCCTGATGGACCAGGCCTGGGTGAAGGACGACAGCCTCACCGTCGAAGAGGTCCGCAAGAACCTCGTCGGTACAATCGGTGAGAACATTCAGGTTCGGCGCTTCTTCCGTCTGCAGCTGGGAGGGTAACCTGCCCCGCATGTCCGGACGCCCCGAGCGAATCCAGCGCATCCTGCTGAAGATCAGTGGCGAAAGCCTGTCGCGGCGCGGCGAACTCGGCATCGATCCGGACGAGATCGCGACGATCGCCGCGCAGATCAAGGAAGTGGCGTCGGAAGGCGTCCAGATCGCCCTGGTTGTCGGCGGCGGCAACCTGATGCGGGGCACCGTGATGGCGAAGGCGGGCGTCAACCGCGGCACGGCTGACAACATGGGCATGCTCGCGACGGCGATCAACTGTCTCGCGCTGCAGGACTCCCTGGAGCAGATCGACCTCGAGACCCGGGCCATGTCCGCGGTGCACATGAACTCCTTCATGGAGCCTTACGTCCGTCGTCGCGCTGACCGCCACCTCGAGCGGGGCCGGATCGTGCTGCTGGCCTGCGGCACTGGCAATCCGTACTGCACCACGGACACCGCCGCTGCCCTGCGGGCGACCGAGCTCGGCGTCGACGCGCTGCTCAAAGCGACGAAGGTCGACGGCGTCTACACCGCGGACCCCGACCTGGACCCTTCGGCGACGAAACTCGAGCACGTGACCTACCTCGACGCATTGAACCGCGATTTGCGGGTGATGGACCTGACCGCGTTCACCATGTGTATGGAGAACGACATGCCGATCATGGTGTTCGACCTGTTCGAGGCCGGCAACCTGAAGCGCGCGGTGATGGGCGACGACATCGGCACCTGGATCACCAAGGACTAGTCCCCGCCGAGGCGCCGCGCGCCAGGCGATCTCCGTCCAGGGGTGGGATTCAGGTAATCCAGGGGGCGATCTCTCCGCCTCGGGATCGCCGGCGGGCATGTTTGCAGGTTCCACACTTGAGCTCGTGGTGGTCTTGTGCGAGCCTGTCGGGTCCCCGATAGCCCGAGACCCAGGGCGCAACCCCAAAATAGAGTCGCCGATGGAAGATGCCGCCGCAATGATCGTTATGGAGCTCGAGGAGAAACTCGACAGTGCCATGCACCATCTGCTCGATCAGCTGCGCACGATCCGAACTGGCAGGGCGGCTCCCGCGCTCGTCAACACGATCAAGGTGGACTACTACGGCAGCCCGACGCCGCTGCAGCAGTTGGCCCACATCTCCGTGCCGGAACCCCGGCAACTCCTGGTCAAGCCATTCGACGCCTCGGTCATCAAGGAGATCGAACGCGCGATCCTCGCCTCGGACCTGGGCCTGACGCCGAGCAACGAGGGCAAGCAGATCCGCCTCGTGCTACCGCCTCTCTCGGAGGAACAGCGAGTCAAGATCTCCGGCAAGTGCAAGGAGATCAGCGAGGCGACGCGAGTCGCCATGCGCAATGGCCGCCGCGACGCGAACAAGGCCGCCGATCAGGCCAAGACCTCCGCCCACCTGTCCGAGGACAACATCTCGGACCTCCACGACGACATCCTGGAGAAGCTGAAAGCGAAGGAGAAAGAGGTCGAAGAGGCGTTGGCGAAGAAGACCAAGGAGATCATGGAGGAGTAGGTGCCGGCGCCGGGATGCACCTCCCGCATCGCTGCCTGGCGCGGGCCCGTGCGGAGGGGATTTCTCCTCGGAGAATCTGTTTCCCAGGCACAGGCAAGCCGGCATACTACCGCGCCCGCTTGCCCAGGGCCGGCCCTCCGTTCCAAGCTCCTGGCCGCCAAGCTCATGAGGGGGCGTAGCTCAGTTGGTAGAGCATCGGCCTTTTAAGCCGCTGGTCGAAGGT
>CAYYAQ010000191.1:0-9728 GCA_964469555.1 uncultured candidatus Brocadiaceae bacterium | reverse complement strand
AGTTCGAGTTGGCCCATCAGGGCACGCTCTTCCTCGACGAGATCGGTGACATGCCGCTGCCCATGCAGGCCAAGCTCCTTCGGGTTCTCCAGGAAGGGGAGGTGCGACCGGTCGGGGGCACGAAGGTGTGCAAGGTCGACGTCCGGATCATCGCGGCGACGAATCAGGATCTGGAGAAGATGGTCGTGTCGGGGACGTTCCGAGAAGACCTCTACTATCGCTTAGACGTATTGCGGCTGTCCCTGCCACCACTGCGCGAACGTGGTGCGGATGTGCTCATGCTGGCCCGGTCCTTCATTGCCGACGCAGGGACGGTCTCCCCCAAGCCAGTACTCGACGCCAGCGCAGAGGATGCCCTCATGCGGGCTTGCTGGCCCGGAAACGTCCGCCAACTGCAGAATGAGATCCAGCGGGCCCTCGTCCTGTCCGACGGGCCTTGGATCACAGCCTCGGATTTCTCCGCCGAGATCTTCTAATGTCGCATGTATCACCACGGGGCTTTGCTGCACGGGGTTGTATTGCCTAAAATTGTCCCAGCCCGCCATCGACATCAAGATCAGGTCTGCCCCTCACACACAGGGCCCGAACGCCGCGACCGAGACTACGAGTAGATGCTCACATTCCAGATACTCGATGGTGGGGAAACCTACTATCGCCCCCTAGACGATCGCCCCGTGCGGATCGGTGTCGGCGCGGGCGCGGACATCAAGATCACTGGATCGGAGGCCGGCGGGATCCACGCGGTCGTCGAAATGTCCGGAGAGTACTGTGTGCTGCGAGTCGCCGACGACGCGGACCCCGTTCTCGTGAATGACCATGAGGTTCGGGAAGCGAACCTCGTGCTCGGCGATCGGATCACGATCGGTGATTCCGTCTTGGTGCTTGGCAACCAGGTCAAGCGACCGGCGACCGCGTCCGACGTTCTCACTGGCAACGCGACACCCCGGCGTTCGCCGTTCGACGACAAGCGCAGCGGCAAGGTCAAGTCGATGTACGCGCTGGTCGTGCTCGTGGGCATCGCGATCTCGATCGGCCTCTACAACTGGGGCGGGTTCCAACAGGACAAGCACCTCCCCCTGAAAGATCGCGAGGCGATCGTGGATGCGCGAAAAGCCGGGCGGTTCACCAAAGCCCGGTCCATTCTCAACCGCCTCGACACCGAATGGGTGCGCGGTCATTCGGGTCGCCAACAACTCGTCGCCGATCATCGCCGCGCGGTGGAAGAGATCGCGACGGAGTTCAACAAACTCAAGGCGCAGTACATGGCCAGGGTCTTGACCGAGACCAAGGCCGTGCAGCTTCGGAGCCTTCAGGCGTTCGCAAAGAAGGATGCGACGTTCACGGAGCGGGAAGCTGCCCGCATCCTTCGCGCTGGCCTCACCGAGTTCCGCATCGCCGCCGAGAAGGACGCCGTGGCCTCCGGTCCGGTCGCCGGGACGCCTGGGCTGGCGATAGCCAAAAAGACCGAAGGAAGAAAACCCCTTCCCAAGCCCGAGTGGCTGGACGAGAGCATCGCTGCGATCCGCAAGCTCTCCAAGAACAAGCAACACGTACAGGCGTGGGAGTCCGCGCGGCAGATCCTTCCGGATGTTCCCGCAGAACACGCCGAGCCCTTGCTTGACCTCATCGCCGACGTGCGTTCCGAGGCCCGCAAGGAGATGCGGCAGCTCGTCGACAAGGCCTTCGGGTTGCGCAACTCGAAGCGGTTGCCCGACGGCGTCAAGCTCCTGCAAGAAGCGTCCACGCGCTTCCCTGCCGAGGGCGAATTGTCGCTGTTGTATCGCGTGCTCGGTAACCTGTCTGCCGAACTCGGCGTCAACATGCCCGAGCGCAAGGCGGTGGTCGCACAACGAATCGTCCCGACGCGTCGCATCACGCCACCTCCTACCGCCGTGACGAAGAAGATCGCGGAGCCCGAGCAGAACGACGAGAACGAAGAGCCGGTCGACGTCGAGACGCCATTGGGACCCGTCGACAAGAGTCTCGTTGCGCGGACGCTCGCAGAGGTCCGTGCTGCCGAGGTCGCGGGTGACCTGGACCGGTCACTCTCGTTGCTCGAGAAGTCGGTCGCCAACAATGCTGACTATCAGCCGAGGTTGGTGTCGTATCTCCGTGGTCAGATGACGGATCTGAAGTTGATCCGAACGCTGATGACCGCGGTCGCTGGCGCGAACGTCTCCGGCACGAACATCAAGCTGGTGAGCGGCGACCGGGCTACGGTCAAGAAGGTCGAAGGACAGCACGTCCACGTGGTCGTGGGCGGGCAGCCGCAGGCTTTGTCGTGGATGGCGATCCACGTCGAAGGAGCCGCCTCGCTGGCAGCCGCGGCGGGCGTTCCAATCGAAACGCGGCTCGGCGTCGCGGCCCTCGGTTATCGGCAACGCGAAGCCGAGGCGGCGGAGGCGTATCTCGCGAAGCTGCTCGTGGCCGACACGAGACTGTTCGGCGAGGTCTCGGTGCTCATCGCCCGTGGCCGCGGCGAGGTGGTGGACGCGGACGGCTACGCGCTCGTGAAGGGCAAGTTCGTCGCGAAGCGGTTCCTGAAGGTCGAGAAACTCGCCGAGAAGTTCGCGCGCAAGTTGGCACGGATCACGGGGCAGACCGTCGCTGAGCGCGAGAAGGTTCTCGAGGAGCTCCGGGCTTCCGAGGAAGCGGGGACAGATGACGCGATCGTTTTGGCCCTCAAGAGCAGGATGAATGCGTTTGTTGCGAAGCTCGCGCGCAGCAACCTGCCGAAATCACTCAAGAAGATGACCGCCAAGCGAGTCGCGATCGACAAAGCTCGCGCGCATGCTCGGGAACTGATCTACGACCGCGTGAAGTACTTCTATCCCTACAAGCCCCCGGCGGTGAGTGGGGCGAAGCACTCGGAGTACAACAAGGTTCAGAAGGAAGTTGACGCGCGAGTCGCCGTCGTTCGGAAGCTCTGGTTGGACAAGACGAAGATCGCCATCGGGTCCAACACCCGTAAGGAGATCAATGCGCTGCTGTGGACCGAGACGGAGCTCGGCAAGATGGGGGAGGTCACGGACCGCGCCCTGTCGCAGGTCGAATGGGTGCGCACGATTCCGCCGGTGGTGGAGTTGACGATCCGCAACTTCTGCCAGAGCGCGGAAGAGAAGACCCGGTTCATCCATTACATTCGTATCGAGGAGCTCAACGAGGTGTTGGGCGAAGACCTCAACAACGGCGAGATCGAGCAGGTCGAGGTCACGAACTCGTACAGGATCATGTTCGGCCACCGACCGCTCGCCATCAGCCCCAAGCTGCACAAGGCCGCGCACGGCCACGCCGAAGAGATGTCCACGCTGGGCTACTTCAGCCACACCTCTCCGACCGCGGACCGCAAGACGCCCTACAAGCGCATGCGCAACGAGGGCTACAAGTACGGGATCAGCGAGAATATCGCGGGCAACCCGTCGGCAGCCGGGGCGCACGTCCGTTGGTGTCACTCGAGCGGGCACCACCGCAATCTGCTCAACGCGGGACACACTGAGTTTGGCGTGGGCAACACCGGTCGACTGTGGGTCCAGAACTTCGGTCGCGGCAAGGAATACCTCGACGCAGAAGCGTTCCCCAAGTAGCCCGACACGGAATCTTCCCCGCGAGGGAGATTCCGCGACTTCCCTCCACGATCGCCTACGCGTGCGCCGTGGCCCAGGCTCGCGCGTTCGACGTGGCCTGCGCGAGGACGTGGCGCCGGTGGGGGACCGGATACAGGAGCTTGCGGCAGGTGCGCACGTACTCGCGGAGGAACGCGCGGATGACGGTCTCGCCGCCGGGGCTGTCCGCGTGCCGGAACGCGGCGAGCAGCCGACCGAGATCGCTGGACCGGCCGCGGTTGTCGCCCGGGAGTTGCCGGCGGACGCCGTCGAGATCGACCGTGAGGATGGTCTGCGAGGCGCGGTCGCGGATGAGGTTCTCGAACTTCATGTCGCGGTTGCGGAGACCAAAGCTGTGCAGGCGTCCGACCGCGCTGCCAAAGTTCCTTGCGCAGACGATCAGGCTGCCTTCGTCGGCGGCGAGGCCTTCCCTCAGGTCGTCTTGGAGATTCACGTTCGGCAAGCGCCTCGTCGCGACCTTGCCCCGCCCGCGAAACGTCTCGACCGCAACGGGCATCGGGGTCGGGACGCCGGCGAACTTCAACCAGTAGGTGCTCTCGAACAGTCTTCGAGCTGCCGCCGCAGTTCGCTCCTTGATCACGATGTCGTCGAGAAGATAGACGGCGCCGCGGCGGCCTGACTTGATCGGTTCGAGCGCGTCGAGCCGAGCGAATGCGTCGCGGGCCCCCTTCCACCATTCCTCAGCGGGGATGTGGAGGTAGCTCCTCGGCTTGCGGCTCGGTTGTTCGACAGCGGTCGTCCGGCACGAACGAAACGCACGCCGACCGAACGCGGTGACCGCATGGTTGCGCAGGCGCCGCCCCGCCTTGACGGCGCTCGATACGACGGCGGTACTCGCGCCGTAGGCCGCTAGCAGCGGCTGGGCGTGAAGATCCCGGACGTTGCCGTCCAGATCAAGGCAGAAGAACGCCAGCGCCCTGCCCCGCTCCTGGTCGGTCAGGGCCTCCCCGTACGACGCGCTCGTGAGGTCGAGCAGAAGAAGTTCTCCGTCGGGCCGCCGCAGGATGTTCCCCGCGTGCAGATCCCGGGCGTGGAGACCGGCGTCGTGGACCAGCCGCAGCAGTTTCCCGACCGCCGCGGCGTCCGCGGGAGGCAGTGGTTCCCGAGGCATCGCCTGCCCGGGCTCCGTCTTCGTCAGCAGGAAGCTCCGGCTGCCCCACGAACCCGTGAGACTCCCGGCGGCGAGCGGTTGGATGCTCGGCAGCCCCCGCGCCCGGGCCTCGAGAAGATTGCGAAACTCCCGGGCCGAGCGGGACCCCGTGAGGGCGTCCCGCGCTCGGTCCGAAAGTCGGACCGCCCGAAATAGTTTGAGGTGCACGTTCTCCGTGCCACCACCCGGAATCGTTACATCGCCGCAATAGACCGTTCGAACCGTCGACTGCTTGACCGCGTTCCAGGCCGCCCATTCCTCGGGATCGGACGATGAGGCGATCAACTGCCGAACGCAATCTTGCCACGCGGGATCGACGAGACAATCGAACGGAGCGGTTCGGAGGGTCTCGACCTTGCCTTGGCTGTCATGATCCGGAATCATCTGAGTGGGAGGCCTTCCTATGTGGAAGATTCACCGATACTACCTGAAAGAGATCAGCGTCAACGCGGTTCTCACGTTCGCGATCCTGTTCGGCATTGCACTGATCAGCCTACTCTACAAAGGCATCCGCCTGGTGCAGGGGGGTGACCTGATCGATGCCGCGATTACGACGCTGCTGCTGGCGGCCGACATTCTGCCCCACTTGCTGACGTTTTCGGTCATGTTCGGGACCGTGTTGACGTTCGCCCGCGCTTCGCAGGAACGTGAGGTCACAGCGCTCCGGTCGCTCGGCATCAGCCCCCGCGTGCCGATGGTCGCGTCCCTCCTGATCGGCCTGCTCTGTTCGATCGTGGCGACGTGGGGCCTGCACTACCAGATCCCCTGGGCGCATTACCACAAGTACCGCGTGGTCGCTGACATCTACCAGAGCAAGCTCGAGAAGTACATCGACAACCAGGATCGCATCGAGCTGGACAAGGACGGCGTGATGACCTGGCAGAAGCAGGTCAAGGACGGCGATCAAGAAGTCTACGTGGACGTCTCGATCTACTCCGGCTCGGGGAGACAGTTCAGCGGGCTGGGCGATGGCATGCTCGGCAAGGGAGCTACGCTCGTGATCGCCGACCGCGTGCGGTTCGAGATGGAAGAGGCCCAGCCGGACATCACGATGCACATTCACGGCCTCTACCTGCCACTCACCGAGGAGTACTTCGAGAACTTCCCGATCACGATGAATCTCCACGAGATGCTCCGCTCCAAGACGCGCAACGCAGGCGATCGGGACCTCGCCAGTGACTCGCTGCTCTCGGAGGTGTATCGCGATGCCCACCGGGACCCGATCGCGGCTCAGTACACCGTCCATCGACGGGCGTGCTTCGCGCTGATGTCCTTCCTCCTCGCGCCGATCGGTTTTTGCATTGGCGTGCTATCGCGCGAGCGCGGGCGCGTGCTCGCGCTGAGCTTTTGCATGATTCCGCTGTCTCTTGTCTACCTGACGGATTTCCTCGGCGAGAGTATTCTGCGCCACGCCCCATACCCTCTGCTGGGTTGGTTGCCGGCTCTCGTTGTGCTGATGCTCGGCCTACCGTTCTGCTGGCGTCTCCTGCGTGTTTGAACACTGATGATAGGACGACTCGATCGATACGTGGGGTTGGCTGTAGCGGGCGCATATGCCGCCGCGCTGTTGTTTCTTGTCTTGATGTTCGTCATGTTCGACCTGCTGTTCGAGATGCATACCTATCTCGACGTAGCGAAGAGGGACGATGTTGGCGCATTCCGTCTCGTGGTGATGCTCGTGGAGTATCACCTCATCCAGATGCCGATCGTGTTCGTGACGATTGCGCCATTCGTCACCGTGATCGCCACGATGTTCGCGTTGTCGAAGTTGATGGCCGCGAACGAGATTGCACCGATGCTGTTCACCGGTCGCAGCCTGCTCCGCATCCTCCGTCCGATGCTCGGTATTGCGGTCTTCTCTGCGGTGGCGATGGGCGTGACGTGGCAGTGGGTCATCCCGAACATCGCCGAGCAACACGAGCGACTGCACGCTGCGCTGGTGGGCGGCGGTCTGAATCTGAAACGCATCACGGTGCGCGCGAAGGACAACCCGCGCCAGGAACTCTTCTGTCGCGAGTACGACCGCACGATGCAGAAGATGAGCGGCGTAATCGTCTACAACCGCGGGTCGTCGCGCGGTGACGGCATCTACCTCGAAGCGGCGGAAGCGTGCTGGAATCTCGATGCGAAGGACTGGGACCTCACGAATGGTTGGCGGAAGACGGGCGAAGTCGAGAAGCGTGAGATCGTCCCTCAGGCTCGCCTCGGGATGAACGGGGTCACGCCCAAGCTCATCACGGATTCGGTGAAGGCGCAGAAACAGACTTCGTCGATGTCGTACACCGAGCTCCGGGACCTGATGCAGTCACGCCCGGGCAAAGCCGACTACGTCCTCGCCTTCCACGTGCACTTCACATTTCCCCTGGCGAATCTGGTGCTGGTGTTGCTCGCTCTACCATTCGCTGTCAACTTCGAGCGCGGGCGCAGGATCGAACGCATCGTGTTCGCGATCCTGATCTGCGCCGGCTATCTCGTCGTGGACCTCATCTGCCAGAATCTGGCGTTCGACAACCACATCCACCCGATCGTTGCCGCGTGGACGCCGACGATCGTGTTCGGGTCGCTCGGGGCGGTAGTGTTCGGCGGGATGCGGTCCTGAGCGAGTCTCGAACGGCTATCGCCCGTCACCCGTGTAGATGATCTTGCCGTCTTTCGGCGCCTGGGGCCACGGCGTCTTGCCCGGCGCCCAAGTCTTCGGCTGCGTCGCGCGGACCACCCCGACCGCTCGCTTCACCCAGTCGGGCGCGTGCAGGTTCTCGTCGTGACCGTAGACGAACGGCAGCGGCGGGTTCATCAACATGGGGTGCTCTCCGATGATGTCCGACAGCGGTGGCCGCTGCTTGTCGAAGATCGCGAGACGAGCTTTCAACCGCCTGACGATGCCGGGGTGCTTGGATGCGATGTCGGTCGACTCGGTCGGGTCGGCGGCGATGTCGTAGAGCACTTTGCCCATCAACTTGTGGGTTCCCGACATGATCGTGGGGAAGCGGACACTGCCGGAGATTTCGAAGATAATCTCAGTTCGTGGACTTGGCTCGCCCTCGCCGAGGACTCCGGTCATGTCCAGGCCATCGAGAGGGCGGTCCTGCGCGTGATCGCCGTTCGCGAGAGTGATGAACGTGGGCATCAGGTCGACCACGTGCATCATCGCGTCGTTCGTCGAGCCGGCTTCGAGCTTGCCGGGCCAGCGCATCAAGCACGGAACCCGCACGCCACCTTCGTAGGTCGTGTTCTTGGTTCCGCGCCAGGGCTTGTTGAACTCGTCGCGCAGACCACCGTTGTCGTTGGCGAAGATCACCAGCGTGTTGTCGGCGATGCCGTACTGGTCCACGGCGCCGACGATTCGTCCGACGGCATCATCCAGGCACTTCAGCGCAGCCTGTCGCTTGTTGTACTTGTCGCGGTAGCGCGGGATCTCTTCGAGCGGGCCGTGAATGGCGTTGAACGGCACGTAGATGAAAAACGGCTTGTCGTTCTTGGATTGCTCGGAGATCAACCGCACCGCTTCGTTCGCGATCAGGTCGGTCGAGTAGCCCTGTTCGAACAGCGGCTGCTGGTTGCGGTGCCAGTCGTAGACCGCGTAGCGTGCCGGAGAATTGTGCGGAATGGTGTAGTTCGTGTAGTCGATGCCCCAGCCGTAGTGCCCGTACTGGTGCGTGAATCCCTGGCCCATGGGAAGGTGTTCGGGGAGCCACTCGCCCAGATGCCACTTGCCCGTAATCGCGGTGAAGTAGCCGGCGCCTCGCAGCGCTTCGGCGACCGTGCGTTCCCGCGTGTCCAAGGCGTGGATCATGCGCGTCGGCACGCCGTGCTCGTTATGCGCGAGCTTCAGGCCGAGTTTCGACAGGTAGGTGGGTTTGCCGAAGTCCTCTGACCGCCAGTCCATCCACTGCCGGAATGGATAGCGTCCGGTGAGTATCGCTGCGCGAGTCGGCGCGCAGACGGGTTGCGCGTAGAACCGTGTCATGCGCACGCTCTGGCTCGCCAGGCGGTCCATGTTCGGCGTCAACGCGGCGTTGCCGCCGTGGAACCCGGGGTCGGCCCAGCCCATGTCGTCGGACAACATCAGCACGATGTTCGGTCGGCTTCCGGCGAGCTTCAGCTGGGGTTGCGACACGCATCCTTCGAGCGCGACAGTGAGCAGGAGAGCGTGCGAGAGCGTTGCGATTCTCGCTAGAAGATTCTGATCGGACATGTTCGCGGGCCTCGAAATCGTGCGCATGGGAACGCAGGACTATACCGGCTCGGAAACGCGCGCTGTGACTGGTCCCGAGCCATCTCCGCGTTATGTTCACGGGACAACCCAATGGTGGAGAAACGACGATGAAGACACTGACCCGACGCGACATGGTGACTGGCGTGGGCGCGGCGGCGATCGGCGCGGCGATGTCCCCCGCAGCTCTTGCGGCCACTCAGGACAAGGGCAAGGTGGTCACGAACGGGAAGATCAAACAGTCGGTCGCCCGCTGGTGTTTCGGGAAGGTCAAGCTCCCCGACCTTTGCAAGGCGGGCGCCGATATGGGGCTGTCCGCGATCGACTTGCTCCACCCCACAGAGTGGTCGGTTGCGCATGATCACGGCTTGGCGGTCTCCACGGCATTCGCCGGTGCCGGCAGCATCTCCAAGGGTCTCAACGACCCGAAGAATCACGCCAAGATCATCAAGGCGTTCGAGAAGACGATTCCGCTGGCCGCGAAGGCCAACGTGCGCAACGTCATCTGCTTCTTCGGCAATCGCATCTCGGGGATGACCGATGGGAAGGCGATCGAGAATTCAGTCGACTGCCTCAACAAGTGCAAGGCGATTGCTGAAGAGCACAAGGTGATGATCATCGTCGAGCTGCTCAACAGCAAGGTCAACCACAAGGGCTACATCGGAGACAACACGCCGTACTGCGTGAACGTGATGAAGGGCGTGAACTCTGACTACTGCAAGGTGCTCTACGACATCTACCA
>CAYYAQ010000190.1:3815-10065 GCA_964469555.1 uncultured candidatus Brocadiaceae bacterium | reverse complement strand
CGATCGCCACTCCGCTCGGCTTGTGCGGCGTGGGGGTCGCGCAGCAGAAGACCTGGGAGGTCGCGATCACGAAGCGTCCCAAAGGCCAACCGATCGTCATCGATGCCGACCTGCGAGACCCAGCGTGGGCGTCCGCGGTCCAGCTAGGTCCGCTGACCCAGGTCGATCCGGACGAAGGGGCAAGACCCACGCATCCCACCATCGTGCGGCTCATGTTCGACCGGGATCGTCTCTACATCGCGGTCGAATGCCGCGAGGCCAAGGGCGAGGTTCGCGGTCGGCTGATGCAGCGCGATGCGAACCTGAGTCCGGACGACCGGGTCGAGTTCTGGTTCGACACGTTCAACGATCGCCGGTTCGCGTACTGGTTCCAGATCGGGGCGGGTGGGAGCAAGGGTGACGCGCTGATCGGTGGCGGAGGCTTCAACAAGAGCTGGGACGGGATCTGGTACGGGAAGTCGAAGATCACAGAGTCGGGATGGCAGGCGGAGATCGCCATTCCGTTCAAGACGATCGCGTTCAAGGAGGGTGCCGACACGTGGCGTTTCAATCTGCGGCGACAACGCAAGGCGAACGACGAGGAGGACCGTTGGGCGGTGCCTCTCGTCGCCTATCAGTTCTTCTCCATCTCGCAAGGGGGGTTGATCACCGGGCTCACTGGCATACGCCACGGGGTGGGGCTCGATGTCGTGCCCTACGCGAAGGTGTCGACATCTCGTGACCGCCGCACCGGCAAGCACGCGACGCGGAACGGGGACGCCGGGCTCGACCTGAGCTACCGCCTGTCGCCTGCGCTCAACCTGCGCCTGACCTACAACACGGACTTCGCGGAGACCGAGGTCGACGCGCGTCGGACGAATCTCACGCGTTTCCCGCTCTTCTTCCCGGAGAAGCGCGACTTCTTTCTCGAGGACGCCGGGTTGTTCTCGTTCGGCGTGAGCGGTCGGCGTCCGACGCTGATCCCGTTCTTCTCACGGCGGGTGGGGCGGGATGACAAGGGCACCGCGGTACCCATCATCGCCGGCGCGAAGCTCACGGGCCGCGTCGACGACTGGAATCTGGGCCTCCTCAGCGTCTATCAGGACGACCACACGGATTCGGCCGGGAAGTTCTCGGATCAGCGGGCGCTGAGCGTGATGCGCGTGAGCCGCAACATCGGTCGCGAGAGTTCGGTCGGGATGCTCGCGACGAGCGGTCGACCGACGGACCCCGGGAACGCGTACACCGCGGGGTTCGACTTCCACTACGGCGACAGCAGCGCGTTCGGGCCGGGTCACGACATCGACATCAACGGCTGGTGGCTGGGTTCGTTCATCGATGGGCCGGGAGGCGACGCGGCAGCGTACGGTTTGCAGGCGGACTACGACTCGAAGGAATGGGACGTGTCGGTAACCACGAATCACGTCGAGAAGGACTTTTTGCCGGAGCTCGGATACGTCCGCCGGACAGGCGTGCGGGAACACCGCTCGCGGGCCCAGCGAACCTGGCGGTTCCAGGATTTCTGCATTCGTCGCCTGGAGATGATGGTGTACCCCCGGGTCACGACGAACGAGGCGGGCGGCAAGGACTCGTGGCTGGTGTTCGTCAAGCCGATGGAAGTCACGTTCGCGAGTGACGACAGCATCGGCTACGACGTGCGCCGGGAGTTCTGGCGCCTGCCCGAGGGATTCGACATCCACGACGAGATCACGATTCCGGCCACCGACTACTATTTCACGACCCACTCCGTCGAGCTGGAGACGTCGGAGAAGCGCTGGATCTACACCAAGGCCGAGGTGAAGTTTGGTGGGTTCTACTCCGGGAACAAGACGACCATCGAGTTCTCCCCGACCATCATCCTGGGGCCGATGGTGCACGTCGGCATAGGCTACGAGCAGAACAACGTGAATCTCGACGAGGGGCAGTTCACCACCCACACGTGGTCTGGCCGGGTGGACGTGTCGTTTTCACCGGATCTGTCGTGGAAGAACCTCGTCCAGTACGACAGCGACAGCAAGAACCTGTCGGCGCAGACACGGGTCCGATGGATCCTCGAGCCGGGTCAGGAGCTGTTCCTGGTGGGGCTCTACGCCTGGGAAAAGGCCGATCACGGGGCGCCGTTCGTGCCGACGACCCAGGAATCCGCGCTCAAGGTGCTGTACACCATCCGCTTCTGAGGTTCGCCTGATGGAACATCGACGGTCTCGCGAATCCTCAAGGAAACAACTCGTCCGATACATCCGTTGCACACCCGGCCCTCCTCCGGGCACACTAGCTCCGCCATGAACAAGACCGCCGTCAGACTCACCGCCGTCGCCGCGCTGCTTGCGTTGTGCGGCTGTTCGCAAGATTCGAAGACCCCGGTCCGTGCCGCGAAGCAGCCGTCGAGCACGCCGGCGCCCACGATGCGGCCCGAGCTGATCAGCGACCCGATGCAGGCGAGCGACGATCCCAAGCCCAGTGTCTTCGCGCTGGGGAAGGGCGCCGCGGACTTCCCGGAGCTGAAGGTCACCACCCTCAAGAAGGGTGAGGGTGACCCGCTGGACATGGGCAAGATCGGCGTGTTCCACCTGGTCGGAAAGCTCGCGAACGGCAAGGAGTTCATGAACACCCGGACCGGTGGGGCGCCCAAGGAAGTCATCATGATGGAGTGGGGAGACCTCCAGGGGCTCATCCTCGGCGCGAACGGCATGAAGAAGGGCGAGGTCCGGCACATGCGGATCCCGTCCGATCTCGCATACGGCGCCAAGGGGTCGCCGATGGAGCGGGTCCAGGCACACGCGACCATCTTCCTCACCGTCGAGTTGACCAAGATCAAGGACGACCTGCCGGCGGAGTTCCTCGTGCGTCGGGTGAAGCCTGGCACTGGCGCTCCGATCCGGGTCGGGCAGACCGGCGAGTTCCACTACACCGGCGTCCTCTTCGAGGGCGACCGCGCAGGCGAGCAGTTCGATTCGAGTCGCCTGCCCGACCGTCAACCCTTCTCGATGCAAGTCGGCGTCAGCGGCGCTATCGAAGGGTGGTTGAAGGGTGGCATCGGGATGCGCGTCGGCGAGACCCGCTGGCTGAAGATCCCGGCGAAGATGGCCTACGGCGAGGCTGGCAGTCTCCCCGCGATTCCGCCGAACGCCATGCTCGTTTTCGAGATGGAACTCGTCTCCATCCAAAGCTGAGACAGACCCCGAGCGAGGTCCCTCAGCTGCAGACCGGGCAGTCGTCGCGGCGCCGGAGCGCGAACTCCGAGAAGCGCGCGGCGAGGGCGTCGTAGGTGAGGAGGCGACCGGTCAGCGGTTGGCCGATGCCCAGGAGGATCTTGATCGTCTCGGTGGCTTCGAGGAGGCCGATCACCCCCGGCAGCACGCCGAGGACGCCGAGCTCGGCGCAGTTCGGCGAGAGATCCTTGGGCGGGGGTTCCGGGTGCAGGCACCGGTAACACGGACCCTTGCCCGGCCAGAACACGCTGACCTGTCCGTCGAATCTGTGGATGCTGCCGTGCACGTTCGGTTTCTGGAGTTGCGCGCACACGTCGTTCACGAGGTAGCGCGTCTCGAAGTTGTCGCAGCCGTCGACGATCACGTCGAAGGGCTCGATCATCGCCACCGCGTTCTCGGCGCAGAGCTTCGTGTCGAAAGTCTCGACCGTGATGTCCGGATTGAGCCCGTTGAGCGTCCGCCGCGCTGACTCCACCTTGGACATCCCGATCCGCTCGTCTGAGTGCAGCACCTGGCGCTGGAGGTTGCTTCGATCGACGACGTCGAAGTCGACCACGCCGAGATGCCCGACTCCGGCCGCCGCGAGATAGAGCGCGGTGGGGGAGCCCAGGCCACCGGCGCCTACGACGAGGACCTTCGCGTCGAGGAGCTTCCGCTGCCCCGACTCGCCGACCTCGGGGATCAGGATGTGGCGGCTGTAGCGCGTGCGCGTGTTCGCATCCATCGCCTTGGGAACCTCGAATCCACGGTCTTCCTCCTTCCACGCCAGGAAACCACCCGCCATCGATGCGACGTCCCTGTACCCCATGTGTTGCAGGGCCTCTGCCGCGAACAGCGAGCGCGCGCCGCTTCGGCAATAGACGACGATCGGCTGGCTGCGATCGGGACAGGCGGACTCGATCTTGAACTCCAGGAACCCACGCGACAGGTGGAGGGCATCCGGCACGTGGCCCTCGTTCCACTCGTCCTGCTCGCGCACGTCGATGACGACCGCGGTGTCGTCGGCAGCCACGTGTTCCGGGGTCACCTCCTGGATCTCGCCGCGCAACCGCGCGAGTTCTTCCTGCACCCTGCTCACGCCAGACACCGCCCGATCGGGTGCAGGGGGCGCAATCGATCACCTCGGCGCATCCAGGCCGTGAGTTCTCCAGAATTATCCCCGTTCCAACGAACCGACAGGATCAGTTGCGCGAGGCCTGGCCACGCCTCCGCGTGGTCTGCAGTGCTCGGCGTCGGCGGCGCGCCGGGATGGCTGTGGAAAACGGCGCCGAGTTCGAGTCCGGCAGCCCGAAGCTGTTGTTCACCTTGGACTACGGCGATCGGATCCATTTCGAAACGGTCGGTCGCCGCGGCGAGATTCGCCATTCTCTGATAGCAGACCAGACGAATCACGGTCGGGTCCGGGGCGCGACCGAGCAGGCCACATGCCTCACGGGGGAAAGCGGCGCGGGCGTGGTCCCGGAAGTCGGCTTCCAACTCCGGATCGATTGCGACGAACATGTGGGGAGTGTACGGGCGGTCGGTTGCGGATCGGAACTTTGCCTGCGGGAGTTCTTTCGCGAGCACCTCGGGGAGCGTATATCGGCGCACATACCAGGAGTGCATATGAGAATCCCCAGCCGCGTCATCCCGTCCGTCTCTACCCTCGTCGTCCTCCTGCTCGTCGCGCCGCTCGCTGCGCAAGTCGTGCAGAAGAAGGGAGATCCGGCCCCGGCCACTAAGGGCAAGGCGACCGTCAAGAAGGCCGTGGAGACCGGTGGGAAGCGAGAGCCCGCGCCCATCCCGTTCGCTGTCGTCGACATGGAAAAGGCCGCTACCCACACGAAGGCGTTCAAGAAGGGGATGGCGGAAGGCGCGAAGCAGGCCCAGATGTACCAGAAGGACATCGAGGGCATGAAGAGCCAGGTCAAGTCCTTCAAGCTCGAGATCGAGATGATGGTCGTCTCTCCCGAACGGATGCAGAAGGAACTCGAGCGCGAGGCTCTGCTCGGGAAACTCAGCCTGGCGGGCAAGATGTACAACACCGAGTTGGAGCGGCAGAAGGTTTTGAACGACGACAAGATCTATCAAGAGGTCAGCGTCGCCGTGGCCGAACTAGCCGCGCGCCGAGGCATCCTTTTGGTTCTCCGCAAGCATCCTCACCTCACGATCAAGGAGATGCTGGCCAGGCGGATGGCGCGCTCCGCGGCCAGCGCGATGAACCGGCAGATCCTCGCCAATCGGCAGCGGGGCGTGATCTACCACGCTCCAGATCTGGACATCACGGAAGACCTCATCAAATACCTGAAGGCCAAGTAGGGAGTCGCGGGCGGTGGCATTACACTCTCCCGCAATCATCGTCTTCGCTTCGAGAGCCGTTCCCCCCCTTCGAGTCGTGGCACATTGGTAGCGAGTCCGAGTAATCACCGTTTCCAGCACACCCTGAAGAATCAGGTCGAGTTGGAGGGTGCCGGTCTACACTCGGGCAAGGACGCCAAGGTCTCGATCAAGCCTGCCGACGCCGGGTCGGGAATCATCTTCCGGCGAATCGACCTGGACGACCAGCCTGAGGTGAACGCGCTGTGCACCCACCTGAAGCCTCGGGATCGTCGGAGTGTCCTGATGAGTGGTCTGGCCGAAGTGCACACCGTCGAGCACCTGATGGGTGCGCTCTGGGCGTTGCAGATCGACAACGCCACGGTCGAGATCGATGGCGAGGAAGTGCCCGGACTCGACGGTTCGGCGAAGGACTTCGTCGTGGCGCTGCAGAGCGCCGGGGTCGTCGAGCAGAAGGCCGAACGCAAACGATTCGTCGTGGAGGAGCCGATCTACGTCCGCGACGGCGACTCCTCCCTCGTAGCCCTGCCGGGATCCGGTGGGCTGACGATCGACTACCACCTGGACTACTCCCAGGTCGCGGGTCTCAACGGACTGAGCAAGCAGTCCGTCACCTTCGAGATCACCCCCGAGCAGTTCGCGACCGAGATCGCGGGCGCCCGGACGTTCGTGTTCGAGCACGAGATCGAGAAGCTTCGCGAGGCCGGATTCGGGCGCGGCGCCACGTCTCAGAACACGCTGAT
>CAYYAQ010000190.1:0-3805 GCA_964469555.1 uncultured candidatus Brocadiaceae bacterium | reverse complement strand
ATCGTCGGTGGTGGCGGCGTGCGCGAGAACACCCTGCGCTTCGAGGACGAGTTGGCCCGTCACAAGGTCCTGGATCTCGTCGGTGACCTCGCGACGCTGGGCGCGGACCTGGACGCCCACATCATCGCGACGCGTTCGGGCCACTCGATGAACCTCAGGCTCGTGCAGGAGCTTCTCGAAGCGATGCAGATCGAGGAGAACCGGGGTTCCGTCGTGCGGGAGTCCGGGATGGAGATCCGGGAGATCTTCAACCTGCTGCCGCATCGCTACCCGTTCCTGATGATCGACCGGGTCATCGAACTCGAAGGGTACAAGCACGCCGTCGGGATCAAGAACGTCAGCATCAACGAGCCGTTCTTTCAGGGCCACTGGCCCGAGCAGCCGATCATGCCTGGAGTGCTGCAACTCGAAGCGATGGCGCAGCTCGCAGGGGTCCTGCTGCTGCGCAAACTCGAGAACACCGGCAAGCTGGCCGTGCTGTGGAGCATCGATCGCGTGAAGCTGCGCGGTGCCGTGGTGCCGGGCGATCAGCTCCGGATCGAAGTGGACACGATCCGCTCCAAACCGAGCGTCAGCCATGTCGCCGCGCGCTGCAAGGTTGCCGGCAAGCTGGTCGCCGAAGCGCAGCTGAAGTTCACTCTCGTCGATTCCTAGCCGCTGCCGATGGCGACGACGCGGATCGGAGTGGTGGGGGTCGGACACCTGGGACGGCACCACGTGCGGCTCCTGGCCGAAAACCCTCTCGCCGAGCTGGTCGCCATCGCGGAGGTCGATGAGGCGAGCCGCGCGAAGGCGGTCGCAGACTTCGACGTCGAAGGACTCGCCGACTACCGCGACATGCTCGGGAAGGTCGACGCAGTCAGCGTCGTCGTGCCCACGCAGCTGCACCTCGAGGTCGCGAGCTTCTTCCTCGAAAACGGCGTCGACGTGCTCGTCGAGAAGCCGATCGCACCCACCAGTGCCGAGGGAGAGACGATGGTCGCGCTGGCGGAGGCGGGCGAACGCATCCTGCAGGTCGGCCACGTCGAGCGCTTCAACAAGGCCTTGTCGGCGATCAAGGATCTGGACGTCGTGCCGCGCTACATCGAGTCCAATCGGCTCGCGCCGTTCAGCTTCCGCAGCGTCGATATCGGCGTCGTGCTCGATCTGATGATCCACGATCTCGACATCATCCTCGCGTTGGTCGACTCCGAGGTTACGTCCGTCGCCGCCTTCGGCGGTGCGGTCTTCACTCCGGCGGAGGACATGGCCAGCGCGATCCTGCGGTTCGAGAATGGCGCGGCGGCGCATCTCACCGCCAGCCGCGTCGCGTTGAAGCCGATGCGGCGCATGCGGATCTTCTCCAAGGACTGCTACGCGAGTCTCGACTTCCAGGAGGGGAAGGGGACGTTGATCCAGAAGAACCCCGGATGGGACTTCCAGAACCTCGATCCGGTGGATCCGAAGCAGATCGACGACCTGTGGAAATACGTGTTCCAGGGGTTGTTCTCGGTCCGAGAGCTCAGCATGGACGATGGCAACCCCCTCCAGGATGAACTGTCATCGTTCCTGGGTTCGGTGCAGAATCGGACCCCTCCCGTGGTGTCCGGGGCCGACGGTTGTGCTGCCGTTGCCATCGCGGAGAGGGTCCAGAAAGCCATCGCAGCCAACAGCTGGTAGCGTCGTCCGGCGGGTTATTGCCCCGCGGCGAGATCGCGCTATTGTATGGGCGTTCGAAGGCTCCTCTACTGCGGTGTTCGTGATCGCCCGAGGAACAATCGCTGAACCGATGCCCTAACTTAGGGAACCGACCTTGAAGGCCGGGGCGTTTCGGAGGTCTCTGGACCCTGTCCAGGGACCAGCCGGAAACAGAACCGGTCTCTGGGGGCTCCCACCTTGTCCGCCTGGGTTCAGCTGTTCCCGCTGCGCACGGCGCCAAGTGGTGGGGAGTCTTTCGGATACTCATCAGGCGGTCGCATCGCTCGACTCGGTCAGTGCGCGAGTGGGCGGCCCAAGTTGCGGTTGAACAACCTGACACGGTCGCCAGAGGCGGTCCGCGTCCACAGAGGAGGTAAGGATGTTGCGTTTCGTGATCGGTCTGTTGGCTGTGGTCTCGGTCTACCTTGGCTGGCAGTGGTACTCGGACAAGTTGAGCCACGCAGGCACGGCGGGACCGGCTGACCTCGCGTTCGAGGCTGCCTCGGAAGGCGCTTCAGCGGGGCCTTCGGGACCAGCGAACGCCGGGAAGGGCACAGCCGGCAAGGGGACCAGCGGACCAGGCACGGTGGCGAAACAGGAGGCCGTCAAGTCCACGGTCCCGCTCCAAGCCTCCGCCCCCGGGAAGATCGTCCAGGGGATCGCGGCGGCAGATGAGGAAGTGCTAGAGATCGGGTTCCAGAGGCTGTTGGAGGCACAGGAGCCGCAGCGAGGCAAGTTGGCGGCGGCGCTCCGGAAGGCCGCGGACGGGGCGACCGACGTGGCGGGCCAGATGCGGGTGCTGGGGAGGGCCAACGGGTTCCTGCACTCGACCGAGGGCCGCAAGCTCGTGCGCAAGGTCCTCGCCGGGATCAAGCGACTGGACCGCGAAAAGGCCATCGTCAAGTCGACCCTGCTGCTCGAGAAGTGCATGCGGGGGCCGATCGAAAAGAAGCAAAACGAGGCCTTTGACCTCGTCAACGAGGTCTACGGGCACCACAAGCGACTCGTCAACCAGGTGACCTTCAACCCGTCGCGCCTGACGAAGGCCAGGAGTCACAAGGTGAAGCCCGGTGAGACCCTCAACGGGATCGCCGCGAAGTACCGCAGGGACAAGATCTGGATGGAGGGCTGGACCCTGTGCTACGTGAACCGCATCGGGCGCCCGAACCGCTTGCAGGCGGGCAAGACCATCAAGATCCCGGTGGAGCCCGTGTGGGCCAAGCTGGAGAAGGACAGCTACTTGATGGCGGTCTACATCGGAGACACGATCGTCCGGCTCTACTGGGTGGGCCACGGCAAGGACGGGTGCAGCACTCCAGAGACGACGTTTCGGGTCGCGGACAAGCTCTCCAACCCCGATTGGTACGCTCCGGATGGCAACACCTACGCGTTTGGGCACCCGAAGAACGTCCTGGGGCGGTACTTCGTGAAGTTCGCCCACGACTCGTTCAGCGGCTTTGGGGCGCACGGCACCGCCGCGCCGGAGACGGTCCGGACGCGCTCGTCCCTGGGCTGCATTCGCATGCACGACGCCGACATCGAGGAGTTCTTCCGGCTGGTGCCCAGAGGCAGCAAGATCGTGATCGCGGCGAGTCGGTGAGGAGCTGATCCGCCGCAGGTGCCTGGCGGGCGCAACCCTGCAGTGTTACCCACGCCGGTCGGAAGGGGCGTGGATTGGCGGACTTCCGGGCACAGCGGCGGAGTAGGCACAACCCGGTACGGCGCCACGGGTGTGGGGATCGGTGACGATCCTCAACCTCCCACGAGTTTCCCCAGGTTTCCCCATCGCGAGCGTACGTAAACCAAGGCAGCGCCCAACGTTCCGAGGATCCAAAACTTCGGAAAGTTTACGCTTCGCGGGCTTGCATCACCTCGCCAACTCGATAAGGTTCTTCGCCTCGCGCTGCCAGCGGTTGCCCCGCAGTTTAGCGTGACCAGTACGCTCTTTGACATTCAGGGTAACCCAAAAGCTAAGTGTGTGAGCACGGGCCGAAAGGCCTAAATCCAATTCCACCGAACGGTTGCGACCGCGTTTTCGGACGAGGTTCGGAGCCGATCCGGATGAGGAGTGCTAAAAAAAGACCCACGTTCTCGATGGCTTTCGAGTCATCGAATCGTGAAACAGCAT
>CAYYAQ010000189.1:0-10087 GCA_964469555.1 uncultured candidatus Brocadiaceae bacterium | reverse complement strand
AACAACAAGTAGGGCGGGTTCAATACCCAGACTCCGCCGCGGCCATGCTCGACGGCGGTGCACATGTTCAGTCCGTCGAGGAAGACCTTCGACTTGTCGAACTTGCCGTCGCCGTTCGTGTCCTCGTGGATCGAGATCCGATCCACTCCCCGGAACGGCGAGCCTTTCGGGTGGGGCGGGGGCGGCGGAACGCGGTCGTAGACGTTGCGCCAAATCCGGTCGCGGCTGGTGATCGTGAGCCCGGCGGGGTGAGGGTACTGGCGATACTGCACGACCCACATGCGACCGCGTTCGTCGAAGTTCAGGAACACGGGCTGCGCGACGAGTGGTTCGGAGAGCACGAGGTCGACGGCCAGGTCCTCGGGCGTGCGCATCGTCGCGAGTGACGCCTGCGGTGATCGGTGCCCGAGATCGCGTCGCGGCGCGTCTCCTGCAGTCCACCGGATGCCGCGGACGAGCATGTGCGGGAACCAGCTGTGGTCGAAGTCCTTCGGGTGGCCGAGCGAAGTGTAGAAGACGCGGCCGCCGTCCTTTCGCGTGCGGATCCACGCCAGGGGCTGATGCGGGTTGATGTCGCCGGCTCGACCGTGCATCAGCACCGTCGTGGAATCGTGCAGCGGCGCGCTCTTGTAGAGCGAGGAGGACATCGCGGCCTCGTTTCTCGGCGCGCCGAAGATGATCGGGTGTTTCGAGTTCCCGAGGTCGATCCAGGCGCGGGTGGCGAGCTTGTTTCCGTGATGTCCGCGGTAGTGGCAGCCGAGGACGTCGCGATCGAACGTGCGCCACACCTCGTGGCCTTTCGGGATGACGCCTTTCGCGTCAAACGCGTGGCTCGCCGTGCGGATGCCGACGAGACCACCGCCTCTGCGAAGGAACCCGCGGAGGGCCCTCATCTGCGCCGTCGTCGGGGCCCTCCTGCGGACGCTGATCAGGGCGACGTCCGCGTCCTCGAGCGCGGCCACCAACCCTGGCAGTCGGTTCGGTTCCTTCGGGTCGGCGATCACGATGGTGACCCGGTAGTTCGAGAGGTGTTTCTTCGCCAGGGCCGGGAGCGTGCGTTTGGTGTCGTACTCGCGCTCGGCGATGACGATGACGATGTGCTTGGGTTGGTCGGTCTCTTGAGCAGGGCTGTCCGCGGCGGTCGAGACCACCGCCATTACTGAAGCAAGAACTACCCGCTGTCGCAGCATGGGGCTGGAAGATAGCGGATGTTCCCTATCATGCATTCATGAAGCTCACCGCGATCGAGGATCTGCTCTCGTGGAGCGCCTACCAACCGGATCG
This sequence comes from uncultured candidatus Brocadiaceae bacterium, assembly GCA_964469555.1. GTDB lineage: Bacteria > Planctomycetota > UBA1135 > UBA1135 > UBA2386 > CAYYAQ01. Next base: position 8,803 of record CAYYAQ010000189.1, on the reverse strand, counting down.
GCGTATCGACTTCAACGGTTTCTACTGGCGTCGTGAAGCCGGCGGCGTCCTCATCGATCCGATGCCTCTGCGTGAAGACTCCGCGAGTTGGTTGCGTGAGCAAGAGGGCAACGTGCGGTGGATCGTGTTGACGAACGCGGATCACCTTCGCGATTCCCTGGCGCTTCGCGACGCGTTCGGGTCGCGCATCGTCGCTCCAGAGAGCGATCGGGAAGCACTCGACGGTTGCGCGGACGAGTGGTATGGAGACTCCGAGCCGCTTCCGGAAGACCTCGCCTGGGTCATCGATGTGTGTTGGCAGCGGGGCGGCAAGACAACCGCGGAAGCCGTCCTCCATCTCGCGCCGCTGCGGGCGATCCTCTTCGGGGACGCGGTGCGTTCGCACGAGTCCGGAGTACTGCGGTTGCTTCCGGCCCCTAAGCTCTCGGACCGAGCGCAGTTGGAACGAGATGTCGCGACGCTTCGCGAGCGGTACTTCGGAGACGAGCAAATCCGCGCCGTCCTTCTGGGCGACGGGGATTGCCTGTTTACCGGTGCGCGGTCTGCGTTTGTCGAGCTTGTCGAGGAGTTCGGATAGCCGCTACTTCGCCTTGCGGTTCTCGGTGATGTCCTTCTTCGAGGGCGTCTTTGGTTTCGCCTTTGCGCGCGAAGGGTTCTTCACGTGGATGTCCAGCCATTCGACCCAGCGTGACCACAGGTCGAGGATCGTCTCCTCGGCGCCCGGGCCGTGGCCCTCGTACGGATACATGTAGAGGGCCGCCTTCTTGCCCAGCCCGTTCAGCGCCTGGAACATCCGCGGCGAGTGGATCGGGAACGTGCCCGTGTTGTTGTCATCCATGCCGTGGTACATCAACAGCGCGCCGTTGACCTGATTGGCCCAGAGCAGGGGTGACATGCTGATATAGGTCTCACGCGCAGCCCACACCTCGCGGCGTTCGCTCTGGAACGACATCGGCGTCAGGGTCCGGTTGTAGTTGCCGTCGCCGGCGATGCCTGCCTTGAAGAACGGCGTGTGGGCGAGCGCGTTGGCAGTGCCGAACGCGCCGTAGCTGTGCCCGCCGATCGCGAGCCGACTGCGGTCGATGATGCGCCGGCGGTCGAGGTCGTCGATCACGGCCCACAGACTGTTGCGCAGGTCGGCGACGAAGTTGTCGTTCATGCGGCCCTCGGGCCCGACGATCGGACAATCCGGCTGCACGACGACGTAGCCGAGCATCGTCAGGAGTTCCATCGATCGTGTGCTGACCCCCGGGAACCGGTGCGGATCCTGGGCGCGCTGTCGGTCGTCGTACGCCTTCTGGCTCGTGAACTCCCGCGGGTAGAACCAGAACATCGCCGGGAGACGCGTTCCGTAGTTCTTCGGGATCGTGACGCGCACCCAGAACTTGAACCCGTCGACGCGCTCGACCTGGATTCGCATGCGTTTGGCGGATGTGACCTCCGGGGCGGGGTCGACGTTGTCGGTGAGCCTCGTGAGCTTGCCGGTCTTCCCGTCACGGAGATACGAGTTCGGCACCTCCGTGCGCGACTCCCGCGACACGATGAACGCGGTGCAGTCATCGTCCGTTGGGGTGACGAGAGATTCGCGGGCGTCGGTGGGGGCTTGCCAGATGCGCGTCGTCTTGCCGCCGATCGTGATGCGATCGAGGTAGGCGCGGGAGAGATCCTTCTTTGGATCCTTGCCAGGCTCGGAGCCGGCGAGGTAGACGGATTTCTTGTCGCCCGACGTGCGGACGACGCGACCACCCTCGACCCCGGGCTTCGTCAGAAGACCCCTGCCGCCGCCGCGACCGCCCCGCCGCCGGCGAGAGCGCTGCGTGGCGCCCCCCGTGTCTGCGCCGGACTTGGCTTCGTGGACCTTGATCTTGGTCTTCTTCGAGAGGTTGACAGCAAAGATCGTCCGCTTCCCCTTGATGGTCTGCGTGATGTAGATCGTCCGGCAATCCTGGGAGTAGGCCACGCTCTGGATCGCGTCGTCACTCTCGTAGATCACCTTGGCGCTGCCCTTCTTGAGGGGCGCGAGCCAGTGCATGACCCGGTCCTTGCGCTTCTCTTCCTTTGCGGTCGCATCCGCGCTCGTGGCACCGGGTCCGCGGCCTCGCGTGCCACGTCGTCCCGCGCCGCGTCGGTTGTCCCGGGTCGGGTCGTCCTTCTTTGCAGGAGTTTTCTTTGCCGGGGTTTTCTTTGCTGGGGTTTTCTTTGCTGGCTTCGACGCGGCCTTCTTCGCGCCACCCGGTTTCTTGCCCGCGTCGGGTTTCTTCGCTGGTTTCTTCTTCGCGGGCGCGCGCTGCAGGAACGACAGTCCCTTGCCGTGGGGTCGCCAGGTCAGGCTGCGCTTGCTGTCCGCGCTCTGACCTCCGCGTCCTCCGGGTGTACGCGCGCCGACGCGCAGCTTGCGCTCGTTCAGCATCTGCAGCGCGTTGCCCTTGCGATCCCAGAGTTCTTCCTTCGTGCCGAAGCTGCGGGTCGGGACGAAGTAGGAGAAGGGCTTTTGCATCGTCGTGACGCGAAAGTACAGACTCGATGGCGAGACGTCGATGCTCGTGAACATCGCCGGTGCGCCGATGTTGGCCGCGCTTCCGTCGTTGACGTTGACCAGCGCGAGTTGCCCCGTGGAGAGGTGCTCCAGCAGGGTCTTGTCGTAGGGGTTCTTCAACAAGAAGCGGTAGGTCCGCGTCGGCGTCTTGCCGTCGTGCGTCATCCACACCTTGGGTTGGCTCGCCACCGGGCCGCGCTGCGGAAGATCGCCGGCGTTCTTCGGGACGAACACCGCCAAGATCTGTTTGCTGTCCGACGTCCACCGGAATGACGTGACGAATGTCGCGAGGAGCGGGGTGTTGGTCACGCGTCGCGACCGTCCCGTGTTCACGTCGGCGATGTGCAGGAATGTGCCTTTGTCGGCGAGCTCGAGAAAGGCGATCCTCTTGCCGTCGGGGGAGAAGGTGCCGCCGCTCACGGTCACTCCTGAGAGCACCTGGATCGACACGCTGGCCCCGGCCTTGTAGTTGACGAGATCGTAGCCGACCGTGTTGCCCGTGCTGAGCCGCCGCGATCGTTTCGCGATGTGGTCGATCGCCGTCTCACCGAGGTTGACGTAGGGTCGGGCGAACTTGGTGAGCGGTGCCATCCCGCCGCTCTTGCTCACGAGGAAGCGCTCGCCGTCGGGTCCGAGGTTCCGGAGTGAGACGCGGTTGTGCAGGGCGTCCGACGTGACGACCGACGCGATCTTCGCGGGCGGCGTGAGATAGTCCTCCTTGTCGAGGACCACCTGCTGCGCGCTGGCGGTCGCGGAAGGGAGAAGGGGCGCGGATAGACACGCGAGAACACGGACGCGATGGAGACGAGGGGACAGCATCATGGTCACGTTTGCGATAGTGGCAGCGCCGATGCCCTCCCGTGCACCCACCAGCGCTACTCTAGCCGAATGGACGACCGACGCCAGCCGGGATCCGGCATGACAAGTTTGTTCCGTCCTTTCATTGGGAACGCGGCATGACGAAATGGATCAGCAGACTCGCGATCGTGTTGGCACTGGAGGGTCTCGGTGCCCAGTCGACCTCGGTAGTGAAGATCGGCTCGCGGTGTGAGCCCTTCGTCGACGACCATCTGATCGAGAGCATGGACCAGGGATTGCGGCTCGTCATGCATCGCCCCTCGCCGCGTGAAGTCGTGCTTGTGACGGACGAAGCTTGGGAAGGGAACACGTGCGCGTACTACACGATCTTCAGGGACGGGAAGAAGTTCCGGATGTACTACCGTGGTTCGCACTACGACGAGAAGAAGCGGAGGGCGACGCATCGAGAGGTGACCTGCTACGCGGAGAGCGTGGACGGCGTTTTGTGGACGAAACCGAAGCTGGGACTCTTCGAGTTCGGTGGTGCGAAAGACAACAACATCGTGTGGGACGGGATCGGCACGCACTGCTTCACCGTGTTCAAGGACGGGAATCCGAAGTGCAAACCTGGTGCGCGCTACAAAGCGATCGCGCGTGGTCGTCCTCGGGGCAAGAAAGGTCTGTATGTATTCCAATCCCCCGACGGTCTGCGTTGGTCTCGGATCCGCGATGAACCGGTGATCACGGCGGGCGCGTTCGACTCCCAGAACCTCGCGTTCTGGGATCCGCACCTCGGCGCGTACCGCGAGTACCACCGCGCCTTCGCCCGCGGAGTTCGCGCGATCATGACCGGCACGTCCAAGGACTTCGTGCAGTGGACGGATCCCGTTCTACTGAAGTACGGTGACGCGCCCAATGAGCACCTCTACACGAACGCGATCCTGCCCTGCCCGCGCGCACCGCACATCCTGATCGGCTTCCCGACGCGCTACCTTCCCAGGAAGGGGAGCCGCGTCGAGCCGGTGTTCATGGCGAGTCGGGACGGCCTCACGTTTCGCCGGTATCCGAAGGCGTTGATCCCCGAGGCCGCGCCGAAGGACCGCGGCGGCAACCGGAGCAACTACATGGCGTGGGGGTTGGTCACGCTGCCCGGTCGTGACGACGAGTACTCGGTCTACGCGACCGAGGCCTACTACACCGGGCCCGACAGCCGGTTGCGTCGGTTTGCGTTTCGGGTCGACGGCTTCGTGTCGGTGCACGCCGGCCAGCCCGGTGGCACGTTCTTGACGAAGTCCATCGAGTTCGACGGCAAGAAGCTCATCTTCAACTTCAAGACGGGTGCGAAGGGTTCGATCCGGTGCGGGCTCGACGACGGGGCTGGAAAGGCGATCCCGGGTTTCAGCGTCGACGATTGTGTCGCGCTGCGTGGCGACGACGCCGGTCGCGCCGTGACGTGGAAGAGGGGCGGTGACGTCAGCCACCTGGCGGGGACCCCCGTGCGGATTCGCGTGCAGATGATGCACGCGGATTTGTTCTCGTTCGCCTTCAGGTAGCCTCCGCTGGCTCTTCTACTTCGCGTTCGTGTTCGCGATGTAGGTGGGGACGCCCTTCTCGTTCACGCTCACCCACATCATCCCGAGGAAGTGGGCGTTCTTCTCCTTGCGATAGAACTCCCGAGCCTTCGGGTGGATCTTGAACAGGAGCTCGCCCCGCGCGAAGCCGGCCTTCGCCTCGCTCTTCAGCTTGTACGTCGTGGTGTTGGGCTTGCCCTTGCGGGTCAGGAGGATCGTGATCTCCGACCGTGGGATCACGATCTCGTCGAAGTCCTTCCCGTATTGCTTCTCGCGGGCCTGCAGTTCCTTTTCGACTTTGCCGCTGCGCTTGAGTTCGACCCAGATCCTCATCCACGTGGTCTTCTTGAAGCTCTTCAGGTCCTTGCCCGGTCGCGGGCCGCGGAGGTCGAGTCCGGCGAGGAAGTCGTCGAGCAGGAAGAACGGCAGGTTCGCCCTGTCCGCTTCGTGACGCATGGACCGGTAGGGTTCGGCATCCCGCAGGCTGTAGCCCCCCGCGTAGTTCTGCCGGTTCTTCATCACCAGCCAGTCCATGATCTCGCTGGCAGGAAACGTCACGGTCGCCCGCATTTTCGTGTTGTGGACGACGACGGGACGATTGGCGACGACGGCCGTGACCTTGCCGTCTTTCAGTCCGGTCACTGTCAGCCACAAAAGCTCCTCCAACCTGTCCTTGGCCTTGCCTTCGACGAAGAGCTTCTTGACGAGGAAGCGATCGCCCTCCTTCTTCGCGAACGTCGCCTCGAACCGCTTCCAGGTCGCGCGCGCTGCCGTCGCGTCGGCCTTGACCTGTGCTCTCTTGGTCTCGATCACATCGGACTGACCGGCGGCGCCCGACGTCAGCAAGGTCGCGGCCATGAAGACCGTGGCGATGAGGGTGGGTGTCCCGGTGCACTTCACGGTCAGCATGTCACGGTCAGCATGACGGACAGCATAACAGCGGAGGATATCCGGATGGTGCGGGGAATAACCGGGGCGACGCCTCCGTCGAAGAGACGGAGGCGCGCCGATGAGAATCCCAGTCATTCCACTTCTGTACTCCGTGTCCGCGGCATCGCTGTGCGGGGTCGCCTGGAACGGATACGACACGCTGTCGAACACCGTGGATCTGCGGGCGGAGCAGACGCGGATCGGGAATGAGAATCGCGGGCTGAAGAAGCGTGGCATGGCTGGCGTTTCGAGGCACCTGGATTGGAACTACCATGGGAAGGAGGCTCGGTGGTTCTGGGAGCAATTCGCGAAGGTGAACTTGATGGGGAAGGCCGAAGAAGAGATCACGGACTCTCCCGGGCCCACAACAATTCCCCCCGAGCCGACCGCGGTCGATCTCACGACCTTGATCGAGCTCGCCTGCATCATGCACGCCGGAGACAACACGGGAGTCGTCGTGCGGTACCTCGTCGACGTAGATGTTCCGGAAGCCCTGAAGCCTGTGGCGGTCCAGCTGAATACGATTCCACGAGGCCGACGCCCCAATCGTTCGCTTGAACCGGTCGTCTTGTCGGTGCCGGTTCACCATCTCCAGATCGGTCAGCCCCTCTGGCCGCCGTTCGAATACGCCGTGCTGTCGCGAGTCGCCGCGGACGCATCGATGGCGACGTTCGAGATCCGGATCGAGGAGGAGAAGGACGAACAGGGCAACTATCGCACGCAGACGATTCGCAAGACGCGCCTCGTCTCCGTCGGGAATGCGACCGGTTTCGGTGCGGGTGATTCGCCGCCGCAAGGAGGTCGCGTCGCGTCGAAGAGCACGTCGCCGACGGGTGCTGCCACCGAGGACTGGACGGACCTGGCTGCACCGGTGATCCGTCGCCAGCGCTACGAGATCACGACGCGGCACATGGACTACTTGGGCGCGAAGGCGATCGAGCACGTCACGGCACGAAGCTACGACCGACCCGACGTGAAAGGCATCGAAGTGCGCAACCTGTCGTCGCACGCAAAGAAGTTCGGTGTGAACATCGGCGACGTCGTGCTGTCCCTCAACGGGATCCCGGTCAAGACTCTCGCGGGGGCGACACGCGCCGGCACGCGGTTGCACAAGAAGGGTGTTTGGAACTTCCGAATCGTGGTGTTGCGGCGCGGGCGGGAGATGACGCTGACGTACGCGATGAAATAGCTGAATCCCCGACGCCGGGATTCCTCTACGCTCGTGGTATGTCACGCCCGCTGACCCTCGCTCTCCTCGCTCTCGCCGTCGTCGACGCGCCCTGCAGCGCGCAGTGGCCGGAACTCACCCGCGACCTCCGCTGGCGGAACATCGGTCCCGCGAACATGATGGGCCGCATCGCGGCGATCGACGCGCTCGACACCGACTACCGCCACGTGCTGATCGCCTCGGCATCCGGCGGCGTGTTCAAGTCGACAAACGCCGGGGTGACGTGGCAGGCGATCTTTGATGACTACGGTGCCGGTTCGATCGGCGACGTGGCCCTCTCTCAAAAAGACCCGAACATCATCTGGGTTGGCACCGGCGAGTCCGCAAACCGCAACAGCAGCGGGTGGGGAGACGGCATCTACAAGTCGACAGACGGCGGTCGCACGTTTCGCAACATGGGACTGCGCGACACGCACCAGATCGACGAGATCAAGATCCACCCGGACAACCCGGACATCGTCTACGTCGCGGCGATCGGGCACTTGTGGGGGTACTCCGGCAGCCGGGGGATCTACAAGACGACGGATGGCGGCGCGTCGTGGAAGAAGCTCGCGGGCGGACTGCCGGACGATCCCAAGGTCGGTGGCACGGACATCGAGCTCGAGCCCGGCAACCCGGACGTGATCTACGTCGGGATGTACCACCGCGTCCGGAAGCCGTGGAGCTTCCAGAGCGGCGGCTCCACGGGGGGGATGTACAAGTCGACGGATGGGGGCGCGACGTGGCGCAAGCTGACGAACGGTTTGCCCACCGGCGACACCGGCCAGATTGATATCTCGATCCACCGCGGCGACCCGCGCATCCTGGTCGCGGCGGTCGAAGCCGACGAGGAGTTGCCCAAGGGCGTGCCTGGTTCGGGCGTCTATCGTTCGGACGACGCGGGTAAGACATGGCGCTTCCTGCTGAAGCACAACGTTCGGCCCTTCTACCACGGGCAGATCGCGATCGACCCGATCGACTCGAACCGCATTTACGTCGTGTCGCGGAGCTTCAAGGTGTCGAAGGACGGCGGCAAGTCGTTCGGCAACCGATGGTGGGGCGGCGGCGGCGATGACCACGACATGTGGATCTCGCCGACCGACAGCAGGATCTGGTACAGCGCGACCGACCAGGGCGCGCAGCTGACCGTCGACGGCGGGAAGTCGATCACGTTCCTCAACAACATGGCGATCGGCCAGTACTACGCGATCGGTGTCGACATGCGCGATCCGTACTGGGTGGTCGGTGGCCTGCAAGACAACGGTCTGTGGATGGGACCGAGCAACAGCCGCGAGCCGCGCGGCATTCTCAACGCGCACAACACCTGGATCGGCGAAGGGGATGGCTTTCACTCGCAGATCGACCCGACGGACTGGCGCACGATCTACATCGTCAACCACGTCGGTTTCTGCGCGCGTCTGAATGCCGAGACTCGCGAGCACGCGTTCATCACGCCGACGCCCGAAACGATCGTGAACTTCAAGGATCACGTGGTCCCTGACTTCGAGGAGACGCACACCCGGTACACCATCTCGCCGGGCGAACACTGGTTCTTCGGACGGGACCCGCAACGCGCGAAGTTGCCGCCACAGTTCCGCTTCAACTGGAGCAGTCCGCTCCTGCTGTCGCCGCACAACCCGCGCACCGTCTTCTTCGGTTCGAACTACCTTTTCCGATCCGTGGACCGCGGCGATACGTGGCGCATCATCAGTCCCGACCTCACCACGAACGACAAGGCGAAGCGCAACCCTTCCAACCAGG
>CAYYAQ010000188.1:0-10093 GCA_964469555.1 uncultured candidatus Brocadiaceae bacterium | reverse complement strand
GCGACGCCCTGGCGGAAGTGGTCCCCATCAGGCGGGCCAGGTCGCGACCGACGCGATGGGGCTGGAGGTCACCGACGTGGACCTCACGCTCACGCCGCGCTCAGGGTGGACGAAGGCAGAAACCCAGGCCGAGCTGACGGCGAAGATGCAGTCCGCGCTCGAGGTGATGCCGGGAATGCGGGCGATCTTCACCCAGCCGATCGAGATGCGCGTCAACGAGATGACGGCGGGAATCCGCGCCGACCTCGGCGTCAAGCTCTTCGGCGACGACCTCGAACTACTGAAGACGAAGGCCGCGGAGATCCAGGGAGTCCTACAAGGCATCGCTGGCGCAGCAGACGTGACCGCAGAGCAGGTCACCGGACAGCCGGTGCTCGAGATCGAGCTCAAGCGGGGCGCCCTGGCGCGCCACGGAATCCCGGGCCAACACGTGCTGCGCCTGGTCGAGGCGCTCGGCGAGATCAAGGCCGGCGAGGTGCGTCAGGGGCAGCGGCGCTTTGACCTCGTCGTGCGCTTGGCGGACGCATACCGCGCCGATCCGATGGCGGTGCGGAAGCTCTGGGTGCCGACGGAAGCGGGCGAGCGCATCCCGATTGCCGAGCTCGCCGACCTCCGCCAGGTCGAGGGGCCCTCGACGATCACCCGGGAGTGGCAGAAGCGGCGCGTGATCGTGCAGGCCAACGTCCGCGACCGCGATTTGGGTGGCTTCGTGGAAGAGGCGCGGCAACGGATCGCGTCGGACGTCGAGCTGCCTCCCGGCTACTTCGTGTCGTTCGGCGGCCAGTTCGAGCACCTCCAGCGGGCGAGCGCCCGGCTGATGATCATCATCCCCGTCGCGCTGGGCGCGATCCTGTTCCTGCTCTACCTGAGCACACGCTCGCTGGTCGACTCGCTCCTGATCGCCACCGGCGCGCCGTTCGCGGCGTTCGGTGGGATCGTCGCGCTGTGGCTGTGCGACCTGCCGTTCACGATCTCCGCCGGGGTCGGTTTCGTCGCGGTCTCGGGCGTCTCGGTGCTCAACGGCCTCGTGCTCGTCTCGACGATCCGCCGCAAGATCGACGACGAAGGCTTTTCGGTGGAGGACGCGATCGAGGAGACCCGCCTCCTGCGCCTGCGCCCGATCCTGATGACGGCGCTGGTGGCCGCGTTGGGGTTCGTGCCGATGGCGCTGAACACGAGCGTCGGCGCCGAGGTGCAGCGGCCGCTGGCCACGGTCGTGATCGGCGGCGTCATCGCCGACAACCTGCTCACGCTCATGGTGCTGCCGGCGCTGTATGCGCTGTTCGGACGGCGACCGACTTCGATGAGATGGCCACGATGATTCGCGCCTGGTGCTCGCACCAATAGCCGTATCGAAGAAACGGCTTCGATGGATAGGAGCACTCGATGGATTGGGGTCAAATCGCCGGTTGCGGGATCCATCGAACGACCAACGATATCCCGCTAATGATACGATGCACTGATTACAGAATCTAGAAAAACGGCACCGAAGACGAAGACCATGACCTCGCCAGGACGATCGATCGCCACCATCGGATCGATCGGTTTGATCGCATCGGTTGCGATCGGTTTGATCGCATCGGTTGCGTGGGGCCTCTCGTGCTCCGCCCCGTTGGAGTACGAGTGGCAGCGGTTCGGCTTCCCGGACGGAACGAGAGATCTGGGCGTATTCGGTGAGGTGAGTGGCTTCGCGGGTGCGGGCGTACACGGCGGCGCGCTCCGATTCACGGCGAATGCCGTTCCGGGAGAGACCTCGGCCTTCAAGCTTCCGGACCTCACCCCTGGGCAGAGAGTACGGTCCTTCACCGCGCAGTTCGACCTTCGCATGCAATCCAACGAAGTCGAACCTTCGAACGGCATCACGCTGACGTTCGGTGAGATTCCGGACGGTGTCGGTCTACCAACTCGAGGCTTCGCTGACGCACCCGGGATGTCCATCCGTCTCGACATCATCGACAGATCGGAGGACCCGATGTCGGTGGACTTGATCGTGTCGGGTCGCACGATCGCGTCCACACTGGTGCCGTTCCCGATCAAGGCCGGCAAGTCGCGGCCGGTCGTGGTCCGGTGGGGCGAGCAGGGCCTGGACCTCCGATACGGCGACCTCGTGGTATTCGAGAATCAGAGCACGAAGTCCTTTCGCCCGAAGGCTGGCTATCGGTTCGCGTTTTCCGCCTCCACGGGTCCCGCCCCGGTAGAGATCTCGATCGACAACCTCAAGATCGATGCGGAGCCGTTCGTCCCGTTCGAGGAAGGCGTGCGGTTGTCGGAGGTCCTCCCTGTTCCGTACGTCGGGATCAGCGATGAGGACTTCGAGATGCCGAGTTGGATCGAGATCTTCAACGGCACGGATGAGGCCGTCAATCTCAAGGGATGGAGCCTCCTCGCCCGTAAACCGAACGAGGAAAACGGCACTTCGTGGACCCTCCCCGATTTCCACATCCCGTCTCTCGAGTACGGGATCGTCTTCGCCTCTGGAAAGAACCGGTGGGAACGGAGTGGAATACTCCACACGAACTTCCAGTTGTCTGCAGCCGGCGGTCGCCTGGTCCTGTCGAACCCGAACGGCGTTGCCCTCTCGGTGTTTTCGTACGACGAGACGTCACCTGGCGTTTCCTACGGTCGGGTCTCCGGTTCTTCGGCGCCGGGGTTCATGCGCAAGTCGACACCGGGCAGGGACAACGTCGGTCCGCGTTTCGATCACGCCGAGGCCCCGAGTCTGAAGATGTCCCACGCCGGTGGGATCGTTCGAGGATCGGTGACGTTGGCGATCGAGTGCGTCGGTGAAGTCCCCGAGGGCGGCGCGATTCGCTATTCGATCGGATCCTCCAAGCCGACTGCGAAATCGCCGATCTACGACAAACCTCTGCGCATCAAGAGCACATTGACGGTTCGCGCGGCGGTGTTCGCGCCCGGACACAGGCGCGGACCCATCGCACGGCGGGCGTTCGTGATGCTGAACAAGGACGTACAGCAGTTTCACTCCAATCTCCCCGTCATGGTGGTTGATTCCGCGGGTGTTGACATCGATGCAGATTACTCGCCGTTTACGAAACGAAAGTACCGTGATGTCTACACCGCGATCTTCGAGCCGAACTCGGTCGACGGGCGCGCCCGGCTGGCAGACTGTCCCACGCCTGTTGGTTTCGGGGCGATGCGCGTGCGTGGGCATTCATCGGCCCTGAACTTTCCGAAGAAACAGTACGTGTGGGAACTCCGTGATGACCGCGACGCGGATCGGGACGTGGCTCTGCTCGGAATGCCCGCGAACTCGGACTGGGTTCTCGCGGCGCCGTACTGTGACAAGACGTTGATGCGGAACGTCCTCGCATTCGAGTCCGCTCGGGACTTGTTCGGCAAGGGTGGGGGATCGCGAACGCGGTTCGTCGAGCTGTTCTTCAATCAGGACGGATACGACGTGGACATGTCCGACTATCTCGGCGTCTACGTCCTGACGGAGAAGATCAAGCGTGGGCCGTACCGCATCGACATCATGGGGCTCAACGAGTTCATGGTGGATCCGGAGCGGGTGACCGGTGGTTACATCTTCAAATTCGACAAGGGCCTCGACTGGGACGAGAGGATTCGAATCGAAAAGTCGGGGCAGGAGGTCGCGATCGTCGAGCCCGACGCATCGAATGGCGTCCAAAAGGAGTATCTGTCGAATCTACTGAACCATCTCGATCGGACTCTGCACTCAGGACACTTCACCGATCCGAAGATCGGATACGCGACCATCATCGATCCGGACAGCTTCGTCGATCTGGACTTGATGGTGGAAGTCTTCAAGGAATGCGATGGTTGGTGGAGGAGCAGCTACTTCACCAAGGACCGGGGCGGGAAGATCCGCGCGATGCCGGTGTGGGACTACAACCTGTCACTGGGCAATGGTCCGATGGTGTTCGCGTACCAGTCCACGGGGTGGATCCGAGATGCGATCGCCATCAAGCGGCATCCGTGGTTTTCACGGCTGCGCGAGGACTCCGCGTTCACATCTCGATTCTGGACACGCTACCTCGACCTGCGGAAAACGGTTTTATCCACGGACACCCTGTTTGCCCGCATCGAGTCCCACGCAACGCTGTTGGAAGAGGCCGCGGAACGAAATTACCAGCGTTGGCCGATACTCGGTGAGAATGTCTGGCCATTCGTTCCTGGATACGAGAAGCGGAAGACATTTCGCGCCGAAGTCGATTGGATGAAGGACTGGTTGCGGGCGCGATTGGACTGGATCGACGCCCAGCACGTATCTCATCCGACGATTCAGGGCGGGGATGGCGAGGTGACGATGTCTCTGGCCGACGATGCCAAGGCGCAGATCTACTACACGACAGACGGTTCTGACCCGGCGCCACGCCCGAAGTTGCGACTGCTCGTGGACGGGGCGAAGACATCAGGCCAAGTCTTGATCCCTACGCAAGAAAACGGTGGAGCCAGCTTGGAACCGAAAGACTGGACCAACCCGTCGCTGCTGGCGAATGCGGACAAGTGGACTCGCATGGCGAAGGCGTCTGTCGGCTACGAGATGAGTTCCGCCAACTACTCCAGGCTCATCCACCATCACGTGCCTGAGATGTTCGGGTCGGCGACCTCTTGTTACATCCGGATCCCCTTCCAGGTCGAAGAACCGGACGCGCTGTGGGCGGCCCGTGATCTCCAGTTGTTCGTCCGGTGTGACGACGGGTTCGTCGCCTACCTCAACGGCGAGAGGATCGCATCGAAGAATGCTCCGCTTCGCCTGACCTGGGACTCCAGAGCGACCATGACCAATGCGGACGAGCTCGCCGTCGAGTGGGTCGCCCACGATGTCACTCCCTTTCGCCGCCGGTTTCGCAAGGGCCAGAACGTCATCGCGATCCATGGGCTCAACGAACGGCCCAGCAGCACCGATGCTCTGTGGAGTATTGTCCTCAACGTGTTGGAGGGCGGAGCTCTCGGCCCAACGCCGCAAGCCCGGCTTTACAACGGGCCCATCAAGGTCTCGGGCCCCATGAGGATCCGCGCCGCGACGTTTACGGGCAAGTTGTGGAGTATGGCGGTGTCGTTCGAGATCGAGTGATCGCGGTAGAGACCTGATGAGAGGAGCGGGCTAGGATCACCTCCATATGTCCTCCGAATCTCCCGTTCCCGCGGCCCGCAAACAGCTGGCGGTATTTTGTGTCAATGGCGAAGAGCACGAGGTCGCTTTCCGCCCACATCACACGCTCCTCGAGGTTCTCCGCGAGGACATGGGGCTCACCGGCACGACCCACGGGTGCGAGCTCGGTGAGTGCGGGACCTGCACGGTTCTCGTCGACGGCAAGCCCGTGCTCTCGTGCCTGGTGCTCGCGCTCGAGGCGGTGGGCAAGGAGATCTGCACGGTCGAGGGGATGGCCGACGGCCCGCACCTCCATCCGCTGCAGGATGCGTTCGCCGACCTCGGTGCGTCGCAGTGCGGATACTGCAGCTCGGGGTTCATGCTGACGGCCGACGCACTTCTCGAGAAACATCCGCATGCGGATCGCGAGACGATCCGCCAGGAGCTCGCGGGCAACATCTGCCGGTGCACCGGCTATTTGAAGATCCTCGAAGCCGTCGAACTCGCGGCGGCGCGGATGCGCGGCGAGCAGAAGGAGCCGACGAAGGAGAGCCTCCATGGGGCCTGACGAACGCTACTACCGGCACGACGTCGAGACGAAGGACCTCAAGGTCGTCGGCAAGGCGCTGCGCAAGGTCGACGCACGGCAGAAGGTCACGGGCCAGACTCCGTTCGCGGATGGCCTGAGCGCGCCGCGGATGGTCTACATGAAGCTGCTCCGCAGCACCAAACCGCACGCGCGCATCGTCAGCATCGACACCAGCAAGGCCGCGGCGATGCCTGGAGTCGTCGGCGTGCTGCGTGGCGAAGAGCTACCGATACTGTTCGGCATCCTTCCGGTGAGTCAGGACGAGCACACGCTCGCGTTCGAGAAGGTCCGCTTCGTCGGCGACCCGATCATCGCGATCGCGGCGCTCGACGAGGAGATCGCGTGGGAGGCTTGCCGGCTGGTCGACGTCGAGTACGAAGTACTCGCGACCATCGGATCGGTCGAAGAGGCGGCGGAGACACCGGAGCCCCGCATTCACGACTACGGTGATGTCGGCAACGTCCACAAGTACGTCAACCTCCAATTTGGCGACGTCGTGAAGGCCATCGACGAAGCGGACTACGTGCGCGAGGACGTCTTCTGGTTCGAGGGCAACGCGCACCTTCCGCTGGAACAGCACGCGTGCCTCGCCGACTACGACAAGGACGACAAGATCACGATCCGCAGCAGCACGCAGACGCCGCACTACTTGCACAAGGCGTTGACCAAGGTGCTCGAGATGCCGGCGAGCAATATTCGCGTGATCGCGTGCCCGAACGGTGGAGCCTTTGGCGGCAAGAGCGACCCGTTCAACCACGAGCTCGCGGCTTGCGCGATGTCCCGCAAGATCGGGCGGCCCGTCAAGTGCACCTTGACCCGCGAAGAGGTGTTCTACTGCCACCGCGGTCGGCATCCGGTCCTGATGAAGACGAAGATCGGCGTGTCGAAGGACGGTCGGATCAAGGGGCTCGACTTCGAGAGTCATCTCGACGGCGGCGCGTTCGGGTCCTACGGCGTGGCTAGCGCGTTCTATACAGGTGCGTTGCAGACGGTGACGTACGAGATGGAGAACTACCATTTTCGCGGCGCCCGGTACTTCACGAACAAGGCGCCGTGCGGTCCCAAGCGCGGTCACGGGACGGTGCAGCCGCGGTTCGCTCTCGAGTGCCTGCTCGACAAGGTCGCATGTGACCTCGAGATCGATCCTGCGAAGATCCGCCTCGACCACCTCGCGAAGCGCGGTGCGTTGACTGCGAACTTTATGCGCCTCGGATCGATGGGGCTCAGCGAGTGCATCGACAAGGTCGTCGAGGGTTCCGGCTGGAACGAACGCCGCGGCAACCTGCCACTCGGCAAGGGCCTGGGGCTCGCGTGTAGCAGCTACCTGACCGGCGCGGGGCTGCCGATCTACTGGAACGCGATGCCGCAGTCTGGCGTGCAGCTCCAACTCGACAGGAGCGGGCTCGTCACCGTGTTCTGCGGCAGCACTGACATCGGCCAGGGCAGCAATTCGGTCCTCGCGTACATCGTCGCCGAAGTGCTCGGTATCGACCCGATGAAGATGCGGATCGTCACTGCCGACACCGACCTCACGCCGGTCGACCTCGGCAGCTACAGCAGTCGCGTGACGCTGATGACCGGCAACGCCGCGATGCAAGCTGCCGAACGCGCCAAGGATCTCGTCGCCGCGGGCGCGGCGGAGGAGCTCGAAGTGCCCAAGAGCCAGCTCGTGTTCGCGGACGAACACGTATTCGATGCTTCCGATCCCGAGCGGCGACTGACATTCGCCAAGGCCGTGGTCGCTGCGGAGACGAAGTTCGGCACGATCGGCACCGTCGGCTCGTACCGCCCGCCAAAGATGCCCGCGAGGTTCAAGGGCGGGGGCGTCGGGCCGAGTCCCGCCTATTCGTACACGGCGGCGGTCGTGGAGGTCGATGTCGATCCCGAGACCGGTCAATACACGGTGCCCAAGGTCTGGGTCGCTCACGACATCGGTCGCTGCATCAACGCGGCGCTGGTGATGGGGCAAGTCGAAGGCTCCGTCTACATGGGTCTCGGCGAAGCCATGATGGAAGAGAGCAAATACCGCGATCGCAACCACAAGGGCAAGCGGATCTTCCTCCACAACCAACCCTCGATGCTCGACTACAAGAGTCCGCTGACTGTCGACATGCCGGAGATCATCACCTACCTGGTCGAGGACCCGGACCCGAACGGGCCGTTCGGCGCGAAGGAGGCGGGCCAGGGGCCGCTGCTCCCGATCATGCCGGCAGTCGCCAACGCCGTGTTCGACGCGGTCGGCGTGCGCATCGACGTCAACCCGATCACGCCGGAACGGATCTTCACCGCGATGGAAGCGAAGGCGAAGGGCAAAGAAGGTCGCTTCGGACTCGACAAGGTTCCAGATGCCGAGTGGCCGAGACCGCGTGTCGTGCAGCCGCCCTGGAAGGGTGGGGACGGCAAGGAAACCGACGACGAGGACTACGTCCGCAAGAGCATGGGCGAACCCGCGAAGTCCACCGAAGAAGCCGGAGGGAAGGCCTGATGCTGCGCCTGCCGACCTTCAACTATCACCGACCCAGGACCGCGACCGAAGCCGTCGCGATCGTCGCCGAGCACGGTCCCAACGCGCGCTTCGTCGCCGGTGGTACCGATCTCTACCCGAACATGAAACGCCGCCACCAGAACGCGGCGGAAGTCGTGAGCCTCGCGCACATCGAGGACTTGCAGGGCATCGACGGCGACGGCGCGGACGGTTCGCTGTCGATTGGGACCATGGCGACGCTGCGCGAGATCGAGCAGCACCAAAAGATCCTCGAGCAGTACCCGGCTGTCGCCCAGGCGGTGGCCCTGATCTCGTCGTCGCTGCTGCGCAACATGGGCACGATCGGTGGCAACCTCCTGCTCGACACCCGTTGCAACTACTACAACCAGACCGAGGAATGGCGCGAGTCGATCGACTTCTGCATGAAGGAGCGTGGACCCATCTGCTGGGTCGCTCCCGGGAGCCCGCGTTGCTACGCCGTGCAGAGCAGTGATTCGGTACCGCTCCTGTGCGCGATCGGCGCGGAGGTGACCTTCCTCTCCATCGACGGCGAACGCCGGGTCAAGCTGGACGACCTCTACAAGAACGACGGGATCGACTACGTGACGAAGCAGCCCGGCGAGCTGTTGACCCGCCTCCATCTCCCGGCGACGGGATCGTGGAAAGCGTCCTATCGCAAACTCCGCCGCAGGGGTTCGATCGACTTCCCGATCCTCGGCGTCGGCGCATGGGTGCAGATGGATGGCCCGAACATCGCCGCGGCGAAGGTCCGCATCGGCGGCGTGGCCTCGATGCCTGTCCACGCCACGGACACCGAGGCTGCGCTAGTCGGTAAGCCGCCGACCGACGAGGTCCTCCGCGAAGCTGCACAACTGAGCTACAAGCCGTCGCGCACGATGGACAACACGGACAGCGAGGTCCTCTACCGGAAGAAGATGACCCCGATCTGGGTGCGCCGGGCGCTCGAAGACTGCGTGGGTTGACAGTCTTGGCCGACTCACTAGAGCGCCGGCTTGACGGGCTCCCCCTTGTTACGACGGCACAAGGTGGAACGCGTCACGGAAGAACAGCCAGGCCGCGGGTTGGGGATTCTCGCCCGAGCCGCGTCGACTCGGGCGAGGTGCAGGATGGTATGGCTACTGGTAGCCGATCGTGATCTTGACGCCGTTTGAGACGACCGTGCTGCTGGCCGCGGAGTCGTCGGCGGCGTGTTGGGTGTAGGTCACCACACCGATCAGGCCCGTGTCGTTCGGGATCGCGGCGTTCAGTTGAGCGACGCCGGCGGCGTTGCTGTTGAGGCCGATGACGATGTCGAGACTCGCGAGCTGGAAACAACCCTTCATCCCGAGGCTCGTTAGATCGATGCTGACCTGAGTCCCGCCGATGATCTGGATGCCCTTCGCGTTGGCCGGAAGGTTCACCGCGCGGAGGCTGATCGACTTGCCGATGTTCGGCGCGCCGATGACCGAGTGCACGGGTGTGCCGGACGTGCCCTTGCACCCCGAATCGTAGGGGACGGCGCTGCCGACCGAACCGATCAGACCCTTGAGCGCGGCCTGCAGCGCTGGGCGGTCGATGCGCGTGCCGTGGTTGCCCCCGCCAGTAGTCGTGCAGCCGCCGTGGGTGTGTACACCGACGAGCAGGCCGGTGTTCTCGTGGATGACGGGCGAACCGGAGTTTCCGCCGGTCGTGTCAGTCTGATAGCGGAGGTATGTGCCGGAAAGTGCGAACATCGGGCCGACGTGGGTCTTCTGCACCTGGTTCAGGATGCGTACGGCACTCGTTCCGTAGCCGGTGATCCGGATGTTCTGCCCGACTGTCGTCGTCGGAACGGAACCGATGCGGTACCACGAACCCTGCGCTTCACCCGGCAGCTTCTTGGTGTTGCTGTTCTTGCCGATCTTCGTGACGAGCCAGTCGTTACCCAGGCCGGTGCTCCGAC
>CAYYAQ010000187.1:0-10194 GCA_964469555.1 uncultured candidatus Brocadiaceae bacterium | reverse complement strand
CCCCCACCAAGAACCCCGACGTCACCGCCGGCCACGGCCCTTCGATGATGCTCGAACCGACGTGGTTTCGCCTCGTTTCCCGCGGCATCTCCTTATCGGTACGCACCCCGAGATCCGATCTTCATTAGACTCGTCGCCTGATGTCGATGCTCTCGGAACCCCCCGATGAGGACGAGACCCGCTTCATGGTCGCCCGCGCCCAGGCGGGGGACGAACGGGCCCTGGAAGACCTCTTCAGGCGCCACCACGACCACCTCTTGCTGGCCGTCCGCCTGCGCCTGGGCCCGCGCCTGAGGGGTGAGCTGGAGAGCATGGACATCTTCCAGAGCGTCGCTCTGGATGCCTTCCGCGATCTGGACAACTTCGTGCCGCGCGAACCAGGCAGCTTCCGCCACTATCTCAACAAGCTGGTCCTCGACAGGATCTGCGACCGGGCGCGTTACTTCGACGCGGCCAAGAGGCGAGGGGGTGAGCGCGCTTCGCAGAACCAGCTCAAGGAATTGCCCGCCAAGGATTCGCAAGGGAGTTACTTCGATGCGAGCGGCCGCTTCGAACGACTCGAGCGGGAGATTCAGCGCCTGCCGGAGGACATGCGCCAGGTGCTCATCCTGCGCAGCGTCGATGGGCTGCCGAGCCAGGAGGTCGCGAAGATGCTGGACAAGAGCGACGCGGCGGTGCGCAAGTCCTACTCGCGCGCCGTGGCGCACCTGGCCACACACCTCGGCGACGAGGAGCCCGCTTGACCATGGAACACCTCGAAGAACTCGTCGCGCAGTTCATCGAGCGCCGTGAAGCAGGGGAACTGATCAGCGCCGAGGAGTTCGCATCGGGCCACCCGGCCCATTCCAAGGAAATCCTGGCTGCGCTGCGGGAAGTGCAGAAGACCGAGCAACTCCTGCGGGACCCCAGCCTGCCCACCGAACGTCTGGGCCCGTACCGCTTGCTGGCGCTGATCGGGAGCGGCGGAATGGGGCGCGTGTACCGTGCCGCGCACGATGATCGGCCCGATGAGGAACTGGCTCTCAAGCTCCTTTCGCCCCAGATGATGAACAACGAGACGGCGCGTTTGCGCTTTGATCGCGAAGCCCGCGCCTTGGTCAAACTCGACCACCCTGGGGTGGTCAAGGTGCTGGACCATGGCCTCGTCGATGGCATTCCCTACCTGGCCATGGAGTTGGTGCGCGGCACGGACCTGGTGTCGCTCCTGGACGAAGCCCGTGGCCGTCGCGACCAGGATGCCCGCCCCGCGCCCTGCGAGCACCTCGACCTGGCGGGGGAGAGTGACGGTCACCGGCGCGTGGCGGCCCTCGTCGCGCCGCTGGCGCGGGCGGTGCAGGCGGCGCACGCCTCCGGAGTACTGCACCGGGACATCAAGCCCGGCAACGTGATCCAGCGCGAGGACGCGAGCCCCGTGCTGGTGGACTTCGGCCTGGCGCGGGGAGGAGGCGAGACGATCAGCCTGACCAGCACCGGGGACCTGCTCGGCACCCCGCGCTACATGGCCCCCGAGCAGGCGCGCGGCGGAGAGACGGACGAGCGCACGGACATCCACGGCCTTGGGGTGCTGCTGTACGAACTCCTGACCCTGGAACCGCCGCACCCGGCCGGCGAACCGATGACCGTGCTGCGCGCGGTGGCGGAGCAGGCCGTGCCGGCGGTGATCCGTACCGATCCGAAGGTCCCGGCCTCGCTCAATCGCATCGTGCGGCGGGCCTGCGCGTTCCGACCCGCGTCGCGCTACGCGACGGCCGCCGAGCTGGCGTCGGATCTGGAGGCCTTCCTGGCGCAGACCGCCGTACGGGCCCGGAACTTCAGCCCGTGGGAGCGCCTCGAGGACGCGTGGGTGCTGCGGCGCAAGACCCTCGTGGGAGCCGTGGTGGCGTTGATCGTGTTGGGGGCCCTGGCCTTGCTGCGCGAGGAGCCCCCGGACTTCGACCTGCTCACCGAGCGCGCGATCCTGGCCTACGCGGCGGACGACATGGCAGGCACGGCCGCTGGTGCCCAACGCATCCTGACCCACGACCCCGAACACCCGATGGGTCGTTGGCTGGAGGGTCTCGCCATGGGGGTTCAGGTTCAGTCCCGGTCCCCTTTCGTGACTCTACTCAACAAGGGCCTCACGGACTCCCACGGGCGGGTGTGGCCGCAGGCCATCGCGGCCTTCGAGGATGCCCAGAGGCTCGAGCCCGACTCGCCCGTGCCGAGGGTCCTGCTCGAACAAACTCGACGGCTGATGGCCCAACAGAAGGCCGAGCATGGCGTGGAAATGCCCGAGAGCGCCTCCGCCTTGTACGAACTGGGCAAGCAGCGCAACGGCGTGAAAAAATGGGCGGAGGCGGAACGGGCCTTGAAGCGGGCGGTCGAACTCGACCCGAACCACACCAAGGCCTGGGCGGAACTCTGTATCGCCCAGTTCTATCAGGGCAGAGCCGAGGACGCCCTGGAGTCGGCAGCCCGCGGAGGGGCGTCGGCCGGGGTTCAATATTGCCATACGCTTCTCCTGCGCGATCAGCGTGGCGCCGACTTCCCGCACGTGCGTGCAGTCCTCGCGCCGATTCTCCAGGAGGACCCCAACCACCACCTTGCCGCGAGGATCATGGGCTACACCTACGACTACGAGCACAAAATAGACGTCGCCCGGGAGTGGTACGAACGGATCGTCGACATGCGACCGGACAGCATAATCGACCTTCTAAGCCTCGCGTTCTTGCGCACGGGTGCGCAGAGCGCCACCTGCGCCGAGTGTGCGCGCTGGTTCCGGGATCATCCCGCCGACCTGGATCTCGAAGAAGCGCGACGGCTGTACATGCGCGTGTTGAAGTTGGATCAAGGCAAGTCAATGAAGTTTTCCGATGCCTGCAACTCGTTGAAGAGGCTCGGGCCGACGGCGATGGCGGAGGAGTTCATCGAGACGTTGTTGAAAAAAGACGGTGGACCGACCGACCCCGCGCGCCACAACCGTCTCATCAAGGCGCTGGATCAACTAAGGCGCTAGCCCGCTCTTCTCACCAAATCTCCACTGCGATAGCACAACTCCCTGCGTCTAACACCGCGCCGACGCTCCTCGCCGTGAACGTCTCTCGACTCGAGCCGGCGATCGACCTCGGTGTGATCGGCGCGAGCGGTTGCACGATGTACGTCCAGAACGCGTTCACGATCGCGGGTGTGACGAACACGTCGGGTGTCTTCTCTTTGAAAACGACCATTCCCAACATCAACGTGCTGCTGTGCGCCCGCGTCTACTTCCAGTATTTCCCATTCGACCGTCAGGCGAACTCGCTGGGTATTACGCCTTCGAACTACGGGCGCGTGCTGGTAGGCAATTAGCGGACTGCTGGGACGCTCGGGCTACGGCCCGAGCGCGTCTCCTTGAGCATAGGGTCGATCGATGCCAGCGGTCATTCACCTCGTCGCAGCGTCAAGGTCGCCCCCGTCTTCCACTCGTGCACCTTACCATCGAGCAAGACCCGAATCGATCGCCGCGCCGGCTGCCGATGCAGCACGACCCGATCCCGGGTCGCGTGGATCTCCAGCACGTGATCTTGCCAACGGATCTGATTCACGCGGAGTTCGGGCCAACTCTTCGGCAGGGAGGGCGCCAACGCGATTCCATCAGCACCCGGCCGGAAGCCGAGGAAGCCATCCAGCATTACCTGGGGCACGAGCACGCTCTCGTGGAATTCGCGATCGATCCCCAGACCAGCTGCGACTCCCCCACCTTGTAGTCGGCCGCGACTTCCGTCCTTGTAGTAGGCGCGGTATCCACCGGCCTCTCGCACCTCCCCGTACCACGCAAGGATCGACCGCAGCCGTTGCCATGCATCATCGGGACCGAGGATACGCAATCGCGCCATGAGGTCGTGGTAAGAGAATCCCAACACCGCGCCACCGTCTTGGACTTGCCCACCCCACGGGATGCTCTCCGGGGCCGACCAAAACCAACCGTACCAGGAGACGTTGCGCCGCGTCGTCGCCCGCGGACCGAATCGCCAGTGGTAGATGTCTGCACCCTTGGCAGTGTCGCCGGCGACCTCGCGCGAACCCGTAACCCACTCGAGGAGCGCGCGCGCATGCGCATCAGTGGCGATTCCGTAGTGTACGGCTTCCAGGTTGAGGAAGGTCAGACCGAAATCGTGAGTCCTACCATCGGCATCGACACAAGCGACGAAGCGGCCCGTCTCTTCACTCCAAAACAACTCGTTGGCCTCGGTCTTCGCGGCCTGGGCGCGTCGCTTGAGTGCCGCGGGATCGAAAGACTCACCGCCTGGGATCTGCCACTCCGGATGACGGAGCACATCGGCTTCGAGTACCGCCATCGTGCGTAAGGCGGCGTAGTAGACGGACGTCGCGTACATGTCCAGGTGACCGAACGGCAGGAGGTCCCAATAGTTGTTACCGATGCCGTGACCGTGACGGAGGCGCTTCTTGCCGCCGGCAAGAACGAGGCCCGATCGACCATCGTGCCCAGTCCACGTCGTCCCGATCACCGCGTGGTCGCCGATCCGATGTTCGACCATCAGGTGCCGCAGGGCTCGTCGCATGCGGAGAATGTTCGCGCGCAGAAACGGCACATCACCCGTCCACCAGAAGTAGTTGGCGCAGCCATGCACGAAGGCCTGGCTGTTGATGTTGTGCCGCGTATCGTACTGGGAGAATAGCGCCTGCAGGGTGATCGCAGCACCTTCTGGAGCGTTGTCAATCTGCAGCGCTAACCTTCGCACCCGACCCCGCCACGCGCTGACCGCAGTCATCGGCACCATGTCGTAGCGGATCCCAGCACCGGGCACGGGGCAAGAGACACTCCGCGCCGCGACGAACTCCGGCTCCGCCGTCACGGACCAAAGCAATCGGATACGCGCGCCCCCCAGACCCTCGCCCGCCCAGCGCAGTTGCATGAACGGAGCCTCTGTGGTGTCGAGATCGATCGGTGGGGAGATCAGGCGCGCGGTCTTCCCCTGCATCACGAGACGCCAACCCGCCTTGACGATCCCAGCGCCGACGCAGCCATCCAGGGCCCAACCACGGCCCGTATCGAGGGTCTTCTTGCGCCACGGTGGCCCCACAGTCTTGTCGAAGGACCAATGCCAACCGACACCCTTGCCCTGATTCCAGAACGGAAACGGCCATCCCCGTTGGTGGGCGATCGACGGATGCTGATGCGTGGCGACATAACCGTCAGCATCGATATGCCGCTTCGCCAGCATCGCCCGCCAGGCCTTGCGCATGCGGTCGCTCCGGTTCCCTGCGGTCACACTCGGCCACAATGCTGGCCCAGCCAACCACTGGTCCCACATCGTCGACTTCGGCGAGGCACCGGGGTAGTGCACCCAGAACATATGGCGGAGCCGAGCCATCTCAGCCGCGAAACCCGGGACCTGAAAGCGCGGGAAATCCTCCGGCACGGGCGCATCCTGCCCACGAGTCAGACCCGGAGTGACGAGAGTGGCGGCCAGCAGGGAATACATCGATCGCATACCCGAGGTCATATCCCAGAACCGGTACGAACCGGCACATGCTGTCACCTACAGCGCGCGGTCACCTAGGCAGCTTGTTATTCGGCGCAACGGCCTTGAGCATCTAATCCTGCGCCCCGGGAAGCACACGGTGAAGATCTGGGGTCGACACCCTTACCCTCCAGCATTGCCAGCCGTCAGGGGAGCACTGCACCATTCCAGCGCGGGATCGGACGTAGGAATTCGGACTCTCGCCACCTATCCGCCATGAGAATCCCCACCGCGGTTTGCCAACGCGCGCTGCCGCGGCGATCATCCGCTGTCCACGACTTCGTCGACCCTCCCCCCGGCCAACAGCCTCTGATGAAACGATGTAATCCTCTTCTGACGCTCCTCGCGGTTACACCGATCCTTGCGACCACTGCTGTCCCCGCGATCACTACGGTCGTCTCGGCCGCCGATAGTCCGCCCGGCGAGACGCTGTTCACATCCGGACCGCAGGAGTTCGGCGGACGGAGGTACTACTGGCTCGCCGAGTGGAAGCTCGAAGTGACGATTCCGGACGATGTCGCGGCGGACGATCGACTGGAGGTCCTGTTCGGGTCGAAGGGACCTGACAAGCGCACGCTCTGGTTCGAGTACGGTGGCAAGCGCGGCTCGCTGGCAGAGGTTCGCAAGGAGGCGTATCAGTGGATCCGCTTGCCCCTGGGGCGTCTTCAGCGCGGCCAGCGCGTCGTACTCTCCGGCAAGGGCCGAGAGCGCGTAGCTTTCTTGGCGGGCGTAAGGACCACGGACCAGTCCAGAGCTGCGCCGAAGGTCAAGGCGATTCGGACGTCGATGCCCGCCAGGTCGGGGGATGGCGTAGCACGGTGGGCAACCCTGTCCGGGTTCGAGATGAACGACGAGATGCGGCGGCTCTTCCATCCCTCGCCGAAGGCGCCGGACTGGAGTCGCGCCGAACGGTCCGCGCGATACGCCGGCATCGCCCTCAGCAAGGTGCAGCGCTGGCTCCACGAGCGATGCCTCGCCGTGCACGATCGGCCAACCGGCCTGTTCCGTCCGACCGGCAGGCAGTGGAACTACCGCGACACCGCTGCCGACTGCTACCCGTTCTACGTCTGGGCCGCGCACTACACCGACCACGGCCTGCTCGAGACGGTGATGCAAAAGACCCTCGAGGCGGAGCAACGCCTCTGCAATCACCTGGACCGCCTGCCGGTCCCCTACGACATGGACGCGAAGCAAAAGAACGTGACCTCGTTCGACCGGATGATCTTCGGCGCCAGCGAGTACGCGAAGGACGGGTTGATCCCGATCGTCGAGATCACCGGCAAGGACTCCCCTTGGTGCGACCGCATGCGCGGGTTGGTCGACGACATCTTCAAGCATGCCCGCGTCGGCACACCCGGCGGGAACATCCCTTCGACGAACATCGAGGTCAACGGCGAGCTGCTCCAGCTGCTCCCAAGGCTCTACTGCATGACCCGGAACCGCAAGTACCTCGACTGGGCACACCGGCTCGCGGACTACTACCTCCTCGGTGGCAATTTCGTGCCGACGCGTCTGTCCGATCACGGCTGCGAGATCATCGGAGGGCTCGGTCTGCTCTTTGCCGTGGACGCGGCGGCGAGCCCAAAGAAGTTCGAGCAGTACCGGCCGCACATGGAGTACATGTTCGACG
Organism: uncultured candidatus Brocadiaceae bacterium; assembly: GCA_964469555.1. GTDB lineage: Bacteria > Planctomycetota > UBA1135 > UBA1135 > UBA2386 > CAYYAQ01. The sequence goes on along the minus strand of CAYYAQ010000187.1, from coordinate 3,060 downwards.
AGATCCTGCGACGCGGCCGGAACTCCGACGGAGTCATCGTCGGGAAGCTCCAGAAGGCCGAAGGGCCGCACGACAGCGTCGGCATCCGTGACGGTTGGGGCTATGACTTCGTCGGTTTCCTCGACTACGACATGGCGACGAACACGCAACGCTACGCCGAAGCGATTCGCCAGCCGCTCCGCCATCTTCTGAAGCCCCGGTACAAGGAGTTCAACTGGGACCACGGTTCCCGTGACAACATCGCGGACTCCGTCGAGGGCGGACTCTATCTCCTCTACCGGTTTCCGACTCCCGAGGGGTTTGTCTGGGCCGATCGCGAGATCGCCACGGTTCTGGTCGACCACACCGCTCCGGATCGACTGTGGGGTACGCACAAGCTGGAAGCGAACACGGTTCGCACGGTGCTGATCCACACGATGCTACACACCCGCAACACGATCGCGCGTCCCTGGCAACAAGGACTCCAACTCGGGGCGGCCCCGGTCGGCAGCGGGATCTGCGTGTACATGGACACCGACAAGCCCTACGCGGGTCGCCTCGTGTTCGACATCCCGCGCCATCGCCTGCACATGGGGTTTAGCGAGGACTGGCCCCGGATGAACGCTGTCCCGGAGTGGTTCGTCGTCGAACCGGATGAAGCCCATCGCTACACCGTCAGGGAACTCGGTGGAGGTGCCGCGCGGACGGTTTCGGGCAAGCGCCTGAGTGAGGGCCTGCCAGTTCGCCTGGAGCCGGGCAAGCCCCGGCGCTGGATCATCGAGCCGCAACGGTGACCCACACGATCAGGGCGACTTCGCGAGCGGGGTGCGACATGGTTCGGCCACTGAGAACCTCTCAAGATCCAGCCGGTCTGGTTGCTGGGGAATGGCAACGGCTATGCCGATGGTCTCGGGCGCATCCTGCTCCGCGGACTGGATCCACGCTGGCGCTACGACTTGATTCTACATGGCTCGCGCGACTTCGCGAGACGCAACATCCACTCCCGATCGCGCACCCAAGTAATCCTGCGCCCCGGGAAGCACACGGTGAAAATCTGGGGTCGACACCCTGACCCTCCAGCATCGCGGATGGGACGCGCTCGTTGGCTACCTGTCGCGGCGTTCGGCGTTTCGTCGGCGACCGGGCGCGGCGATGTCGGCCATCGACCGATCGGACTGAAAGACATGGTCGACCATGATGTGCCCCCAACCCTCCGAGCGCCGATCGACGATCTCCACCTGCACCTGTCGACCCATGAGCTCTCCGACATCCCAGCTGACCCACCTCATGATCTTTCGCCCTCTGCTCTTCCTGGCGGAACCGACGGCGGTGCGGACGCGTTTCCCGTCGACGACGAGATTGACGCACGTCTTGCCCGGGGTCTTCCCCCCACCGATGAGAAAGTTGAGGAGTTTCCTCTCGATCGTGAACGAGGGCGACGTCAGCGTACCGGTGGGTTCGTCGCTCTCGCCGACGAGATACGTGTCGACCAGACTCCGACCGCGATGACCAGTCACCCGGTCCTTCGTGCTGGACGGTCTGCTGCCGAAGGCCGTGCCGGTGATTTTCCAGTCGCCGTAGCTGTCGCCCTCGAAGTCCGCGATCAGCAGCGCATCCTTCGGGATCGCGTCGGTGTTGTTCGGCGCGGGTGACTTGATCCGCTTTTGCGCCGCGCGAGGGATCCCGGCCACCGAGACGTACTCGAGCACGCTGGGCGTCTTGGAATCCGCGCCGATTCTCTGGAGGAACGTGTAGAAGGCGCCGCTCAGCACCTTCCCCGCCTTGTCGAGGAAATGCCCCGAAAGCGCGACGCGCTGGCCCTTCTTCAACCGGATGTCGAAAGTGACATGAGTGTCCCCGGGACTGGTGGGTACGGTCGTCGCCTTGCCACCGACGAGGAGGCGAGCCTGGGCGACTGGGCGCGGGGGAACCGCTCTCAGGCTACCGTTCAGGGGGACGTTGGCTTCCGGGTGGAACATGTACATGGACACCCGGTAGTCGCCGCCGGCCTCGACCTTGAGATTCCAGTGTCCCGGCGTGTTCTGCCTGGCCAGGTTTCCCCAGTTGTCCGCGTAGGAACCGGTCCAGTTGCAGGAGGACAACCATGTGGTCACTTCTCTGGGCGTTCCCACGCTCACGTAGTTCTTCTGCCCCATCACGGGTGTGACCCGGGTGACCCACCTCTGGTAGTGATCACGTAGCGTGCGGACCACGTCGGGATGCTGATCGTAGATGTTCTTCTTCTGGCCGGGGTCAGCGGCGACGTCGTAGAGCTCCTTGCCGTCGACGAGACGCCATTTCTTCCAGAGCACTGCGCCGCTCCACGGTTTGAACTCGGCGCGATACTGAACGACGACCTTGCGATCCTCGAGTGCGTTGGCCTTTCCTTCGAGAAGAGGGCGCAGGCTTCGACCATCGAACGCTGCGCCGCCCTTGCGCGTCTTCAATCCGCAGAGATCGATCAGAGAGGGCAGCAGATCGGTGCTGTGCGCAAGCGTGCCGACATCGCGGTGCTTGTCGTAGCCACCGGTGGGCCAACGCAGGAAGAACGGCACGCGATGGCCGCCGTCATACTGGGAGGTCTTGCGGCCACGCATCCCGGCGTTGAAGACGGCATGCCCTCGCACCGTGCCGTTGTCGGTCATGAAGATGAGGATGGTGTTCTCCTTCAGACCACGGTCTTCCAAGAACGCATCCAACTTGGCGACGTTCTCATCGATGTTGGCGATCATGCCGAAGAAGTTGGGGACGGCGCGACCTCTCTGGCCCTGGTAGGGTTTCGAGTAATTCTTCGCAACATTGAACGGCGCGTGCGCAGCTGTGGTCGGGAGGAAGACGAAGAAGGGCCTCTCCTGCTTGCCGATCCAGTCCATCGCCTTCTGGAAGAAGACATCGGTGTTGTAGCCCTCGAAACTCTCGAGCTCGTTATTGTGCCAGTACTGGTCATCGAAAGCGTCGTTCTCCCAGTGCTCCGAGAGTGAACCGATGCCCCATGCCTTGTTGTGAATCGACTCCTCGAAGCCGCGATCCTGCGGGCGGTACGGGTAGTTGTCGCCCAGGTGCCACTTGCCGAAGTGTCCG
>CAYYAQ010000186.1:9357-10265 GCA_964469555.1 uncultured candidatus Brocadiaceae bacterium | reverse complement strand
GCGCTCGTCGATCACGGCCTCGATGGTGAAGTCTGGGTCCTGCAACCTCGCCGGCTCGCGGCGCGCGCGGCAGCGCGGCGGGTCGCGTTCGAGCGGAACGGCAGGGTGGGGGACGAGGTCGGGTACCAGGTCCGCCACGACCGCCAGACCAGCTCGGGCACGAGGATTCGCTTCGTCACCGAGGGGATCCTCTTGCGAAAGCTCCTGCACGACCCCTTTCTCCCCGACGTTGCGGCGATCGTACTGGACGAATTCCACGAGCGCAGCCTGGAGGCAGACCTGACCCTCGCGATGCTCGCCGAGGTCCGGAACACGGTTCGCGAGGACCTGACCGTACTGGTGATGTCTGCGACCCTCGACCCCTCGCCGATCGTCGCGTTTCTCGAGCCGTGCGAGTCCGTCACCGCCGAGGGTCGCTTGCACGACGTCCATGTCGAACACGTGCCCGTCGCGCGCGCGATGGGCCGTGAAGACCTGCCGCAGTCCGTGCGGAGCGCCGTGTCCACCGCGCTCGACGCGACCACGGGCGACGTCCTCGTGTTCCTCCCGGGCGTGGGCGAGATCCAGCGCTCTCTCTCGGCACTCGAAGACTCTTCGCGGCGCGCCGGGGTGGCCGTCCTCCCGCTCCACGGCCAGTTATCCCCTCGGGAACAGGATGCCGCGATTGTTCGCGGCAGCTCCCGCAAGATCGTGCTCGCGACGAATGTCGCCGAGACGTCGATCACGATCGAAGGGGTAACCGCCGTCGTCGACTCGGGGCTCGTGCGCATCCTGCGGCACGACGTCGGTCGCGGCCTCGACCGTCTCGAACTCCAGCGTATCAGCCGCGCCTCCGCGGAGCAGCGGCGCGGACGCGCGGGACGCACCGGGCCCGGCGTCTGCTACAGGATGTGGTCGGTCGCGGAGGA
>CAYYAQ010000186.1:0-9347 GCA_964469555.1 uncultured candidatus Brocadiaceae bacterium | reverse complement strand
TGGTGGCGTGATCATCATGAGCGGGAGAATCCGCGGAGGATCGCGGCCTGGCTCCGTTCGAAGTCCCCGAGATCCGGCGGCTCGACCTGGCCGGGGTCGCCCTCCAGGTGCGTTCGTTCGCCGCGCGAGACCCGCGGGAGTTCGGTTGGTTCGAAGCGCCGGACGCGATGGCCCTCGATCTCGCCGACGACCTTCTCGGAATGCTCGGCGCCGTCGATGCGAGAGGAATCACGGACGTGGGGAAAGCGATGCTACGCCATCCCCTTCACCCCCGACTCGCGCGGATTATGGAAGAGGGGAGTCGCCGGGGTTGTCCACACGCCGCCGCTGAGTTCGCGGCGTTGCTCTCCGAGCGCGATCTTCTCAGTCGTCGCGGTGATGCTCGGCACCGCGAAAAGCCCGCCGACCTGTTCGCGTTACGGTCGACCCTTCTCGAACTCGAGGGCGCGGGCTTTTCGAACGCCACCGCGCGATCCCTGGGCGTGGACGTGCGCGCGGCGCGGGCCATCGCGAAGGCCCGCGATCAGATCGCCCGCGGCGCCGGGGCTGACCGCGAGGGGATCACCGAGGACGACCTGACCAAGACTCTGCTGGCGGGCTACCCCGATCGGGTATCGAAGCGAACAAGCGAACACGAGACCGAGGGCGTGATGGCCACGGGTCGTGGGTTCCGCCTCACCATGCGGGACCACGAGGACCTCGGTGAACTGCTGCTCGCCCTGCAAGTTCGCGAAAGTGGAGACCGCACCCAGAGTCGTTCGCTCGTCGATCTGGCGTGCCCGCTTCGCGAAGACTGGCTCGACGACGTATTCCCCGGAGCCATTCGCGACGAGGAGACGGCAGATTTCCACGGCGTTCGCGGCACGGTGACGGCGGTGCGACGCCGCTGGTTCGGGCGGCTCGTGCTCGAGGAACGCACCGGAGGTCGTGTCGATCCCGATCGCGTGCACGACCTGCTGGCAGCGCAGTTGCGTGAGGACCCCTGGCGGTACCTCGGCGCGCAGAAGGATCTGCGGGCATTCCTTTGCCGGCTTGCCTGGCTCAGGGAACAGCTGCCGGAGGGCGACTTCCCGGCGATCACCGACTCGGACATCGCCGACGCGGCGGTCTCCCTCTCCGCGGGGATGACGCGTCTATCCGCGATCGCCGACGTACCCGTGCTCGACGTCCTGATCCATGGCTTGGACCGCGAAGCGCAGGCGAGGCTGCGCACTCATGCCCCCGAACGCGTGACCTTGCCCTCGGGGCGGCAAGCGCGCATCGACTACGATTCTGGTCCGGAACCGTTCGTCGCCGCGCGCCTACAGGAGTTCTTCGGCCTTCGCGAGACGCCGTCCCTCGCCGGCGGACGCGTACCATTGCTCCTGCACCTCTTGGCGCCGAACCACCGACCGGTCCAGATCACCAGGGACCTCGCGAGTTTCTGGGCGAATGTGTACCCGGGCGTGCGCTCGGAGTTGCGACGGCGCTACCCGAAACACGCGTGGCCGGAGGATCCGATCGCGGCGCAACCCGAATCGCGACCGCGCCGCCGTCGATGATGCGACGGCTTTGCCGTTGGTGCTCAAGTGTTCGCCGATCCAGTGCCGAGAAAGTGTACAGCCGGAGATGGCTGGACACATGGCGATGCAGGCGCGGCAAGAAGGGCGGATGGAGCAGGGGATGGCTCTGCTACCAAAGATGCTCCAGTCGATCGAAGTGCTTCAACTCACTTCGGTCGAGTTGCTCGCGCTGATCGACCGTGAACTGGAGCAGAACGAGACGCTGGTAGCGGAGGTTGCCGACTACGACGCTGATCTCGGCGACAGCCCCGCGCCGGATGAGTCGGCGGACGGCGATCCGAGTGACTGGAACCTCGCCGATCGCTCATCCGAGTGGAGCCCCTCGGACTCGGATGGTCGCAAGACCGTCGGCGGCGAAGAGGACCGGAAGCAGGCCTTTCTCCAAAACGTTCCGGGCCGCGGTGAGTCCCTCGTGGACTACGTGCACGCGCAACTCGCGTGGCTCGAACTCTCGGCCGGCATGATCTCGGGGGTTTCCTCTCTCGCCGAACGACTCGATGGCCGCGGGTTGCTGACGGCGACGCCGGAGGAGCTCGGAAAGATCCTCGACGAGGATCTGCTGGAGCCGTGTCTCGAAATCTTGCGGAGCTTGGAGCCCCGTGGCATCGGCGCTTCGGATCCCATCTGCGCCATGCTCATGCAGCTGCCGCAGAACGACCCGGATCGTTGCGACATCGAGGCGATGCTGACCCGACACCTGGACGCGCTCGCGAAGAACCGACTTCCGGATGTGGCGCGGTCGCTCGGGCGCACCGTCGAGGAAGTTCGCGAACTCGTGGACCGGATCCGGACCCTCGACCCGCATCCCGGCAGGGGATTCGATTCCGACAGGGACGCGCAGTCCGTTCACCCGGATGTGATCGTGCGTCTCGTCGGGGATCGCATCGAGGTAGAGGTTGATGACATGGCGCTTCCCGACCTCGGCATCCAGACCGACTACGAGGGCATGGTTCAGAGCGACCAGACAGACAGGAAGGTCAAGCGCTACCTCAAGGACAAGATCCGGTCCGCCCGCGATCTCATCGTGGCCGTTGAGCAGCGCAAGCGGACGCTCGCGCGGGCCACCTACGCGATCATGCGACGCCAGACCGAGTTCCTCGCCCAGGGGCGGCTCGCTGTCCGCCCCCTGGGTATGGATCAGATCGCAGAGGATCTCGATCTCCACCCGTCGACGGTCAGCCGCGCGGTCGCGGGGAAATTCGTCCAGACGGACCACGGGATCTTCCGGTTGCGGGACTTCTTCGACGGCGACCGGCGCGACAGTTCGTCTGACGGCAAAGCCATGGGCCGAATGGCGATCCGCGACCACATCCGTGACCTGATCGCGGGCGAAGATCCTCGAGCCCCGCTGTCCGATGATGAGATCGTCCGGGGGCTTTTGCTCAGGAACATCAAAGTTGCGCGGCGCACCGTGGCGAAATACAGGGTGGACCTGGGGCTCGCATCGAGCTGGCGTCGACGGAAGTACGAGGATACGGAATGAACGAGGGCAGGGAGTTCGATCCACTCGGAGAGGAAGACTCCGCTAAGGAGACCGCTCCCCTCCTGGCCAAGGGGAGCGAGGCCGATTGGGAGCCAGTCGAAGATGACGACGAGTGGGTTCCCGATTCCCAAATGCACCAACTCGAAGTGATGATGGGCCAGGACGACCCGCCTGCCGGGACCGAGATCACGGCTTCCGGGACGTTCGATTCGCCGGCGCACCACAATCCGATGCCGAGCGAGGACGCGACCCCGAGAGAGCTCGCCCTGGACAGCATGGAGGCCATCGTTGGCAATGCCGTCTCCGCGACCAAGCTGGACAAGGCCGAGCTGGAGGTCGTCGAGGCAGAAGCAGAAAGTGCCAAGCCAGATGGCCCGGAGCCGGCCAAGATCCGCGATGGTAGATACGGGAGGATTCGGCAGCCTGCTCCGCCCATCGCTCCGGTTTTGGACGCCGCGCCGTCGAGCGTGCGCGGCGACGAGACTACGCAAGGTCCCACGTTATCCGGGATCCAGGACTCGCGGAGCGGTCGGCGCCCTTCTCGGGTCCAGCAGGCGTACAACAGCAACGAAGCGATCCACGGCAGCGACATCGTCACCGCCGTGGGGGACGGATCGACGAGGAGTTCGAGCCGCGAACGCCTGCCGTCGCGGGCGGACGCACCGGCGCATCCCGTCCACGAAGTCGTGGAGTCTCGTCCCGTGTCATGGTTGGTCCCCGGCATCGTGTTCGTCGGCGGAAGCGGTGTGGGAGCGTACGTGTGCATCGGCGCCAGTCCGATCCTCGGCGGCATCGCCATTGCGCTCAGCATGGTCGGGTCGCTGTTCCTGCGCGTCTTGCTGGGGCAGTAACCGTCAGGATCGCCGGGCTCGTCACTTCACAGTGCGAATCCAGGTGTGGGACTCCTATCCTGTGTCGGCGCGAACACCCCGTCGATGCAGACCCTTCTCCTCACGATACGCTACCACGGCAAGGCCTACGCAGGTTGGCAGCGGCAGGACGGATTCCCCACGATCCAGGAGCACATGGAGAACGCTCTCGCGACCATTTTCGGGGAGAAGATCGCCGTGCACGGATCCGGTCGCACGGATGCCGGGGTTCACGCGCTGCGCCAGACCGCCCACGTCCGCGTGCCCGCTTCGTTTGACGCCTCGCAGCTTCCCGACGCCCTCAACGGCAACATGCCCCACGACATCGCGGTGATCGATTCCCGCCCGGTGCCGGCGAGTTTTCACGCCCGTTTCTCAGCGCGAGGCAAGCGATACGCCTACCGGTTTAGGAACGATCTGAGGCGACCGGTTCACGGTCGCGATCTCTTCCATTGGGTTCGACGTCCGATGGACATCGAGCCGATGCGGGAAGCCGTGGCGTATCTGGTGGGAGAACACGACTTCGCCGCCTTCGCCTCGAATCCAGGTTACGAGCGGGTCCGTGGCACTGTTCGCGTCATATCCCAGGCGCGGATCGTTCGCCGGCCCCACGGGATGGACCTGGTGGTGCAAGGCTCGGGATTCCTGTACAATCAGGTTCGAGCGATCGCCGGGACCCTCCAACAGGTGGGTACGCGCAGGATCCCCCCGCAAAGGGTTCTCGAGATCCTGAATTCCAAGGATCGCAGCCAGGCCGGCATGACTGCGCCAGCGTGCGGGCTGTACCTGGTCCGCGTCCTGTACCCGCGAGATGCCCTTGGCGCGGAGCGATGAAATTGGGGCTGTATAAGAACGCCGCAATAGCCGAAAATGCAGCGGTCTACCGGGTGTGCGTTTGCGCGTCGTGCGCACGCCGGTAAGGAATCCGCCCGCTCTTTACCTCAAAATCTGAATCAACACATGGCGAACAATCGCGATAGGGATGTTTCGATCGAAGTGGTCAGCCGTCACCAGCACGTGTCCGAGAAGACTCGGGACTTTGCGACGGAGAAGGCTGGGAGGTTGACGCGTTTCAACTCCCGGATCTCGCGGATCCAGGTTCTCCTCGACGAGCGTCACGAGGATTTCATCTCCGAGTTCATCGTGCACGTTGATTCTGGCGCCACGATCGTCAGCAAGGAGGCCGCCTCCGGCTACCGCGCGTCGATCATCTCGGCGGTCGAGAAGCTCGAACGGCAGCTCAAGAAGGACAAGGAGAAGCGGCAAAACCACAAGCACGATTCGCTGGGTGCCGCCCCCGAGCCCTCCATGGTGGGCATGGAGTCCGAGAAGACCTACGAGGAGATCGTCGAAGAGGATCTCACGGCCTAGGCAGCCCTGGTCCGAGGCCGCACCCTACGACTAGATTGGGCCTCCGCCCGCCGGGAAACAGGGTCTGAGCTCTCGCTGGATATCCAGGCCCGGGCCAGATAGGTTGGGGGGCTCGGTTCTGGGCCTTGCGCCCGGTTTTAGATGAATAGCAACCTGATCGATTCCACTGTCCTGATTCCAGAGCTGACTGCGACGGAACGCGATTTGGCGCTCGATGAAGTCCTCGGGGCGGTCGTCGACGCCGGTGTCCTGGACGCCGGGGCCCGGAAAGAGGTGTTGAAGCAGCTCCTCGCCCGCGAGGCGCAGGGCAGCACAGGACTCGGCAACGGCGTCGCGGTGCCCCACGTCAAGGAAGCTGACGTCGCCGAGATCGCCGTCGCCGTCGCGATCAACGAGGCGGGGATCGGTTTCGACGCGATCGACGGGCGACCGGTCCACATCATGTTCGTCGTGCTCGGTCCGAAGGGTGGGCAGCCCGAACAACACCTCGCCGCGCTGCGGTGGGTGTCGACGCTCGCGCGCAACGCGGACTTCCGGCGATTCGCGCTGCACGTCAAGAGCGCCGAGGAACTGCGCGACCTTCTCCTGGAGATGACGGGAATCGCATGAGTTCGGCGGGGGACACGCTGCCTTCGGCGCAGGCCGAGGTCACGCTGAACAACTCGAATGGCCTCCACGCCCGACCGGCCCACCTCTTCGTACAGACCGCCAACGGTTTCGCAAGCGAACTGCAGGTCAAGCGTTCCGGAATGGACTGCATCGACGGGAAGTCCATCATGGGAGTGATGATGCTGGCCGCGGAGAAGGGTGCCGTGCTGGAGTTGCGCTCCGCGGGACCCGACTGCGAAGACCAGATCCGGGCTCTCGTCGAGTTGATCGACAACGGATTCGGCGAGGAATGACACGAGGTCGTGATCGACGCGGCCAAATGTCGGAAACCCGTACGGATCACGTCGATCGTTCGATGACAGGGGAACCTCGGTAGGCCCGTTTCCCGGACCGATTCCGCCCTCGGGAAACGCGTTCACGCGTATCGTCGACGAGGGCCTCGATCTGGGGTCGACCGACTCAACATCGCAACCCCAGGTGCCGATACCGGTACCGTACGCATTTGCCCGTAGACAGGCGGGTTACTGAAACGAACGTCCGAAGGAGAGCATGCTCAAACAGCGAAAGAGCATCATTGGGTTGGATTTGGGATCGAGCTGCATCAAAGCGGTGGAGCTTACTCGAGACAAGTTCGACTACATCATCACAGCTTTTGGTCAGATCGACATTCCTGGCGATCAGGCGCGTCAGGATGCGATCTCGGACCTGTTCAGTTCAGGCGACTTCCGCACGAAGCGCGTGGCCACCGCCGTCAGTGGCAAGTCGGTCATCTTCCGCTACGTGAACATGGCCAAGATGTCGGACGAGAACTTGAAGAACGCGATCAAGTTCGAGGCGGACAAGTACATCCCGTTCGAGATCGACGAGGTCCAGATGGACACGCAGAAGCTCATGGACATTCCTTGCACCGAGACAATGACCCAGGACGAGATGAAGGTCCTGCTCGTGGCGGCGAAGAACACCGAGGTCGAAGACCAGGCGCAGATGCTGCAGAGTCTCGGACTTCAGCCCGTGAGCATCAGCGTGGACAGCTTCGCGCTCGGCAACGCCTACGAGTTGAGCGACATCGTCAGCCCCGGCATCCAGGAGACCGACCGGACACTCGCGTTGCTGGACATCGGATCGAGCAAGTCCTCGATCAACATCATGCGTAACAACGTCACGTGCTTCGCTCGCGAGGTACCGATGGGTGGATTCGACCTGACGAACGCGATCACGCGGCGCTTCGGGCTGGAGAATCACGAGGCTGAGGCGCTGAAGCGCGACCCTCAGGATCAGATCAGCGATGTGCAGGACGCAGTGACGCACGTGATGGACGACCTCGGAAACGAGGTGAACCTCTCCTTCGACTTCTTCGAGAACCAGTTCGAAGGGGAGGTTGAAGAGGTGTTCCTGTCCGGGGGGGCGGTGCTCTTGCCGTTCCTCGAGGAAGGCATGGAGAAGATCTTCGAGAAGAAGACACGAGTGTGGAACCCGATCGAGGGGCTCAAAGTGAAGTCTGACAACGTGGACATCGATCTGCTCCACCAAGCCGCGCCGCAATTGACCGTTTCACTCGGGCTCGCCGCGCCTATCGCATAGCTCACTGGAGGAAAGCAACCATGATTCGCATCAACCTTCTTCCTGAGCCGTACAGGAAACCTGAGCGCACCTCGCCGAAGGTGTTCGCCGCTGCGCTTGTCGGTGTCGTCGCTGTCTGTTCCAGCCTGGGCTGGTTCGGGATGGTCTACTTCGGTGACCTCGACCAGAAGGTCGTGGAGCACAAGGCCGTCGAGGAGACGCTCAAGGGCGTGAACGACCGGGCCGCGCTCTACTCCAATCTTGTCGCCGAGGAAAAGGAGTTCTCCAAGCGTTCGGAGACGATCAGGAACATCGCGAGGGGTCGCATGCTCTGGACGAGGTTCATGGACGAACTGATCACCGTCGTGACCAACGACGGCAACTACGAGCGCCACGTCGCGTGGTTCAGCAACATCATGGTCCGGGGTTCGAGAGACGGTCGCAAAGGGCCGAGCGTCGTGCTGCCGGGCGCCGTGCAGGGTGCCGACATCCGTCGGATCGCGAACCTGCACGACGACGTCGGGGCGACCGAGTTCTTTCAGGACATGGCCGAGTTCAGTCCGCCGAGCGGTGTAAAGAAGATCGACCAGGGACTGTTTCCGCCCGAGTCGTTCACATTCAGTTGGAAGTGGCAGTTCGTGGCCCCGCCCAAGTGGGCGAAGAATCAGCCTGGCTCGAAGCCCGCGAGTCCAAAGTAGGGAGCGAAGAGACACGTCATGGCAAGGTTGAATCAGAAACAGACTCTTCTCATCATCACTAGCGCGACCGTTCTTCTGTGCGGCGGTGCCGGCGGTGGTGTCCACTGGGCCAAGGGTCTGATCGAAGAAGAGAAGATCCAGATCTCGAACAAGGAGAAGGAGATCGAGGCAGGTCGGGAGAAGATCAAGAGGATTCCCGACGTCGAGAAGAAGGTGATCGTCCTTCGCGAGAACGTGAAGGAGTACGTGAAGATCCTGCCCAAGGAGGCGGAGCTCACGCGGTTCACCAGAATGGTGCAGGAGTTCGCGATCAAGTCGGACATCTCGATCGACCGGTTCGTTCCGGTTCGTGGCTCCAAGAGCGGCGGCGCGTTCCAGCGCATGAGCTACCAGTACTATTTCCGGGCGAGCCTGTGGCAGTACATGAAGTTCATGAACTTCTTCGAGAACTACTCCCGGTTCGTGAGTATCCGCGACTTCACCCTGACCGAGGGTGTGGATACCAAGGAAGGAGAAGACGTGCAGCACTCGATTCGGATGACGGTCGAGACGTACGTCTACAACCCGAAGTCAGGTGGAAGGAAGACGAAGATCGTCAACTACGAGACCAAGAAGAAGAAGCTGCGTGTGTTCATCCAGGCCGCGGGCAACTTGAACCTCGATCCCTACAACTACACGGGTCGCGATGGTCGACGAGACATCTTCATCGATCCGCGCATCAGCGCAGACGAGAACGCCGAGAGCATCATCGCGACGATGGCGCAGCAGCGCCGGCTGATCGAGGACTACGGTTCGCGTATCAGCAATCTCAAGCAAAAGTGGCAGCACAGCGCGTCGAGAGAGATCACGATGTTCAAGCGAATCGAGCTTCTGCGCGAGGTGAGCATTGGCCTGAAGGATGTCGGGGAGAAGCTCGACGAGGTCGCGGAGAAGAACCTCATCAAGAACCCGCCCTTGGCCTCGTGTTGGTACAAGGATGTCCAGCAGCCGTACAAGGCCCTGGCCGCGAAGATGGCGACCGGTGATTCGAACGCCGCGAAGTTCTTCGGGAAAGGAGAGTTCGAGAAGCTCATCAACTCCTTGAAGGAGGACCTGAGCAGCGGAGAGCTCGATGCGGCGATCACGAAGTACAGTTCGTTTCAGTCTCGCATCGAGGTGCCGAAGCTCGATCCCCGCTACCCGTTCCGGATCAAGG
>CAYYAQ010000185.1:0-10313 GCA_964469555.1 uncultured candidatus Brocadiaceae bacterium | reverse complement strand
TGGCCTTGATTGAGGTATCCGAAGAACGAGTCGAAGCCCTTCTTGATTGGGGTCCCAGTCGAACCCTCCTCGCCCAGTCCCCACTTGCCGACGAGACCGGTGACATATCCGGCCTTTTGCATCATCTCCGCGACGGTCGCATCGCCGGGGCGCAGCGGATCGCGACCATTGCCGCGCACGAGGCAGTGGCCCGTGTGGAGTCCGGTCATCAGCACGCACCGCGACGGCGCGCAGACCGTCGAGCCGGCGTAGAAGTTCGTGAGCCGCATCCCCTGCGCCGCCATCTTGTCGAGCCGCGGCGTCTTGATCTTCTTCTGCCCGAAACAACCGAGGTCACCCCAGCCGAGGTCGTCGGCCATGATGAAGATCAGGTTTGGGAGTTGATCGGTCCGTTTGGCTTCTTGTGCAGGAAGAGCGTTGACGACAAAGCACACGAGGAGCGAGCGGTAGATCAGACTGGGCATGCCCGGACCATAGACCGAGACTGCAGCGTGCGACAGTCAGAAGCCGGGAGGCGTCACCTCTCCACCGCGAGTACATCAATGAGAGACTGTCTCTGCGGGCACCTAGCGCTTGCGCAGAAAGGCAATCAGGTCCGCCATCGCGTCCGGGGTGATCGTGGATTCGAGGCCCACGGGCATGAGAGAGAGCCCTGAGGTCTTCAAGCTCTCGATCTGCGTGCGCAGCAGTACCTCGCGCTTACCGTCGACTTGTTGGAGCGTGATCGCGGCATCGGTCTCGCTGACGATCGATCCTGCGAGGATGCGCTGGTCCTTCGTCTCCGCGACGTAGAGGAGGTACGCCGGGTTGACCTCGCGACTCGGGTCGAGGATTTGTTCGAGTAATGCTGCCGGGGTTCGTTCGCGAACGGTCTCGATGTCCGGTCCGATGGCCGTTCCCTTGCCGCCGCGCCGGTGGCACGCGATGCAGTTCGTCTCGAAGATCTTGCGGCCTCGGTCGGCGTCGCCGCCCTTTGCCAGCGCCGGTCGGTAGCGGTCGATCACCTTGGCGCGATTGGATGGCCGTCCTCCGCCCAGCGACTTGCGTGCGAGTCGTCGGACCAGCGGGTCCGTCGAACGCCGCAGCCGGTCGATGTGTCTCTTCGCGAGTGCCGATGGCGTGATCCGCCCGTTTTGAAGCTGATCGGAGAGCGTGCGATGATGCATTGTCCTCCCGGTTACTGCGTCGAGCACGTGCTGCCTGAGCGTGGGTGAGTAGTCGGGCCAGCCCGCGAGGAGCAACTCTGCGGCGTCCGAATCTCCGTGCGATGCGATCGCGCGAACGGCTTCGGCCTGGATCTTCGGCGGTTGTTTCGGGTCGAGGAGTCCGGACAACGTGGTGCCCGAGGTCTGGATCGGCTGCAGGCCCCACAGGCGAATCGCTTCCAGTCGGTCGTCGAGGCTGAGGGTCGTATCTCTCATCCGATTCGCGGTGTCGGAGAACCGGGACGACTCCCATTTGTCGCTGAGCCAGTGGGTGATGGACTCGCCGCGGCGGCGCATGCCGTCGGCGAGGCCGAGCAACGCGGTGGACATGTAGACTGGGTGAGCCTCGACGTATGTTGCGACGGCGTCCCGATCCTCGGCGACCTGACTCGCGCCGAGAATCGCGCAGAGTTCGTGGAGGAGCGGTTTGGGTGCTCGTCCGGACCCTTGGAGAGCTTCGAGCAATCGACGTGCGCGCCCACCGCCCACCGAACTCAGGATCGCGGTGCGCGTCCAGCGGTCGGCGCCGTTTCGGACGGCGAGGCGCAGCAGCGTGCGCGTGGCCTGCTCGTCATCGAACATCCCGAGGGTACACGCCAGTTGGAACCGAACGCGTGCGTCGGGGTCAGCGCTGAGTTTCACGAGTGCGGGTGTCAGCTTCTTCGAGAATCGGACGTGATCGAGGAGTCTAACCGCGGTCTCCCGGACACCCGGATGCCCGTGTGTCAGGGCCTTTTCGATTGTCTCGCGGTCGATCGCGTGCAAGGCAGCCAGCAGCGCCAGAGCGATCGCGTGAGTTCGCGCAGCAGGACTCCTCGCGAGTAGCCGGCGAAGCCTGGTTCCGGTCGAAGCCCCCTGGCGTTCGAGGAGCAATCGCATCGCCGTGTCCCGCTGCCAACCATCGCGGTGCAGGAGCGCCGCGACGAGTTGCGCGCCCGTGGCCGATCCGAGATTCGGTTTGCGGTACGCCTTTTCGTTTGCGCCGGCGATTCGCCAGATGCGTCCTCGGTCACTCCCACTCATCAGGTCGAGATTCGATTTGATCTCGTCGGGGAGCGACCAGGGGTGTTCCACGACCTCGCGGTACATGTCGCACACATAGAGCGCGCCGTCCGGACCGTTCGCGAAGTTCACCGGGCGGAACCAGATGTCCGACGACGCGAGGAGTTCGCAGTTGTTCTCCACCCGGGCCGCGCGGAACGTCACCCCGTTCGGCGTCAGCTTCTTGCGATGAATGAGGTTGCTGGCGACGTCGCCGACGATCAGGTTGCCGTAGCCCCCGGGGATTGAGTTGCCGCGGTAGACCGTGATTCCTGTCGCCGACGTGAAGTAGCCGGACACGGCCCCGCCGTGCTCGATCGGTCCACGTACCTGGCCGCCGATGCGCAATCGCGTTCGGACGATGCGCCAGGGTTCCGGCGGGCTGAGACGGAAGACCGGACCGGAGCCCCCTTCGACCGCTATCGACGCGATGGGCGACGGTGCGGCGAGAAGAGGGTTGCGGTTGACGTAATGTTGCTCGAGCACGATGTGCCGCGCGTGGTCCGAGTTGTTGCAGACGAAGCGCCGACCGAAGTCGTCGATGGTGTGCCCGAACTGCCCGCCACCCGTGAGTGATTCGAATCGCCCGTCCGGGTGGAACCGGAAGTCTCGCCCGCGGAGCAACACGGGTGCGAGGTTCGGCTTGCGCTTGGACACGATCTTGCCGCCGTTGCCGCCTCCGGCGCCGTAGAACCAGCCGTCGGGTTGCAGAACGAAGTTGTTCGCGAGCGTCTGCACGTTGTTGCGACCGAATCCGGAGAAGACGATCTCCCTGCGGTCAGCACGACCGTCGCCGTTCTCGTCCTTCAGGTAGTAGATGTGGGGCGCGGAAGCGACGAAGACACCACCCTTCCAGCACGCGATCGCGGTTGGCCACGATAGCTTGTCGGCAAACACGCGGCTCTTGTCGACACGCCCGTCTCCGTCTATGTCCTCGAGCACTCTCACGCGACCCGTCGGCTTGTGGCCGTCCCGCTCATCGAACGGGTAGTCGCGCATCTCGATCACCCAGATGTTGCCGTGCTCGTCGAACTCCATGTCGATCGGGTCGACGACGTCTGGTTCCGCGGCGACCAATTCAACCCGGATGCTGGGTGCGATACGAAATGTCTGCAACGCCGCTTCAGGCGTCTTCGGGGGGATGCGTGGCAGTTCGCCTTGCAGCGTCTTCGCGACGGTTTGCTTGACCGCCGCCATGACGACGGTCTCGACGGACTCGGCCCAGCGAGAGGGCTGCCCGTAGTAGAGCATCGCGCCGCCGCCCTCGTAGCCGCCCTCGCGCCAGACTCGGTGCGAGGGGATGTAGCCCATCACGTCGTTACAGTAGGCGGCGACCCATGTCCGCTTGCCGCCAAAGATCTTCTTGATCGCGAGCGAGTAGTCGACCGTGACCTCGCCGCCGAGCGCGACCCACGTCAGCTCGTCGCCCAGTCGCCAGGCCTGAACGGGGTAGGGGTACTGTGTTGCGATCTTGCCGTCGCGCTCGAGTCTGTCGAGGAGGAGTTGGGCGTGGCGCCGCCTGTAGACGTTCTTGTCCTCCAGGCTCGCTTGCAGCTGTTTCTTCGTCGGCACCTTGTCGAACGAAATCGATGTCAAGCCGAATGCGGTGTGGAGTGGACCTGTGAGCGCGGTCATCTTTCCCGTGAGTGCGGCATCGACGCTCTTCGCCAGTTCCGCGCCGTAGCGCTTCGCCAGCTTCACGTCGCGGCGCGGCAACGGGTTCTGGTCGCCGCCGCAACCGGCGACGAACATCGCGATGGCGCCCTCGTGCCGCTGCTCGAGTTCGCTCTGGGCGAAGCCCGCGTAGTCACCGCTCACGCGGCGGAAGCTCAGGACCGTGCAGTGGCAGGCGTAGCCGAACACCACTGCGCGGAGCTTGCCGTTCGGGTCCGTGACCCGGAGCACGGGTACGTCGTGGTCGAACGGGCCTTTCAGTTTGCCGGCGGCGCGCAGCTCGAGGACCTTGGCTTCGTCGTTGTTGCGTCGGTTGACGGCGAACCCACACTCACCGACCGCCCAGTGGAGTTTCGCGGGGGCGAGTCGCGCGAAGGCCTTCTTCGCGACGTCGACGAAGCGTTCTTCGACGAACTCCGTGTACCGATCGACGCGCACCCGTTCTTCTTCCGTGAAGTTGAACATCGGCGCGAGATGGCTCGTGAGAGCGGGGGCGGTGTGCGTGTGCGACGTCGCGATCATGATCGCCGAACGCGGCAGGCCGAGGTCCTTCCCCAGGCGTTGGCACACTGCGTCGGCGAGTGCTTTGGTCACGCCGAGGAGGTCGGCGGTGAGGAGGAGCGCTCGCTTGCCCGATGGATCGACGAGCGCCAGTGCCTTCGCGTGGACGTCTTGCAGGACTCCGGAAGAGGGCTTCGTCCGGCTGGCGTAGCCGGCGAGGCGCACGGGTTTCGTCGGCGTGATTTTCACGACGGCGGTGCCGGCGCGGTAGGACCCTCCGCGTGGCATGAGAATCGACTGGATCCCGTCACGCAGTACGGTCTCCACTTCGGGCGCGACGCGGGACACCCGACCGGTCTCGTAGCCGCCCTGTGAGTAAGCGATCTTCGTGCCGATGTAGCCGGGGCCGTAGTCACCGTACGCCGCGGTGCACACTTCGAGATCCGACCGTAGCTTCGATGCGAAGATCTGATACTCGACGAACAACTCCCCGGGCAGATGGAGGATGCGGGCCTTCCCGACGGAAAGACACGCGAGCGTGATCTTGTGACCTCGCTTCGTGCGCCGGAACCACACGAGGTCACGGGCGGCGCGGACGCGTTCACGGGTGGCGAGCTTGGAGTCCGCGACTTGGGAAAGGAGAGCCTGCTCATCGAACCGGGTGGATGGTGGCAACGCGACAGCGACCGTGCGCCAGTCGAGTTTCGCGGTCCGGATCGGGAAGCGTTTCGCTTCGCGCCACGCCTTCGACATGCCGTCCGCGAGTCGCTGCGTGAGCTCGGCGCGGCGCGCGGGGTTGCCGTCGTTGTATTTGCCAGCCGTGACGTTGCCTCCGGCGCCGTTGAAGTGCACCCAGTGACCGCTGTGAATTACCCCGTCGCATCGGTTGCGGGCCAGGCCGACGAAGTCACAACTGACGCCGCCACTCCCGTAGTAACTCTGCGGGTGCGTTGCGTAGTAGCTGAGCGCCGCGACGGCGTGCTCGCCACGGAAGAACCCCACGACGCGCACCCAAGGATCGATGATTCCCTCGGGCATCGCGCGGACCTTTGAATCCCCACACTTGCTGAAGCGGACGTGCGCGACCTTGCCGTTTTTGCCGAGGATGCGGCGGTTGGAAGCGACGTCTTCGACCTTGGCTTTGCCGATGGCGAAGTGCGTGATACGGACCCGTTTCTTGACAGCGGCCTTCAGTGCGTTCGCGGTGCGCGCGATCGCCGTGCGCGCGAACTCGACGGGGAACATCTTTCCGCCGAGACCGTGCTCGACGAGAAGTGCCTCCGACGCAAAGTCACAGCCAGGTGCGTCGTGCGGATGGAGTGCGTGCACGCATACGCGATCGACCGTGGTCTCGACCGCCGCCGCGAGCGCGCGCCGCCATTGGTCGTGACCCGTGTTGCCGATGCCGACCCAGTCCACTGCACACAACACGATTGGCTTGTCATTTCCGAAGATCGCGATGCCGCGGGCGGACAACCGATCGACGATCTTCCGAGCGGGAAGGACGAGGCCGTCGCACAGCGGACTGCCGATCGGCGGCGTGACGTCGGCTGCAAACGTCGCGATGGAGATTTCCTGCGCGCAGATGCTGGTCGCGCAGTGTGAGATCAGCGCGAGACCGGGGAGGAGGATCTTGAGTCGCATTCGGGCAGGAAACTCGAGGGGGTGCCGGAGCGTAGCCGATGTATTGGCCCATTCTGCAATCGCCAAT
Organism: uncultured candidatus Brocadiaceae bacterium; assembly: GCA_964469555.1. Classification (GTDB taxonomy): domain Bacteria; phylum Planctomycetota; class UBA1135; order UBA1135; family UBA2386; genus CAYYAQ01. The sequence goes on along the minus strand of CAYYAQ010000185.1, from coordinate 4,181 downwards.
GGCCCGTATCACATGAGAAGGGGAGTGTACGAGCGATGACGGAGACAGAGCGGGACAAACCGATCGGGAACTGGGAGGCTTTCATGATTGGCGTCTTGATTCTCGCCATCCTACTCGGGCTGGGACTCGAGTTTGTTGCCCGGGAGTGAGGTGGGAGCAGGGTGGTGAAATATGGTACTCGGCGGCGGAGTTCCGTCTCCAATCCGCTGCTCGCTCCAGTCATTCGAGGCCTGGTCGATCGGCGTGTGCTCGTCAACTACGAGGTTGATCCGGCTAGCGCGGATGCGACCGCGTTTTCTACCGGCGTTTCTCGGTTTCGGGTCGGAGAACGCCGCGCACCGCATCGCGGTCGAATGGGACACGGATGCTGGCGTTCGGGGGGGGGGGAGTTCATTCCCCGGCGCGACACTTCGTCGGCTTTGAACACGATGGTCGGCGGGAGGTTGTTTCCGGGCATGCACCACCGCGCGCGGTTCGATGTGCCTGAGAACGGGGATCACGTCGCTGTCGATCTGCGGAGCCTTGACGGCATCGAGCACGAGTGGTTGGCGCATGAATCCCTTTGCGCGTAGTGGCCTGAACCCCGCGGGTCAGTGCTGTCGGTGAAGTCCGCGCGGTTTGTACTTCCGCACATAGCCGATGAGATCCCTGAAGACGTCGTGGTAGCCGAACGCCTGCATCTCTTCGATTGCCTTCGTGTTGCTCCAGCCCTCGCGCTCGATTCGAAAGAGCGCCGCCATCATGCCGGTGCGGTCCTTGCCGTGTTGGCAGTGGAAGAAGACGGGTTGTTTCGCAGGGTCGTAGACGGTGTCGAAGAACCGTTTGACCTGGGCATCGCTCGGTGGACTGGACCCGACACTCGCGTAGATCGGAATCGCGACGTAGTTCAGACCGGCTGCCTCAGCGACTTTCCGGCTCGTGTTGAACCGTCGGAAGCTGATAACGATCTTGATGCCCATCTTCCTCAGCGTGTCGTAGCCGAGGTCCGTCGGTTGCGCTCCGCGGTAGAGGTCCTCTGTGATCCGCGCGACGTGGGACAGGCCGTCGGCGTCCGGGAGGAACTTGGCGAAGTCGGGATTCGAGGCAGGATCGGTGGGAGGTGCCGAGCACGCGGCGAGGGCCATGAGAGAGGCGTCGAAGATCAGCGCTTGCTTGCGGAGCATACTGCCCGGAATGTACGGTGTGACGGCCCGACGCGGTAGACATGGAATTCGACAACCGATGGGAGTCCCTGATCGATCCGGGGAAGGCGACCGACTTCTTCGCCTTGCCCGCGGGCTTGGCACCGTTCGACCCCGAGATTCGGGTGTTCGATGTCTGCCAGGCGTGGTGGATGGCGGAGTTCGCTCGAGTGATCTATCGGAGGGATGGCCGCCAAGAGATGCTCGCGCGCGCTGGCTTTCGCGAGGAGAAGTCCTTTCGCGGGGCGAGCACGCAGTGTGCCGTAGTGCGACCGGTCGACGGACCGGACTTCGCCGTGCTCGTGTTTCGTGGAACGGCGGATCTGCGCAATTGGTTGACGAACGTCCGCGCGGTCCCGGTCCGTTGGTCCCGCGGTGGCAAGGTGCACCGGGGATTCCAGAGGGCCCTTCACAAGGTGTGGGACGAGGTCGCGTTGCATCTCGATTCGATACAGGCCCCGATCTTCTACACGGGTCACAGTCTCGGTGGCGCGGTCGCGACACTCGCTGCTTCGCACCGTCCGCCTGAGGTCGCCTACACGTTTGGCTCGCCGCGAGTCGGTGATGACGAGTTCGTCGCGACGCTGACGGCGCCGCTCTTCCGCGTCATCAATCGTCGTGACATCGTGACGACGCTGCCTCCGGTCGTCCCCAAGCTCGGGTTCGTCCACGCTGGCGAGATGCATCATCTGGAGGCGCGGGATTCCAGCGCCGCGGATGCCGACCCTGATCTCGCCGAGCTCGCAGACCTTCGTCGGTGGTTCGACCCGCACGAATCCCTCGCCGACCACGCCCCGATCAACTACCTCGCCCGTCTCACACGCCTTCTCGGGTGAGCGTTCGCTCGCTGCAGCGTAATCACCGCCGCATCTGTAGCAAGGTCTCGTCCCTCACCCGGTCCAGGAGCAGCCACTTCAGCGCCACGAGGCTGACGATGCCCACCGCGATCAGCAAGAGGTCGCCGCCGACGAACATCCAGACCGTCACGGGGACATAAGATTCCATCGCCCCTGCATCGGTAACCAAAGGGCAATACCTCACCTCTTGTCTCCTTCGCGGTGATTTGAGGCCAAAATGAGGTACGTCGTGCCCTACTCCCACCGGCTCAAGATCGCTTTCCCAGGCAGAAAACCATGACCCGACCACTCGCCCTGATCGTGACCCTCGCGCTCCTCGGTCTCCCCCAATTCGTGGTAGCACAAGCCGCGCCGGATTTCTACGACGACACGGTCGTTCGTCGCATCGACCTGATCTTCTCGGGGACGAACTACTGGAACACGTTGAAGACGAACTGGTCGACGAAGACGAACATGAAGTGCGATCTCAAGATCGATGGGGTCACCTTCAAGGACGTCGGCGTGAGGTTTCGTGGCAACTCGTCGTACTGGGGTCTGCCGAGTAGTTCACTCAAGCGCGCATTCAAGATCTCGATCGACGAGTACGTCCCAGACCGGAAGTTTCAGACCTACAAGACGCTGAACTTCAACAACAACTTCGCTGACCCTTCCTGGATGCGCGAGATCGTCTCGTACAGCATTTTCCAGAAGTTCATGCCGACGCCGAAGTCCAACTTCATCCATCTCTACATCAACGGCGTGAGTTGGGGCCCGTACTTCAATACGCAGCAGGTCAACAAGGGCATGCTCAAGGAGTGGTTCGACGACAACGACGGGAACCGTTACCGCGGTGAAAGGCAGAATCTCGGTGCGTATGCTTCCAGGACGGCACTCACGTGGCTAGGCAGTTTGCCGTCGTCTTATCAGACCTACTACGAACTCAAGCTCAAGAACGCGCCGACGCCGTGGACCGATCTGATCAAGGTCTGCAACGTGCTCAACAACACGACGGCTGGCAGCCTGTACACAGAGTTGCCCAAGGTGCTCGACGTCGACAGCGCGATCTGGATGCACGCCAACGCGTCGGTCCTCATCTGGCTGGACAGCTACATCGGTCGCTACTGCCACAACTTCTACATCAACACCGACGAGACAAATGGGCGCATGGTCATGACGCCCTGGGACACGAATGGCTGCTTCGGGGGATACACCGACGGTCAGGCCTCCGTCTACAGACTGTCGCCGTTCTACAACGAGAACCACAGTTCGCGACCGCTGTTCACAAAGGTGGTGAAGAACGCAAAGTGGCGCCAGCGCTACCTCGCGCACATCCGCACGATTCTCGATACGGAGTACGACTGGACCAAGATGGGGCCGCGCGTCGCGCGATACCGGGCGCTGATCGACACGCTCGTCAAGAATGACAACAAGGGCATCTACACCTACCAGAACTTCACCGACAACTGGGAGAAGGACGTGCGCATTCGGGCGTGGGGCTGGTCCTATCGGACGATTCCAGGCATCAAGTCTTTCGTCGCGCAGCGCGTGACGGCTCTTCGCGCGCACGCCGAAGTCAAGGTCACTTCGCCGACCATCACAAACCTCATGCTCAGCAATGCGAACCCGACCCACCAGCAGGACGTCTGGGTGACCGCGAAGGTCTCGAGCTCGGTCGCGATCGGCGGCGCCACCCTCTACTACCGCGAGCTAGGGCCGTACATCGAAACACCGATGTTCGACGATGGCAACCATGGCGATGGTGCTGCGAACGATGGCGTGTACGGAGCGAAGATTCCGAAGCAGAAGGGTGGCAGCACCGTCGATTACTACGCGAGCGCTCACAACACGTCGGCCAACTCGTCTGCGATCACCTTCCTGCCCCGCACCGCGTCCAACCGATCGCCTTCCTATAGAGTGGGCTACCCACGGTCAGTCGGTCCGATCGTGGTCAACGAGTTCCTCGCCAAGAACGAAACCGGACTCAAGGACGAGAAGGGTGAGTATGAGGATTGGCTTGAGCTCGCCAACACCTCGGGCTCGACAGTCAACGTCAGTGGGATGTACCTCTCCGACGAGTTTGACAACGCCACGAAGTGGAAGATCCCGAACGGGACATACATTCCGGCGAACGGCAAGATCATCGTCTGGTGCGACGAGGACCAAC
>CAYYAQ010000184.1:0-10379 GCA_964469555.1 uncultured candidatus Brocadiaceae bacterium | reverse complement strand
CCGTGTAGAACTGGCCGGGGATGCGGTGCACTTCGTTCCCGGATCCTCCGCGCTGCGGATCCTCGACCACAGGACCGGCGCCGTTCGTGCGGCGAACACGTCGGACCTCGTCGAGTTCGTCAAGGTCGCCGACGGTCTGCGTCACGTCGCCTACATGTCGACGGCATTCGTCGCTGGGGATGTTCCGCAGGAGATCGCGGACGCCTGGCGCCTCTACGTCGTGTTGGCCCACAGCGCACAGCCGGTGGTGACCGGAGCCTTCTCCGCCGGAGGTTTCGCACCGATGGTACGCATCATGGAGCTGCTGCGCGGCGGCCGCCGGGAGCTCGCGGAACGACCGCTCGCAGTCTTCACCTGTTGCCCGAACACGCCTCTGCACTGGGGACGAGACTCGATCCACAACCTCATCGATTGTGCCGATGCGCGCGTGCCGGTCGAAGTCGTGCCAGTAGTGCAACTCGGGTTGAACGCGCCGGTGACCACCGTCGGCGCCCTCGTCATGCACACGGCCGAGGTGCTCAGCGGCATCGCGATCACGCAGACGATCAACCCCGGTAGTCCGGTACTGTTCGGTGGCGCCCCGGCGAGCTTTCACATGCAGTACACGACGAGCCCGATGAGTGCAGTGGAGGCGATGAAGATCAGCTGCGCCTACGCGCAGATCGCCAAGCGTCTGTCCCTGCCGAGTCAGGCTTTCATGGGGCTGAGCGACGCCAAGGCGAATGACGCGCAGGCTGGTGCCGAAACCGGAACCGGCGCGATGCTGGCCGGTCTGGCTGGCGTCAACTCCGTCGCGGGTCTCGGGATGTTGGACTATGTCAATTGCTTCAGCCTGGAGAAGCTGGTCCTCGACGCCGAAATCGCCGGTCAGGTGCAGCACTTCGTGCGACCAACCACGATCGCAGGCGACCTGCCGATGAACGACATCATCGACGAACTCCTCACGGAGCAGCACCTCCTCACGGCACCACACACACTCGAGCGCTGGCAGTCGGAGCTCTATCTTCCCGGCCCGATGTACGATCGCATGAATTGGGACCAGTGGCGAGAAGGTGGCGAGAAGCAGCTCCGCGAACGCGCCCTCGACCAGGTCGAAGGGCTGCTGCGCAGCTACGATGCCGCCCCCTTGTGCGACGAGATACATCGAGAGGTCCGCGACGAGTTGAGCAGCATCTGTGCTGCGCGAATCAGCCTGCCGGATTTCTAATCGCGCGACCTGGCGTTGGGCGGATAGGTGGTGCGAGCCCAGATTCCTCGGCGTCGATCCACCGGCTATCGGGCTGTCAGGCACTGTGTCGCGGCGGAGGACACGACCGTGGCGAGTGTTACTGCGAGCGCGAGCGCGAATCCGATGCTCGAAATCCGGATCATGGTATCCGCTTCCCGCCTCAGACCGTCCGGGTCGGTTGCTATCGCGGCTTGTGCCACAGAGATGACCAGTATCGTCGATCGGTCTCGTAGACGTCGATGTCGTCCTCGGCAAGATCGAAGGTGGCGGGGAGGATGCCGTAGCGTTTCATCTCCCGCACGTACTCGGGACGCGGTTTGAATCCCGGCATGTCGAATCGCTTGATCTCTCGAAGCCTCGCCCTGGCGTCGCGCAAGTGGGCGAGGATCTTCTGATAGTCCGCGTCCTGTCGGTTCGCGAAGACGATCGGGTGGACGACGGGCTTGGGCGGTTCGCGCTGGCTCTCGCCCGCCTTCCTGGTGTCCTCGCCTTGCGCCAGGCCGCCCGCGGCCTTTGCCAGGGTGCTGCGCAACACCAGGCTCTGTTCGGGGTGACTGAGGTTGAAGACCCGGTGCCGCGAGTAGCGGCTGAGCGGACGCTCCCAGGAAAGGAAGTCGCCCCAGGGCACGGATGTGCGGTCGGTCACGTGCCTGGGTAGTTCGCGGCCGTGGCAGGATCCGCAGCGGCGCTGCACGGCTTCGGCCGCATGCTTCGTGGACGGCCAGGCGTCGGCCAGTTCGCGGACCGGCTCGTTGTTTCCCCACATGCCGCCGAGCTGACCCGTGCCGATCGCCGCAACGGTGCCGGGGTACTGCGCCGAGACGTCGATCCACAGACGAACAGTCATCCGTTCCTTCTCAGTGAGCCGCACGCCGTGGTGGCTGCCGTCGATCTTGTTCATCAGCGGCGAGGCCGAACTGTAGGTGGTGTAGGGCTTGTCGTTGCCCTTTTGCCGGCCACTCCCGTAGCCGGGGTTGCCGCCGGTATCCTTGACCTGCCAGAACAGCAGCAGTTCGTAGTAGCTGTGCGAGAAGGTCGGACCGTGGTCGCCGGCCAGACTGACCCCGCCGTCGCGCTTGTCACTACCGTGACAGCTCACGCATCGCCGGTCGAGGATCGGCTGCACATCGCGCGGGAAGTCGAGGATCTGTGGAACCTCGGGGATCGTCGTGATCGCGCTGGCCCGGCGCCTCGACGCCGTGGAACGACTCCTGTGCATCGTCTCGGGCGCGTACGTCCGGTTCTCGTGACAGCCGACACAGCTCCGGGTCTCGCCCGGCTGCAACGTGACGAAACTCCGCATCTGCTTGACGGAGCGTCCCTGCTCATCCAGCGCCGCGAAATAGACGCTGCGCAGCGCCGGCACTTCGAAGTGCGCCGACCCGTCGGCCTCCACCGGCACCGTGCCGAGTATGCGTTTCAATGTCGACGTCACGCCGTGACCCAGGGGCGCGGATCCGCCGCCGTGGTAGTTCGCGGGTTTCGGCAGGTCCTCGAGCACCAGGAGTTTCTTGATGCTGCCCCGCTCGACGCCCGTCATGTTACGCCCGACGTAGACATCATCCATGATCAGCGTCCCCGTGTTGCTGGCCTCGTCGACTCGTTCGGGAATCACCTGTTCCCGATCTCGCGGGCGCAAGGGTTGGGGCTCGTGCAGCATCAACGGCGCCTCGTGGAGCGTCCGCGCCTTGCCGTCGCGACCGAGGAGTACGAGCTTGTTTCCGGATGCCGCGAGGAAGGTGTCTTCCGAAAGGGGATAGGGATCGCGGAAGTCGCGGCCGCCGAGGTTGTGCAGCGCTGATTTCGCGTCCGGCCCCTGGGTGCCGGTCACGATCGCGACACTGCCCTGGTGTTCATTCCGGCCGTGCCCGGGTGAATTGATGAACAGCACCTTGTCGGTGCCCGGGATCGGCCGGGCATCGATGAACACGCCGCCGGGATGCATGTTGCCGAAGTAGATTCGCTGGCCGGTCCCGTCCGGATTCGTCACCCATAGATGGTGAAAGACCACCGCATCGCGATTGACGTATTCCCAGCGCGTGAAGATCACGCGACCGTCAGGGAGCACCGCCGGTGTGTTTTCCGTGGCAGAGCCCGATGAGAGCATGCGTATTCCCGTGCCGTCGGCGTTGCAGCGGAAGAGCAACGCGGTCGGCGCCATCCAGCAGGGGATGTAGCGCTTGGCGCGAGACGAGCAGAAGATGATCGCGCCGTCCGGGAGGTACGTGGGTTCCACGTCATCCCAGGGGCCGCTCGTGATCTGGCGCAGGCCGGAGCCGTCGATGTCGATCTCGTGCAGGTTGAAGTGGTGCGTGCCGCCCTTGCGGTACGAGAAGAGGACCTTCTTGGCGTCGTAGTGCACCTGTGGATCGCGGATGGCGCCCTTGGGGTCCTCGAGGATCACATTCACCTCGCCCGTGTTGACCCGCAGACGGCACAGTCGCGTGCCGTCCGCACCGTGCATCCAGTCCTTCTCGTCCGTGCAGGTGTAGCCGAAGTTCGCGTAGTAGTGACCGCTGACGTCGCGGCCGGGGTGGCGTTCGGCGAAGACGATCTCCTCGACCTTCAAGTCCTCGACCAAAGCGCGCGCAGACTGAGTCAACCGTGCCGCTTGCGCGGCGAGCGCTGCCGGCAAGAGCCGTCTCGCCTCGGCGAGTGCCGGGGCCCGCACCTCGAAGAGCGCACGGATGTCGTCGGGAGACAAGGAACAGTTGTGGATCGCGATGTGATCGATGTAGCCCCTGAAGCGGCATCCCGCGCTCGGGACCCCGACGGAGTCGCCGATGCCGATGCCCTCGCTGTCGACGGCAGCGATGCTGCCGTCGTAGCTCGCCGTGCCCACGCGTTCGCCGTCGACGTAGACTTCGAGCACGCTCTTTCCGGGGTCGGCGTCGTTGCGCCGGGCGATCCCCGCCACGTGTTGCCAGCGCCCTGGCTGGATGCGACCGCCCTCTGCGGCGACCCACGTGCCGTCTGCCTGACCGTGGTAGAGACTCATCTGCCCGTTGTGAAAGGCCAGGTGATACGCGTAGTTGGGAGCGGCGCCCCAGTTCAGCACGAGGCGGTTCCAAACCGGCGGCGCGCCGTTCCACACCGGCAGGACCCAGGCCTCGATGCTGTAGCCGGCGTGCAGCCGCACGTCCGCCGACGTCGGCGCCGAAAGGGAATCCGCGTCACCCGGCGCCATGCCGAGGGCGATGGCCTGCCCTTTCGTCCCCGGGAGTTCGGTCGCGTTCAGGAAGTACGCTCTCGCCGCACTCTTCAGGTCGTCCTGATTCCGGCCGTCCCGGTCCTCGAGTGTGCCGTCGAATTCCCAGACAGCGACGAGATCCGACTCCGGCGCCGCGCACTGGGGCAACACGAAGAGCAGCAACGAGGGTAGAATGTGTGCTCGCATTCCTTTCTCCTCGACCACGCGTGGGAATCCAACTCTCGACATGCAAACCATGCTATCACTCCGGCACGAGAAGGTCCGGGGAAACGGCTCGCGCCGCGACCCTGGAAGAACAAGTCCTCATGCCGATCCAGGACAAGCTGGAGATGGGCATGACCCTCGACGCAGTCGAAACACGACTACAGCTCGATCCTCGCTACGGCGACATGATGCAACGCGCCTTCGGCGACCGCGAAGTCAACCGCGAGCGGATCGCCCGCGCACTCGCCCAGTTCGTGAGATCGATCGTCTCCTACCGGACGAAGTTCGACACCGGACTCGCCCAGGCCACTTCGATCGATGACGACTTCCCCTCCTACTCCAAGCTCGAGAACCACGGCAAGAGCATCTTCCTCGGCGCGGGGAACTGCGCGACGTGTCACATGGGGAACGGTCGTGGCGGGCCTGGCCCCGCTCCGGGCGGGCGCGGACGACGCGGGCGCTCGGCGAGCGGTTTGTTCGTCACGCCACAGGTCGGCAACAACGGGCTCGATACGAAGATCAAGGGAAACGACAAGGGCGTCGGCGGCGTGACCGGCCGCAGTGACGACATAGGCAAGTTCAAGGTGCCATCGCTGCGCAACATCGCGAAGACCGCACCCTACATGCACGCCGGTCGATTGAAGACGCTGCGCGCGGTGATCGATCACTACAACCGTGGAATCAAGGACCACCCCAATCTGGATCGACGACTGCGCCGTGGTGGTCGCGGCGGAGGGCTCGGGTTGACGATCAAGGACCGGTCGGCGCTGATCGCATTCCTCGAGACGTTGACCGATCACGAGTTGGCGAAGGACGAGCGGTTCTCGGACCCCTTCCGCAAGGCGCGCTGACAATACGGTGTCGGCGTTCGGATCCCCCCCCTTCAGGCGGAGTACAGTCCTCGGTCCTCCGCTCCGAAATCAGAGGGCCTCTGGCCACCGCAATGCCTCCGCCGAGATACAAGGACGAGAAAGGCAGAGCTACCGCGAGCACTCAGGTAGAGCTCACCGAGCAGAAACGGATACCGTTCCCTGATGAGAACACTCACCGCATGCGCCATCTCGCTCGTGTTCTTCCTCGCAAGCGCGAACTCCCTGACAGGTCAGAAGAAGTCGCGGCGCAATGCCGCAGCCCCCGCAAACGTCGCCGCGCTGCAGGCGGCGATCGATGACCTGATCGCGACCTTCGGCGCTCGCTACCCAGACGGCTCGACGTACTCGAAGGAACTTCGCGCGATCGCGGGCCGACTCGCGACAGCCGAACGAGTCCAGGCACTGGTGGATCTCGCGAAGCTGCGACGTCGCGCACTCGCCGCGAATCCACTGCTCAGCGCACGTCCGATGATCTACGTCGAACGACGGCAGTACCCGGGGGATCACCACAACACCGGCAACATCTTTCAGACGAGTGAGATCAACACCGGCAAGTTCAAGAAGATGGCCGGTGGCGCCATCGTGCGACTGGATCTGGCCACCGGCACGACGAAGACCCTGATCCGCTGCGCCGAGGGCATGCCACGGGACCCCGAGGTCTCCTTCGACGGATCCCGCATCGTGTTCTCCATGCGCGAGAACACCGCCGACGACTACCACATCTACGAGATAGCTGCCGATGGCACTGACCTGAAGCAGCTCACCTCGATCCCCGGAATCAGTGATCTCGACCCGTTCTACCTGGCCTGTGGCGACATAGCCTTCAGCTCGACCCGGGAGCCGAAGTACTGCACCTGCAACCGACACATCATGGCCAACCTGTTCCGCATGAGTCGGGACGGCGCGAACATCCTGCAAATCGGCAAGAGCATCGAGTACGAGGGCCACGGTATCCAACTGCCCGATGGCCGACTGCTCTACTTCCGCTGGGAATACGTCGACCGCAACTTCGGCGGCGGCCAGGGTCTGTGGACCAGCAATCCCGACGGCACGAACCACGCGATCCTCTACGGGCAGAGCACGCCGCACTCGGTGCTCAATGCGCGACCGATCCCCGGAAGCGATCGTCTGATCTGCATCCTCTCCTCGTGTCACGACCGGCCCTGGGGTGCGCTCGCCATCCTCGATCGCAAGCGCGGTGTCGAGGGTAGCGAGCCGATCGTGCGCATCTGGCCCGAGTCCGCCAGGGAACTGATCGCCGACGAATCCAAGGGCTACGGCGGCAGCCGTGGCTTCGACAACTTCCGCCGCGTGCCGCTCAAGTACGAGGATCCATTCGCGCTGAGCGACAAGCACTTCCTCGTGTCGCGAGTCATCGCCGAGGAAAGCGAGGATACCGGCATCTTCCTGGTCGACACCTTTGGCAACGAGGTGCTCCTCCACCGCGCCGCCAAGGGTCTGGGGTGCTACGACCCGATGCCACTCAGCCCGCAGGCACGCCCACGTCGGTTGCCGACGCGGCGCGACTACGGTGATCGCGACGGGACCTTCTACGTTTCGAACGTCTACCGGGGAACCCACATGCAGGGCGTCGAGCCAGGCTCGGTCAAGTTCCTGCGCGTCGTCGAGGACCCGCCGAAACTCACCTGGACCAAACCGGGTTGGGGCGGCATGGGTCAAGAGGCGCCGGCGATGAACTGGCACGACTTCGACAACAAGCGAATCATCGGCACGGTGCCGGTCGAGAAGGATGGCTCGGCCTACTTCACCGTTCCGCCGGATCGGTTCGTCTACTTCCAACTCCTCGACGCCAAGCAGCGCATGGTGCAGTCGATGCGCAGCGGTGTGATCGCCCAGTCCGGCGAGATAAGCTCCTGCGTGGGCTGTCACGAGAGCCGCGATCGTTCGCCGACACCTGCGGCGGGCTCGTCCAGGTCATCCATCGCGCTCGAACGTCGACCGCACAAACCGGCGAACTGGCTCGGCGAGGAGCGGAACTTCGGCTTCATGAAAGAGGTCCAACCGGTATTCACGAAGCACTGCGTCGAGTGCCACGACTACGACAAGTCGGCCGGTGACGCCCTCAACCTGGCGCCGGACCGCACGCTCGTATTCAACACCGCCTACATGGAGCTACACTCCAAGCGCTTCATCAAGGTGATCGGTGCCGGTCCCAACCGGATCATGCAAGCCGACTCCTGGGGGTCGAGGGCCAGCCGACTCGTCAAGGTGATCGATGATGGCCACTACGGGGTGAAGCTCGACGCTGCCGAGTACCTCCGTGTCGTCACCTGGATCGATCTGAACGCCCCCTACTACCCCACCTACGCCAGTGCCCACGACAGAGGCGTTGCCGGCCGCGCCCCCCTGACCGAAGCCGACGTGAGAGTTCTGCAAAAGCTGACGCAAAAGAAGATCCGCGTGAGTCATGGCGCACGTCCGATGATCAGCTTCGATCGGCCCGAGCTCAGCCCGATCCTCGCGGGACTCGAGAAGCGGAACGCCAAAGCCTACGCGCAGGCGCTCGCGATCATCACGAGTGGCCAGCGAAGCCTCGCGAAGAAACCGCGGGCCGGTATGCTCGGATTCGAACCCTGCGAGACGGACCGCGTGCGGCTGCAGAAGTACGAGCGACTGTGGCAGCATCAACTGCGAGTCCGCAAGGCACTGCGCGAGGGTGGCCGCGTCTACGATCGTGATCTGCAGAAGTAGGTCACGGTTGCGCCGTGGCCCCCGCGACCGGCGGGTAATCTCTCGGCCAGTGCATCCCCCAGTAGTCATGGAATGCGCTGATCGGGCCAATCACAACAGCGACCATCACTCCGCCGCACTCGGCTCGTCCAATCAGGTCACCCTCTGGGGGCGCAACTTCGAAGGCCAGTGCGGAGGAGGGACCACGTCGTCGACCGGCTACCCGTCCCCGCGAGTTCTCAAACTGCCTGTCACCGTCGTCGGTCTATGCTGCGGATACCACTTCACCCTGTTCGCAACCCAGAGCGGGGCGACCTGGGGAACCGGCAGCAATTCCGACGGGCAACTCGACGGCATCTCGGTTGCCGACCCGCGCAACAGCCGGAAGATACTCAGCCCGCGACTCGTACCACTCGAACCGATCATCCGCGCGTCGGTCACTCCGGTGGGAACCGGCTGCATCGCCCAGGGACCACCCCCGAAGCTGACGGCCACGCCCCCTCAGATCGGCACCCGGACTCTGCTCGTAGTCTACGGCGCACCCCCGAATGCCCCCAGCGTGACCCTGGTCGGAGTTCCACACCCGGGGATGAACGTCGGGAACGGTTGTCGACTCTACGTCAACCTGACGAAGTCGACGGTTCCGATCCACGGCGCCACGGACCGGACCGGGACATGGCTGTCCACCTCGTTTCCCGTCAGTAGCTCGCTCCTGGGGCTGGTGATCGGTGCGCAAAGCGCGGTCGCCCACGCTACCACCCTCCCCCTGGGGTCGGCATTGACCAATGGAATCGTGATGACGGTCGGCCACTAGCCCGTGTCCGAAGTTCGGCCGGGTGAGAAACAAGACCCCGCGAGCTCGCAGGGTGGAGCGGGTCTGTACGCTCCGTCGAGACCGGGCAATCGGGCGGCCCTTGGCTTGGTTCCGGGGGCGGCTGGGGACGGGGATCAGCGGATCCGAGGTACCGCTCGGCAACGTCGGCGGCCACATCTCCCTTTGTCTTCAGATCGGCCGCCAGAACGAGCTTTGCATCCAGACGCTTCCCGAGTCGAGCACGATCCTCCTCGCCGTCGGCACGCAGTCGAGTCGCGAGTTTCGTCGCGTCGCCCGCGCATAGTTCGTCGTCGGAAATCTGGCTCAGGAACGTCGCCAGCTTGCTACATGTAGATACGATGCGTCGTCGCTCCTTCGTCGTCAACTTCTCCTGCGAGCCCCGCAGCAGTCGGGTGAGCGGGATGCCTCGGGCACGAGATCGGTTCACGACCGAGAGCCAGTCACGCTTCGTCGCCGGATCGGGAGTGAGGGGTTGGAACCCCACGGAGACCCGATACGTTCTCGGCGACTCTCCTCCGGGGCGATACAGCTTGGTTGGAACCATGACGAAGGAGAACACCTGGGGAGGTCAGATCACCAGCTTCCTACACATTGAGGAGACCGACACCCTGATGGCGATGTGCGATCAATGGTGGACCCCTGACAAGAAGGACCTCAACAAGTCACGCTACCTCTGGCTGCCGGTCGATGTGGACCCGAAAGCGGGTGTCGCGAAGATGACCTTCCTTCAGAAATGGAGCCCCTTGCGCCCAAGGCGATAGCTCCGCGCAGGACTTTCCGAGAGACGAGTAACACATGAAGACCCCAAACAAACCTGAGTTGAGTCGCCGCCATTTCATTCGCGGCATCGGCGCGAGCGCCGCGGCCCTTGGAGCCCTATCGATCACTCCGTCCTGCAAGACCAGTGAGGCCGCGATCATCGATGTACCCATCGATGATCTACCGAGGGATGCTGCTGGCAACGTCATCCCCGGCTTCGAAGAAGCCGGTAGCCACATCACGGGCAAAGCAGTCCCCGAGGCATCTGGACCGTGGGTGTCGAAGTCCGACCGAAAGATCCGCGTGGGCATCGCCGGCTTTGGGCTCTGCCAATTCGGCGCGCACTTCTTCTACCAAAATCACCCCAACGTTGAAGTGGTGGCAGCCACGGACCTTGACCCGGATCGCTGCAAGGCGCTGGCCAAGGCAGTGCGGGCCAAGAAGACCTACCCGTCTTGCGAGGAGATGATCAAGGACAAGAGCATCGAGGCGATCTACATCGCGACAGATGCACCAAGCCATGCGCGCCTGGCCATCATGGCGCTCGAGCACGGCAAGCATGTCTGCTGCGCGGTGCCT
>CAYYAQ010000183.1:0-10406 GCA_964469555.1 uncultured candidatus Brocadiaceae bacterium | reverse complement strand
GTGGTCGAAGCTTCGAGTCAGATCGGCGCCAAACCGTTCATCCTCCAGTCGTTCGTCGTGGACGAGGACTTCAACCTGATCGCGCCACGCCCACCGCAAGCCAAACCGCCATCCGCGCCACTGAGCACGTTTCCCAGGACGCAGGACATCGAGCGCGAACTATTGCGGGCCAGCATCCTCACGGATCTGAAGGACTACGACGGCGCGGTCAGTTGCTACGATTCGTACATCAGTCGCCACCGAAGCTCCCGAGACCACAACGAAGGTCTCATGTGGGCCTATTTCAGGCTCGCCGCGCTCTACGACCTCGACGACGACGAACCGGACATCGCGAGCAACACGTACTTCAGTGCGTCCCTCCACGCGGAAGCGATCTGCCAACGCGAGCCGACAGAAGACGCGGCGGCGGTGATGCTGCTCAGCGATCTGCGGCAGGCCCAGATCAACCTGAACCGCGACGACGACCTGATCCGGGTTCTCGACAAGGTGTGCACCGGTCAGCAGGACTACATCGACTACATCGCAGACGACCTGCTCGACTGGGTCGTCGGAGAGATCGTCCAGGACATCCGGGCGGATTCCGACCCGCGCTACATCCAGCGTCGGGACCGCGCGCTCGAGTTGAAGCAGACCCTGGACGCGGGGCGCCGATTCGCAACGGAATACGAGTTGCACGCGAGGAGTCGACTCCGCTTCGAAAAGGCGGGCGGGCGTCGCTACGAGCACGAGGGGGTGATTTTCCACGCGCTGACGACGGACGAAGGCACCCGACTCCTCGTCATGCGGCCCTCCCTCCTGGCGGAGACCAACCGCTTCGACGGATCCGCCGCGTGGATCGGCCTCATCCTCGACCTTCCGGGCCTCCTGGGCAGTAGACTGGCGGTCACCCCGACCAGCACCCCCGGCAACGTCGCCCTTTCGGTCAACGACTCAACGGGAGTCGCCCTGCTACCCGTCGTGGAGGGAATCGAGAGCAACATCGTTTTTACCCCGGTCGTATCTCGCCTCGCCGGGCTCGAGTTCGTAGCCATTCCCATCACCGACCCCGTCGACATCCAGCCAGCCATCAAGAATCAGGCAATTCTCGGACTCATCCTTGTGGTCGTCGCCGCCGCCGCCGCGTTCTTGTTGATCCGGTCGGTCAAGCGAGAGACCGAGCTGGCCCAGATGAAAGTCCTCCTACTCTCCCGAGTGAGCCACGAACTCAAAACGCCCTTGGCAGTGATCAAGATGTACGGCGAGACCCTGGGTCTGGGCCGAACCAAGGACGAGGGACAGGTAACCCGCTTTGCCGACATCATCACCACGGAGGCGGACAGATTGACTAACATGGTCGAGCGCATCCTGAGTTTCTCGCAAATGGAGGCCGGGACGTTCATCTACGAGAAGGAGCGCATCGATATCGGTAAGTTGGTAGAGGCGGTAACAGAAGAGTACCTTCCGCACGTGGAGGCACAGGGATTGCACCTCGTGGGCAACATCTCCGTTGGGCTGCACGCCGACGTCGACCCCCGCGGCCTTGCCAGCTCCCTCGTGAACCTCCTGGAGAACGCCCTCAAATACACGCCGAATGACGCACCGGAACGGTCTCTGGACGTCTCCGTCGAACGCCGCAACGGCAGCGCCGTCCTCGAAGTAAGCGACCGCGGCGTCGGGATCCCGGTCGGTGAACACGACAAGATCTTTGAGGACTTCTACCGAGCCTCCAACGCCGGAGAGGCCCGCGGTGCCGGCCTCGGCCTGAGCATGGTCGATCACTTTGCCCGGTCGCACGACGGCAAGGTCGAAGCTCTTTCCCGCCCCGACGGCGGAACCACCGTGCGTATCACACTACCCCTCGCCAACGCCCCCGAATCATCAGAAGCGTCCGACGAAGAATCATGACCGAGACGAAACCGAACATCCTCGTCATCGAAGACGAGCCCAACCTCAGGGACGGCCTCAAGCACAACCTCGAACTCGACGGCTACGTGGTCGACACGGCAGCCACCGGCACCGAGGGAATGAACAAGGCGATGCAGAACGGGCACACGCTCATCTTGCTGGACCTGATGCTCCCCGAAGTCGACGGGATCGAGATCCTCCGCCAACTACGCGCCGCCGGCCACAACACCCCGGTCATCATCATCTCTGCAAAAGGCATGGATCATGAAAAGGTCAAGGGACTCGAGCTCGGCGCCGACGACTACGTGACGAAGCCCTTCGGACTCGGAGAACTGACGGCTCGCATCCGCGCCGTGCTGCGTCGCACAACGGATGGTGCCGCGACCTCGACCAAGAAGGACCTCTTCCATTTCCCGCAACTCACCGTGGACTTCAAGCGCTTCTCGGTCACGTGTGGCGACTCGGAACACCAACTCTCCCGCTACGAAGCCGAGATCCTGCGGATGCTGATCGACCACCAGGACGAGGTCATCACCCGTGGTGATCTGCTGAGCAAGGTGTGGGGCTACGTGCACCTTCCCACGACGCGCACGGTGGACAACCACATCGCGCGCTTGCGGAAGAAGGTCGAACTCACTCCCGACGAACCGCAGCACGTGGTCACCGTCCACGGAATCGGCTACCGGTTCGAGTCGGCGGAGATCGACGCATGATCCGCTGCCCGTCGCAGCCACTGACCTTGTCGCTCTGTATCTGCGGCATCCTCGGAGCTGGCCTCCGCGGACAGGAGGCGTCGGACGTGGACATGAAGAACGCGACGAAGAACAAGTTCCTGGATGGATGGATGGCGGAACTTCTGCACGCCGACCGAGACAAGGCGGTCAAGACCTACAAGGAGGCCATGCAGGCCTCGAATCTCTCAAACTTCCAATCCGAGCTAGCGACCCTGCGGCTGTGGGAATTCAGCTGGAAAATCGCCGATCGACGGAAATACGTCCGCGCGCTCGGTGAGAAGGGCGTCTACCCGGCAGGGGGAGTCACCACGGGGTTCATCCGCCGGCTCGAGGTCGACGCCTTCGCCGACGCCCTGAAAGCCAATGACTCGAAGAAGCTCGATCAACTGCGTGCCAAACTGGTCGATCTGACGAAGCAGTACTCGCAGGTCCGCGATCCGCGGCCCATCGTCCGTCGTCAACTGAACGACTTCCGCGGCGAGACTCTGCAGGTCGACTCGGAACTCGAGGCACTCAAGAAGGAATACAAGTCCGCAAAGAAGGTCAACGACGTCAAGAGAATGCGCGATGCCTGGATCGCGATTCAGAAACGCGGGCGCGCGAAACGACAGACAGCGTCGAGGCGGGTGATCGCCAAGCGCTGGGCCGAGATGACCCGGCTACACCTGGCGAGTCAGCACGAACGGGCGAGCGGCATGGAAGACCGGCTACCCCGATTCCGCCAGCGCCTCACGGCAAGGACAGTCATGCGCCGCATCCAGAGCTGGAACAGCGACCACAGGATTACCCGCACCAGGTCGGTCCTCAACAAACTCGACACCTATCTGCGGCTCCGCGAGTTGTTGCCCGAAGAGCGGACGGTGCTCCGGGTCCTACGGCAACGCATCGACGAGCTCAGCGAGGCCGGGCAGCATCAGCAGGCCCTCGTACTCGCGGCACGAACGCCCTACCGGGATCGACTCTTCAGCCGCTAAGCCGGCTCGCGCGAGCGGTTCGAGAATCAGCGACCGGTCTCGCCGGTGTCAGCATCCACGCCGACACCGAAAGTCTTGCGACCCTTCTCGTACGTCTTCTTGAACCTCGACTCCTGAATCTTGTCGACCCAGGTGTTTCCGTAGTAGTCGATCGGCTTGATTTCAGGGCCGAGCGAGCTGAGTTCGGAGATTCCGTAGAAGGGGTAGAACAGAATGTCGACCGCGTGCACTCCGACGCAGCAGGTGTGCTTGACGGCGTGCCAGACCCAGAGAACGGGGAACACCACAACCTCGGTCCACGCTCCGCTCTGGTAACCATTGCGGATGTCCTGAGCACCGCGGTAGGCGTCACTACTCGCAGCCATCGGAATCATGACCGGCGAGATCGCCGTGATGTAGTTGTCCTTCACGAAGCGGAGGCTCGAGCCACAGCCAGAGAAGGCGAGACACAGGACGACGAGAGACGACAGGCAAATAGCTTTGAGCTTCAAGTGCGCAGCTCCTCGGATAGGACTAGAGGGGGGTGGGAGGGGACCGCAATGGAAGCCGAATCTCGGGGCGTTGACAAGGCGGCAACGCAGAATTCCTGGCGAGGAACTGCCTGTGGGAGCGGGCTTTGAAGCCAACGAGGCCCGCCAGGGGATCATGCTCCGGGGAGCCGTAAGTTGCTGGAACTGGCCTGACAGAGGGTTTAGCGTGACGGACCGCCCAAGAACGGGCGCCACGATCCCCGCGACTCTTCCAATGAACAGCGATTTCGGCTCCGACATCTTCGATAAATCAGCCTCCACCCCCTCCTCGGGCGAATCCTCCTCCGACGGGGGCTCCAGCGCGCCTTCGAAGCAAGAAGCGCCGCAGGACTCATCAGGCCCGGACACAGCCGACGACGCCGCGCCCGCCAGCCGGCGCCGGCGATCCAGCCGCCGGGAACGCACGGACGAAGATTCCGACGCCGACCGTGACGAGAGTCCGTCGGGAGATGCGGACGATGCCGAGCGGCCTCCACGCCAGGCCAGGAAGCGCTCCGCGCGAAAGAAGAGGCCACGCTCCCCTCGCTCCGATGACGAGTCAGGTGGCGGCGCGGACGACGGGAACACCGACGACACAGCGACGGCATCGGACAGCGGAGACGCGACCGAAGAGCCCGCGGCCCGAGGCCCTCGCGGCGATTCGGACCGGGACAGCGGTGACAGCGACGACGAATCGCGGAGCCTGCGCGGCGGTCGCCGCCGCCGCGGAGGCAGGGGTCGCGATCGAGATCGTGACCGCGACCGTGACCGGGACAAGAATCGAGATCGTGACCGCGGCTCGCGGCGACCGGCGGTCGAGTCCCGAGGCAACGGCAAGTCATCGGCGTTGCCGCTGCGCCAGCGCATCGCGATCTTCCTCGACGCCGCCGAAATGGAGAGCCAGGCGAAGGGCCAGGAGAGCGAAATCTCCTTCGGCCACATGCGCCGGCACCTGGCGGGCACGCGCAGCTCGGTCCGCGCACTCGCGTACTACGGCAATGCCGACGAACGCCTCGCACCAAACCTCAACCACAGCGGTTTCGAACCGGTCGCGCTCGGTGACAAGACACCGTCGAACGTCGCGATCGCGGTCGACGCCATGGCTCTGGCGGACCGCGTGGATTGCGTTGTCTTGATCCCAGGGTCCTCGGATCTGGAGCATCTCGCGAACGTACTCCGCGCCCGAGGCGTGCGAGTCGAAACCGCGAGCTTCTCGAGCGGCAGCGACGAACAACTCGCGGCCCAGCACCATCACGTGCTCGGCGACGAGAGCTGTTTCAAGGTCTAATCCCGAGTGCGACGACCCGGCGATCTCGACACACCTGAACCCACCTCACCGGTGGCGGGTCACCGGAGATCCTTCTGTCTCGCGGTTCTCGCCGTGACGAGTTCCCTCGTCGCGCCGCCGGCTCAGGACAAGAAGCCGCCAGAGAAGACGACGCAACCGACCGAGAAAAAGAAGGCTGACGACGAGGGCCTGCAAGATGTCTGGGTCGTAATCCAGGAGTACGACGAGAAGACGTCCCGAATGGCTTTCTCTTCCTGCGACGACAGCGGCGACGACCGACTGGACCTGCGCGAGGCCATACACGCCCTCCCGAACATGGGTTCCGCGAGCAAACCCTCGGGCTTTCGCGAACTCGACGCCAATCGAAACGGATTCGTGCACTGGGATGAGTTCGATGCTCGCTTTCGCCGCCTGACGACAATCGGCAACAAGTTCCTGTTCCGGCCTTCGCTTCCCTTCCTGCCAGCGAAGGGAAAAGAGCCCGTCAACCCGGTCGAGAAGGCGATCAACATCGTGATGAACATGGTCGCCGACGATGAAGATCCGGAGATCAGCAAGACCGAGTTCGTGAAACTCCTCGTCATGCTCAAGCAACCTGCGAAGTTCGCCACCTCCTTCGGTGGGTTGGACAAGGACGAGTCCGACGGTCTCTCCGCCGAGGAACTTGCACCTGTGATCGCCGAGATACCAGCCCTCCTCGCCCTCGCGAACACGATCCCGGGCGCAGCCAAGCCTGGGATCCCAAAGGGTGTTCTGCAGAAACGCCTCGGTCGAATCCACCCGACCCTGGCTCGTTGGGGCAAGCAGATCTTCCGCAACGCCGACCGAGACGGCGACGGTAAGTTGTCGAGCAAGGAAATCGATCCCTCCGCGAAGTGAGGGCCACCGACACCACGACCATTTGGACCTTCGCGGTTCCTCTCCCTACGGTGCTGCTCGCGTGCCCGGTCTGCCGCTACACGCGGTAGCGGGTCGGGCGACTCCGACGGGCGCTACTTGGACTCGAACAAGTACGCCGAAGTCATGATCTCCGGGCCGTTCTCCCCCATCACAGAGTAGCGGCTCGGGTAGATCGCGGCGCCGCCCGTCTCGCCCTTCTTGTTGACGGCGTAGAAGTTGACATTGAAGTTCGGCTGGCCACCGGCGGTCTGCAGCCGACTGACCCGGGTCATCCGCGCGATGCGCTTGCACGCGTCGAGACACGCGTCCTTGGGAGACCGACCGAGCGCTATCTGGTTGACGATGAACGACGAACCATTGCTGAGGATGACCGCCTCGCCGCGTCCGGTCGAGCCGGCAGACCCATGGTCGTTGTCGGTGTACAGGCCGCAACCGATGAGCGGGGAGTCGCCGACGCGTCCCGGCACCTTGTAGGCCAGACCCGAGGTACTCGTGCACGAACCGAGGTCGCCTTTCTCGTTGATCGCGCTGATGTGGATCGTGCCTGTGGGTCGCGGCAGCTTGCCTCCGGTGCCGCCTTCTTTCGGCGAAACCCAGTCGTCATCCTTGGAGAGATTCTCCTTCCAGCGCAACCACAGCCTCCGCGCGCGCTCGGTCAGAAGGTTCTCCTCCTTGAAGCCGTGCACCTTGGCGAACTCCAGCGCGCCGACTCCGACCAGCAGCACATGATCCGTGCGCCGCATGACCTTCAACGCGACCTTGGAAGGGTTCTTGATGTTGCGCAGCCACGGCGCCGGCGAGGCCCGTCGGGCCATCCATCACGCAAGAGTCGAGCTCGACGACGCATCGCTCGTTCGGAAGACCGCCGTAGCCGACGCTGGTGTCGTTCGGATCCTCTTCCACGGGGTTGATGCCCGCGACGGCAGCGTCCACAGGGGGCACTTTCTTGGCCATCAGGTCGATGGCGATCTTCAACCCGTCCTTCGCGTTACGACTGCCGACAGCGGTCGGCGTGACCGCGCGTCGACGCGGCGGCACGTGAAAAGGAAGAGGGCTCGCGATCGCGATCGTGGGCAGGGAAGCGACCGCCGAGAGCTGCAGGAATCCGCGGCGGGTGACGTTCTTGTGGGTGTCGGTCATGGCACTCCACAGCTTAGGAGGCGGGTCATGCACTGTCCCACGCGAACTCCAGAAGTCGCTACATGTACCGGCCCAGCAGAACTTCGAGGCGACGCCGGGCATCCGCCGTGATCCGGTCCTTGCTCGTCATGATGGCGTTGGCCATCACGCCCTCGCAGTGGATCTCTTCGGGCGCCTCTCCGATCATCCGCGCGGCCTCGGAGATCACCTTCTTCGATCGCTCCACGTTCTTCTGCAACACGGCGAGGACGTCTTCCACGTTCACGTCGTCGTGACCCTCGTGCCAGCAATCGTAGTCTGTCGCGAGCGCCACCGTGGCGTAGGCAATCTCCGCTTCCCGGGAGAGCTTGGCTTCTTGCAGATTCGTCATGCCGATCACGGAGACATCCATGGCCCGGTACATGTTCGACTCGGCGCGCGTCGAGAAGGCCGGCCCTTCCATGCAGATGTACGTACCACCGTCGTGTACCGTGGCTCCGGCGGACCGCGCTGCTTCGAGCGCGAGCCTCCGCAACGGCTCCCAGATCGGGTCAGCGAAGATGACGTGACCGACGCAACCGTTGCCGAAGAACGTCGATTCCTCCGTTCGATTGCGAGTCCGATCGATGAACTGGTCGATGAGCACGAGGTCACCCGGGGCGATGTCCATGCGCATGCTGCCGACTGCCGAAATCCCCAGCACGCACTTCATCCCCAGCTGCTTCATCGCGTGGATGTTCGCGCGGAAGGGCAGTTCGTGCGGAGCGAGTCGGTGGCCGCGACCGTGGCGCGGCAAGAACGCCATGCGCGTGCCGTGGAGAGCGCCGGTGACCAACGCGTCCGAAGGATCGCCGAACGGCGTCGTCAGGACGACCTCTTCACGGTCCGTCAGGTTGTCGAGGTCGTAGAGGCCAGAACCACCGATGATTCCGAGAGTGCGTTCAGTCATGGTCGATGTTGCGTTTCACGCGAGGTTTGGCAGCGCCAGGACGGCGCTGGCCGGCTTCAACGCCGGCAAAGAGATGCTTGATCAGCATCGTCGCGTAAACGCCCCGAGGCAAGGAGAACGCGACCTCGATCTTCGTTGCGCCTCGATGCCGATCGTCGCGCTCCGGACTGTAGGCGTTGACATTCCTGGGAAACACCAGTAGCTCCCGATGCTCCTCGCGCCAGACCATGCCCGGGAGAGTGTTCTCACGGCACATCTCCGGCGAGAGTTGCTCGCTGTTCAGCCAGCGCTCGACCTCGGCCCGATATCGTGGGTCGCCACCCGTTCCGTCGGGCGCGTACAGCGGTGTTTCCAGCTCGTTGAACTTCGATGCCAGATCTTTCGTTGTTGGAATGAAGCTGACAAGGTCGCCCATCAGACTCTCGATGCGGATCTTGTCGCGCGCCGGCAGCATCTCGTCCAGGAGACTGCAGACCGCGCGGTTCCAGAGATACGACTGATAGGCGTACGACTGGATCAGGCGCGTGCGCGTGTTCAGTTTCTGGATCGCGCCCTTGAAGTCCTGCGGGCGCCTCTTCAAGTGCTCGAGCACCGGCTTGAAGATCGGGCCACGGGCAATGCGAGCGCACACTTCCCAATCGCCCCAGTGCTGCATGATCAGCCGCTTGAGTTTCGTGTCGCCGCCGAGGGCGACCGGCGAGGGTCGGGCGATCAACCGCGACAGGGCCTTCTCGTACCGACCGGCGAGCACATCGCGCATCGGGAAACCCTGGCCGTGGCGCAGGCACCCGAATCGCTGGTCGTCGAAGTAGTTCACGTAGCCGGTCTTCATGAAACCCGGCAACGCGTCGCGGATCGCCTCCGCGGTCGGACGATCGAGTCCGCGCAACACGATCCGAAAGCGATTCCCGCGACTCTGCTTGCTGTGGATGGCTCGCGCGCTGCGGCCCTTGAAGATCAACTGGACGCCGGGTTCCTTGAACTCCACGCGGCGACCGCGCACGCTGATGAACTGCTCGGTCTGTCCCTGCCGGTCCTTCAACCCGGCGAAAGCCAGATCGACCCGGTCCACGTGCGACTTGCGGCAAATCAGGCTGAGGGCTTCCTGGGTATCAACCTTCTCCTTCTTGAGCAGGTGGACGTAGAACTCCCCCGTCGGATCTTCCTCGAACTCGAGGAGTTCGCGGACCTGGAAATCGCGGGGGGACTGCTTGAGAGACATGGGGCTTCGTGATTGGGCGCTCACATCGTCGGATGAGAACGCAGGTGAATTGGTGGATTCAGTGAGAGTCCTTGCGTGCGAAGCTGCGCAGCTTCGCCACGACAACCTCGAGGTCCTTCGCCAGGGGTGCCGTGACCTCTCGCCGGACGCCCGTGGAATCGGGGAAGCTCACCCGCGAAATGTGCAGAAACATGCGGGAGAGCAGCGGGCGTTCTACCACACCAGCACGGGCCTTGTAGTTCTTCTTGATCTCGGAGAGCAGCAGCCGATCGCGGAGGCCGTACTCGGGATCAGCGACGATCGGGTGGCCGAGGAAGCCCAGGTGCACCCGAATCTGGTGATTCCGCGACGTCATGGGCCGTGCGCTGACAAGGCTGTGCTGGCGAAAAGCCTCGTCGAGGGCCAACTGAGTCGAGGCCTCTCGCGCGCCCTTGCTGCCCGGTTTCACGGTGCAGATGCGGCCCGGGCGCTGTGGGTCCGGCCCGAGGTGCTGGTCGACCTGTCGCTCCTTCCACCGCACGGCGCCGTGGACGAGGGCCAGGCAATCGAGCTCGATCTCACCCGCGGCGAGGCACTGTTCCAGACGCTTGGCGGAGGGGAGGTCTTTCGCGAGAAGCACGCATCCCGAAGCGTCCTGATCGGGTCGGTTCACGAGCCGTAGCTCGCTCCCGGAGCGCTCCGCGGCCAACCGATCGATCAGGCCTGGGATCTGTCCCGAACGGTCTGCGCCCGCGGACAGGCCCGACGGCTTCAGCGCGACGATCGTCGAATCGTCCTCGTGGAGGATAGGGATCTCCGCATCGGCGGTCGATCGGCCCTTCCGGAAC
>CAYYAQ010000182.1:0-10494 GCA_964469555.1 uncultured candidatus Brocadiaceae bacterium | reverse complement strand
TCTGCGACGGACCAACGCACCCAGTCTGGCAGGCTGCGACCGTCGAACGTCACGGCGTTCGCGACGGGATTGAGCCGGGTTCCGTCACATCCGTCGCAAACCGTCGCGGCGCGGAACCGATCGAGATGGCGAGCGGTCGCGTTGCGGTAGACCTTCTTCAGGTGCGGCACGACGCCCGGCCAGGCCATCGTCTCGACGCCGGAAGCGCTGTAGTTCGTTCCCTTTCGCTTCCAGTCGATCTTGTATTTCTTCTTCCCGGAGCCGCGCATGACGACCTTCTGCTGCGTGGCGGTCAACGCCTTCCACGGGGTGTCGACATCGAACCCGTGGTCCGCGGCGATCGCTCCCATGTGGACCATGGTTATGCGACCGTACGCGAGCTTGCCCTTCGCCGTGAACGCCGCGACCGCGCCCTCGCGAAGTGACATCGACGGATCCCGCACGAGGAGTTGTTCGCTGAAACTGTGCACCTCACCCAGTCCATCGCACTTCTGACATGCACCGACGGGGCTGTTGAACGAGAACAACCTCGGCTCCATCTCCGGCACGGCGCCGTGACCTTCCGGGCAGGCTCGGCTGGTAGAGAACAGCTCGTAGTCCTCGCCTTCCTTGGTGGCCACTGCGACGAGGCCGCCAGACAACGACAGGGCCTGCTCGACGGCCTCGGCGACCCGGGACGCGACGTCGGCGCTGATGCGCAGCCGGTCGAGAATCAGTTCTATCGTGTGGTACTTGTAGCGGTGGAGCTTGATGTCCTCGTCGAGGCGCCGCACCTCGCCGTCGATGCGTGCGCGAACGAAGCCCTTCTGCCGGAAGTCCGCGAGCTCCTTGCGGTACTCGCCTTTGCGCTCGCGCACCACGGGCGCCATCACCAGGAGCGCGCTGCCGTCGTGGCGATCGAGAATCGATTCGACGATCTGGTCGACGGACCACGTCTCGATGACCGCGCCGCACTGGGGACACGTCGGCGTGCCGAGCCGGGCCATGAACAACCGCAGGTAGTCGAGGATCTCGGTCAGCGTGCCGACTGTCGACCGCGGACTGTGACCGGCAGACTTCTGGTCGATCGACACCGTCGGGGACAGACCCTCGATGTGGTCGACCTTCGGCTTCTCCATCTTTCCCAGGAACTGCCGCGCGTAGGACGACAAGCTCTCGAGGAAACGGCGCTGCCCCTCCTGATAGATCGTGTGGTACGCGAGGCTGCTCTTCCCTGAACCGGACACGCCGGTAAAGGTGACGAGGGCATCGCGCGGGAAGCTGAGGTCGACACCCTTGAGGTTGTGTTCCCTGGCGCCCCGCACAACGATCTGCTCTGGACTGCTGCGCTTGGCCATACCGCGAGCGGCGAATGCTAGCGGCTCTGCCGCCCGGACCAAACGCGATCGCCAATCTATCCCCGGGCTGTCACGGTCTTGTCGCCGCCAGCCCGAAGCGAACGTCGACGGCGTTCGCCTCTCAGTTTGCGATGACGCGCGACTGGTAGCTCCCCGCACCGCACGCGCCTACCCCAATCGTGTAAACACCATCCTGCGGCAGTGCACGGCGACGTCCTCGACGTCGCCATCCACGATGCGCACCAGTTGAACAGTTGGATCGAACTCATTCGATCTCACCACCACGGAAATCCACATCCCGCGCCGTATCTTGCGGCATCAAGGGGGCGCTAACGCCGCAGCAGGACAGGAGGAGGAGGGCTCGGACCGTGGGATTCTGAATTGTCCTCGCGTGTTCGGACCATTGGACTCGTGCTGAGATTCGCCGATGTCCAGACCCTTACGTGAAACCGCCCCGGCCCTCGGCACCTCGGCTATCACGCTCGGCACGCCCATCTGTACCAGATGAGGAAATCATGGCCCGAGCCTACCCGATCGCCCTGACTCTCACCGTGCTTTGCACGGGCCCCATCGCCGCCCAGGCCATGTCCGGGCTGTACACCCTCGACAGTACGGGATCCGGCAGCCGGAACTTCAAGTCGTTCATCGAGGGACCTACAACCTGAGCCGCTCCGGCGTGAACGGCGCCGTGACGATCGAAGTCGCGAGCGGCGCATACCCGGGCACCGACCGCTGGACAACGACCCCGGTGCCGGGCGCCTCGGCCACGAACCGGGTGACGTTTCGAAGCAAGACGAAGCATGGCGCGACGATCCCCTACACCATGACTCCCACTCTGGGCGGCTACGCCCTGCCGGTGAAGTACATCACGTTCGACGGCTTCCGGTTCCAGGGATCCGCCCAATACTCCAACAACGCAGGACTCCGACTCTACAACAACGTCGCTCAGATAGAGATCCGCAACTGCCACTTCGACGGCGCCTATCTGTGGATTCAGGACTGCGTCAACGTGGAGGTCCACCACTGCTTGTTCGCCTACCTGTTCTCGACAACGACGGCACGGGGCCGACACATCGACATCCAGAACTGCGACTACCTGGTCCTGCACCACAACGAATTCCGGATGGCGGAGTGCCGAACCGCGATCAAGATGTACCACTACGTCTCGAAGCGAACCCGGACGAAGATCTACAACAACTTGTTCTGGGGGGCACCACGAGGTTCCGAACCGATTCTGGATTTCAACGGCGTCCAGGAGACGCAGATCGACCACAACACGTTCGTGATCTTCGCGACGAATGGGTGGGGCGCTGAGGTTCTCGAAATCAACGGTCGGCTCGGGGTGTGGAACGACATCCGGAACAACATCTTCTACTCCGAGGGGAAGTACGCCCTGTTGAGCATCACGCCCCACCTGCCCTACATCCACTTCTTCAACCGGAACATCTACTGGATACCGAACGGCTACCTCGTCCGTTACCCACGGACCAACCAGTCCCCGATCACGTACGGTAGCCTGACGCCGTGGCAGATCGGAACGAAACAAGACCCGGTGGGGATTCAGGCCGACCCCGGGTTCAGGAACATCAAGACCACGCCGTACGACTTGCGACCCCGCGCTGGTTCGGTCGCCGGCGGCAGGGCGATCAACACGCAGGTCTGGATCACGGATGACTTCGAGGGGACCGTTCGGTTCAAGCCCACGACCATCGGCGCCTACGAGAGCTTCGCCGACTTCGATCTGTTCGGCAAAGGGTGCGCGGGCACGGCCAACAAGATCCCGGTTCTCGGCTACTCCGGGAGCTTGAAGCACGGATCGACGACGTTCGCTCTGGAGCTCTCGAATGCCGCGCCGAAGTCGAATCGGTCATTCCTGGCCGTCGGCGCGTCCAATTCGACGTGGGGACCGGTCCCGCTGCCCTACGCGTTGGGCGGTGGCTGCAGCCTCTTGGTGTCCCTGGACATCGTGCTTCCCACGCTGATGATCTTCGGTAAGAGCACGCTTCGGCTCGGGATCCCGGGCGCGACGAATCTGCGCGGCACGAAGGTCCACTTTCAGTGGGGTGTCGTGGATCCTGCGGCGGGTGGAATCGGCCTGGCGATGACGAGCGGTGCCACGCTGACTCTGTGACCCTCCGGAAACGGGAGGGCGCCGCTGACCCTCCCTGTTCGGCTACCATCCGCGCATGCAATTCCGATTCGCCTGCGTGGGCCTGCTCGCTTCCTCGGCGCTGGCACAGACCGAAGTCCTCCTCTGGCCGGACGGAACCCCGGGTGCCCCCGCCAACGCGCCGGCGGAAGTGGTGTCGAACCGCGGCTCCGCGACGCAGCCCAACCGGTCCGTGCGCGGCGTGCATGTGCCGACGCTGACCGCATACCTTCCTTCGAAGTCCAAGAACACGGGGGCGGCCATCGTCATCTGCCCGGGCGGTGGCTACGGCGGGTTGGCGCTCGACAAGGAAGGCCACGACATCGCCCGTTGGCTGAACACGATCGGCGTCGCCGGGCTCGTGCTGAAGTACCGGCTGCCGCGACCCAAGGGCCACGTCTACGGAAGCTCCGCGCCGTCGGCGGACGCCTTCCGCGCCATCGAGATCGCGCGGGAACGGGCCGGCGAGTGGCGCATCGCGAGACGTCGAATCGGGATCATGGGTTTCTCCGCCGGCGGCCACCTCGCATCCACCGCGGGCACGCACTTCAAGGGCCTCGGCCAGCGGCCCGATTTCCTCGTCCTCGTGTACCCCGTGATCTCGTTTACGAAGGAGATCGGTCACGGCGGCTCCGCGCGGAACCTGCTCGGCCCGAGGCCTTCGAAAGAGCTCGTGCGCGACTTCTCGAACGAGAACCGCGTGGACTACCTGACGCCACCGACATTCCTGGTGTCGACGAGCGACGACTGGGTGAAGGTCGAGAACGCCCTCGCGTTCTACCAGGCGCTGCACAGACACTCGGTGCCCGCGGAGGTCCATGTGTACGAACGCGGCGGTCACGGCTATGGCATCCTGCCGCGCGGACTCCCCGTATCGCGGTGGCATCACCGGCTCGCAGATTGGCTGAAGGACCGCGGGCTGCTGACGCCACCGAAACCAGACGCGAAGAGGATCGACGTCTACCTCCTGATCGGCCAATCGAACATGGCCGGTCGGGGCAAGCCCGCCGCCGAGGACCGCGCGGTCCACCCACGCGTGCTCACCCTCGCGAAGAACGGGAAGTGGCAGCCTGCGAGGGACCCGATCCACTTCGACAAGAGAGTCGCGGGCGTCGGTCTAGGGTTGACGTTCGGCAAGGTGATGGCCACAGAGAATCCGCAGACGCGCATCGGGCTCGTGCCGTGCGCCATCGGCGGGAGCAGCATCAAGCTCTGGGTGCGCGGTGGGTTTCACCGCGGGACGAAGACGCATCCGTACGACGACACCATCCGCCGCGCGAGCCTCGCGATGCGAGACGGCACGCTCCGCGGCATCCTGTGGCACCAGGGCGAGTCGGACGCGGGCAAGATGCCGACCCCGGAGTACCGCCAGCGATTCCAGAGGCTGATCGCCGATCTGCGGCGCGACCTTCGCGCACCGAACGTACCCTTCGTCGCGGGAGAACTCGGGAGGTGGCGCGAGGACACCGCGGAACTCAACGCGACGCTGTCCAACGAGGCGAAGAAGGCGGGCGTCGGTTTCGTCTCCTCGGAGGGTCTCTCGAACAAGAAAGGCGACGCGGCGCACTTCGATGCGCGTTCCTTGCGCGAGTTCGGTCGGCGATTCGCGAAGGTGATGGCCGCCACGCGACGCGAGTCCGATCGATCAGAACTGCAGCACAGGAAGTGAACTGGGATTGGATCGCGGGCTGTCCTCCGGCCTGACACGATCCCGACGCGGTATCACGAACCTGCGCTCCTCACGCTGGCCATTGCGGTGATCAAGGGATCCCATCCGTACGTCCGAAGAACCCCATTATGTAATGTACTCGGACTACCTCCCGAGGTTCGCGGCGTATGATGGCCACCGGATTCACCACAAAGACCAACGGAACAACCCCCATGACCCTTCGGACCACTCTCTTCGCCTTCGCGACCGTCAGCATCCTGATGCCCGCGTGCGAATCACCTTCCCGCGTTCACAGTCATGAGAATGAAGTGCACATGGCGCGCGCCAGAATCCACAAGCTGCACGCCGACGCCGAGCAACTCCATGCCCGCGATCAGCACGACAGGGCCCACCAGCTCAGCGAGAAGGCACACGCGCTCGCAAACGAGCTCGAGCACGCCGAGCACGAACGGCACCAACACGAAGCAGAGCGCGCACACGAGGAGGACGGTCGCCACGAGGAGGACGGTCGCCACGAGGAGGACGGTCGCCACGACGAGCACCGTGACCACCGGAGCGATCATGACCATTCGAAGGTCATGAATGGCCTCGAAGCGGGCATCCACGCACTGCGCGAGATCGGGCACAAGGAAGAGGCCCAGCATCTCCTGAACATCGCGCGCGAACTCGGGAAGAGGCGCCGCGCTCACAAGGAACACGAACAAGGTGAACGCGATCGCCAGCGTGGGAACAAACGCGAGGAGGCGATGCACAAGCTGAGGATCCGGATCGAAGAGTTGCAGGCGAGGATCAAGCGCGCCCGCGAGGAAACCGAACGGTCGCGACGCCGGAAGTAGTTCGCCCCCCCTGGTGCACCACCGTCGGGCGCTGCGGTTCCGGCAACGCCGCCTGGCAGACGCGAGCAGCGACTAGCGCTCCACGGTCAGTACTTCAGTCTCGCCACGATCGAGCCGCCGTACGTCACGATCCCCGCGGTCGTAGTTGTCAGGGGGTGCCAGATCTGCGCCGATTCGAAGGCCTCGTTGTTCGTGTTCGAAGCCGGGATCGTGTTCTTGTTCGCGCGCGCGAGCACGACGTTGCCCGAGTTCGAAGACACGAGCTGCGAGAACACCGACGCGCCCTCGATCGCCTTGTTGTAGGGGAAGGCGAAGCCGTGGACCGCGGTCATCCCTCCTCGACCGACCGTGCCGAGTGGAATCAGGACGGTCGGGAGCACGTGGACCTTCGCGCACCATCCGGGGATCGTCAGGTTCGAATCCTTCAGATCGATCGACCAGAGCACTGGTGAACCGGCGGGACCGCCCACGCCGGAGATGCTCACCTGCATCCCGAGACTCTTCCCCGCGGGGCCGGCCGTCAGGAACTTCGACTGCGTGTCGAAACTCCCGCACCCCGTGCCCACGTGGGTCCCGGAATCGACCAGGACGTTCTTGCGCATCGCACTATCGAAGTGCTGGGCCGCCAAGCGACTGTTCGGTGTCATGTGGCCGGTCCACGTCATCTCCCACGCCAGGGGCAGGCCGCCCGCGTAGAGGTAATTCGAAGCGAAAGGGATCTCGAAGTCGAACGGAGCCGGCGGAATTCGCGGCAGGAGGGCCCAATTCGGAAAGCTGGTCCGCGTGTTGTGAACGGTCGTCGGCGCCACCAACCAGTTCTTGCTCGGGTCACCGAAGATGCGTGCGATGGGTACGCCAAGACCCACCTTCAGCCCGATGTGGACGGAGCCACCGGACGATCGGACAAGCGTGTTGCCGTTCCGGCGGAAGGTCAGGGACTGGATCATCTTGATCTTGCGGTTGGCCTGCGTCTGGTCGACCACCTGGTAGCGGGTCCCGTTGACC
This sequence comes from uncultured candidatus Brocadiaceae bacterium, assembly GCA_964469555.1. Classification (GTDB taxonomy): domain Bacteria; phylum Planctomycetota; class UBA1135; order UBA1135; family UBA2386; genus CAYYAQ01. The sequence continues at coordinate 3,498 of CAYYAQ010000182.1, read as the reverse complement.
ATCGCGAAGAACGACGCGCCTTCGCGCGCCAGCATTCCGGCGGGAGAAGTCGAGTACGTCGTCTGCGCTGCGGCGCAGGCGGAAACTGCAATCACGACGACCGGTAGGTAACGCATCTGGGTATTCCGTGGGATAGAAGGTCCGAAAATCGACAACGAGGCAGGGGAACCCAGGATACCGGATCGCCGGAATCGCACAACCACGCCACGCCACGACCCGGGTTGAAGAACACGATGCGTTGCTCGACACTCTCTTCCGTTGTGACGGATCGCTCAGAAGCGCCCGCCAAACTCGTACGAACCGCGCTCGCCACGGTCGCTCTCTCGTCGCTCGCCCTGGCGCAGAAAACGGACACCGCGACCGCCGCCCAGGGAGTGTTCGCCAAGCACTGCGTCCGCTGATCGGCAACTCCAGCGGCCTGATCTACATTCCCACCTCCATCCCCGCGAACACCCCGGCGGGCGCCGTGCTGCACTGCCAGTATTTCTTCAACCAGAACGGGGGTAGGGTACCGCTCTTCGCGTCGGCAGGCCTGACACTGACAATCCAGAATTAGCCGCAATCAGGAAACTCCGAATCGGACCGTCATGCGGAAGCAGAGTCCCGTATGGCCCGGTCCGACCGGCCCGCGCTGTGCGCCGGTTCATCCACAACCACACACCCCCTCATCCAGGAGAATCCATGTTCCGCAAACCTCTTAGCTTCGCCGCCGGCTTGGTCGCTGCCTGCGCTCTCACCCCCGCAACCTCGGCCCAGATCGTCACCTTCGGCGGCAACGGCGAGCGCAAGACCAGCACGGTCTTCTTCTACAATCGGGCCGAGAACAAGCTCGCCGGCAGCTTCGAGTTCAGCTACGGATCACCAGTCTGGCAGGGCGCTCACGAGAAGGCGACCGGCAGCATGCGACTGGGCAAGGACGGCTGGGCCCGTCTGGACACCAGCGTGCCGCTGACCCTCGGCGGCGTGAAGATCACCGCCGGGAACTGGTACCTCGGCCTGAACAAGACCAAGGACCAGTACTCCCTCATGGTCATGGAGGCCAAAGCGCTGCGCGGCAAGATGGTTCCCCCGTGGATGACTTCGAGCGTGAAGGCCAAGATCAACGCCCCCCTCAAACACGAGAAGGTCGAGGAATCGCAGGAGAGTCTCCTGATCACCGCCGCCGCCGGAAAGAAGGACCCGACCAAGTGCACGTTCACGCTGCGTTGGGGCAAGCACAAGCTGACCGCCGCGCTCGTCGCGCACCTCGGCGAGAAGAAGTCCAAGAAGAGCGGACAGAAGTAGCCAGCTCGCTCCGGTCCTGATCGTCTGGTCGGTCGTGGCGACCGACTATCCTGCGGAGGCCGGAGATACCTCTACGCGACGGGCAGTCGTAGTCGTCCGCTACTCTTTGATCGGGTTGGACGTATTATCCTGCGCGCCCCTCGCCTCCCCATTCCACGCCCCCACATCCGAATGAAGATCCCCTACCAAGTTCTCGCGATGTTCGCGTCCGTGACCCTCGCGGTCGTCCTGCCTTGCCAGACGACGAAGACCGAACCAGGATTCGTGGCGCTGTTCGACGGCAAATCACTCGATGGTTTCGAGCAGAAGGGCGGCAAGGCGAAGTACCAAGCCGAGGACGGAACGATCGTCGGCACATGCGTCCCGTCGACGCCGAATTCCTTTCTCTGCACGAAGAAGCACTACGGCGACTTCGTGTTGGAATACGAATTCCTCGTCCACGGCAAGTTGAACTCGGGCGTGCAGATTCGCAGCCACAGCCTGAAGAACTTCAGGAAGGGACGCGTCCACGGCTACCAGGTCGAGATCGACCCAGACGTAAAACGCAACCGCATGTGGACCGCCGGCATCTATGACGAGTCACGCCGCGGATGGCTGAACAACCTCCAACAGAACGAGCCGGCGCGGAAGGCCTTCAAGCCCGAGAAGTGGAACAAGATCCGCGTCGTCGCCGCCGGTGACTCGCTCAAGACGTGGATCAACGGCGTCGCCGCCGCGGACCTCGTCGACTCGATGACCCTGAGCGGATTCATCGGCCTGCAAGTACACGGCGTTGGCAGAAACAAGACACCGATGGATATTCGGTGGCGAAACCTCCGCATCAAGGACCTCGGTCGCCACGTGTGGAAGCGCATCTTCGACGGCAAGAGCCTCGCCGGGTGGACGCCAGTAGGTGGCGGCAACTGGAAGGTGGCCGACGGCGCGCTCGTGGCGTCGAACGTGAGGAGCGAACGTGCGCACGGGCACCTGTTCCTCGACACGCCCAAGGACGACTTCACGATCCGTCTGAAGTTCAAGGCCATCGCCGGGAACAGCGGCCTCTACTTCCGCACCGAGAAGAAGAAGGGCAACATCGGCATCGCTGGTTTTCAGGCAGAGATCGACGCGACGAAGGACATCGGCGGGCTCTACGAGACGAGCGGTCGGGGGTGGGTCATCAAGCCAAAGCCCAACGCGATCAAGAAGTTCTTCAAGCCTGGCAAGTGGAACCAGATGACTGTCAGCGCGCACGGCAGTCGCATCGTCGTCCACGTGAACGACAAGAAGTCCGCTGAGTTGAAAAACGACCCGGGTCGTAAGGCAGGTCTCATCGCTCTGCAACTTCACGGTGGCCAGAACGTCGAAGTCCACTTCAAAGACATCGAGTTGCTGGTGAAGGAAGTCGAGTAGCAGACGGTTCGCATGAACCCCCTTCTCCTCGCCGCCGGTGCGCTCACTCTGTGCGCTGCGGTTCCGGCCCTCGCGGCCCAGGAATCCCAGTGGCCTGGGTTTCGTGGGCCGAATCACAACGGGGTGGCCCTTGCGGGCAACCCGCCGACCGAGTGGGGTGACGAGAAGAACCTCGCGTGGAAGCTCGAGCTACCCGGACCCGGGGCGTCGAGTCCCATCGTCGTCGGCGACCGGATCTACGTCACTTGCTACACGGGCTACGGCCACTACCTTGACGACGGTGGAGCGCCGAAGAGGCTGGCTCTTCACCTGACCATCGTCGACCGAAACACGGGGAAGCTGATCGCGAACACGACGATTCCCGGGGAGCGCGAGAAAGAGGCGCCGCGGATGCAGTTGGTCCACCACGGCTTCGCCACGCCCACTCCGGCGACGAACGGCAAGCGGATCTTCGCGTACTTCGGCACGGCAGGCGTGGTCGCATTCGACCTCGACGGCAAGACCCTGTGGCAGCGCTCGACCGGGACCATGCCGCCAGGGGACGCGACGCCGACGAATCAGGTCATCCGCGAAGGCAAGGCCCTGAAGCTCCGCTGGGGCGCGGCGTCGAGCCCGGTTCTCTGCGACGGCCTCGTCCTGGTCAATGCCTCCGAGGAGAGCAATTCGATTCGCGCATTCGACCAGAAGACCGGCGAGCTGCGGTGGAAGTACGAGTCGCCCAACCTCGAGGGTTGCGCGTCGTCGCCGGTGATCGCCGGTGTGAAGGACGCCCGAGTCCTCGTCGTGGGATTGGGTGGCGAGGTGTGGGGCATCGATCCCGAGACC
>CAYYAQ010000181.1:0-10658 GCA_964469555.1 uncultured candidatus Brocadiaceae bacterium | reverse complement strand
CCAGATTCGTGCCGGCCGATGATGACGGCAAGGCGAATGGTCGGGTCGAGGCCCGTCTGTCCACGCTGGCTGCCGGCAAGCAAGAGTTCGTCGTCAACACGTGGACGATCGGCAAGGACGGTCGCGTGCAGCTGGTGCAGAACTTCCAGATCGGTCGGGGTGTGCGGCGCCTCGATTTCCCGATATTCGAGGGCTTTCGCCAGACCTCGGGCCTGGCGAAGGACACGTCGGGCAACCGTCTCGAACTCAAACCGAACGGCGACGGTCGCGGTCATCGGTTGGAGATCGCGGACCGGCCTGGACCCGTCCGTCTCACTGTGCACCGACGCCTCGAACCGATCACCGGCTTGTTCGCGTCGCGAGACTCACACAACTTGACGGTGCCCCTGGCGAACCGGAAGAGGGTGTCGACCCATCGCGTCGAGTTGCCGGCAGGTAGTTTCGTCGACGAAGTCTGGCCTGAGCCAGCCGAACAGTACTACCTGAACGAGGCGCCTGTGCTGATCTGGCATCGGTCGGTCGAGATCGGTGTCGCGGACCCAGTCGAACACGCTGTCGTCCGCTTCCGCTGCGATGGTGCCATGACGGACCGCTGGCCGGCGATCGCATCGACGTCGCGAGTCGTCGCCGATCTGTTCGCAGCCCTCGCGGCGGGTGATGCCGAGGCGCTCGGGGGATTGCTCGCGGAGGACTGCCGTTTCGCTCCGCAGGGATGGGGGCGGGCGGAGATTCTCCGCAAGGCGCGAGCGCTGCCGTCCTATTCCGACGCGACGGTCCTCGACGTCACTGCCGTCGGCGATGTGGTGACGGTCGAGGTCCGACTGCACTGGCACCACGCTGGTGGGATTCGCGAGGAGAGGGTGGTCGCGGACTGGCGGATGCGGATCATGTTGCGTCGCACCGCTGAGGGAATGCGCGTCGTCCGGATGATGCCGTCGTCGCGCCCGGACCTCGGGGTGATCGAGAATGGGCGATACAAGCAGGCCCGGTTGCGCGTCGATTTTGCCCCGGCTCAGAACACGAGAATGACCAAGCTCGTCGGAGGCGTGACGGAACTGCAACTCGAGCTGCGACCGTCAAGGACGAAGCTGAGTCTGGCGGATCACTGGGTCACGCTGACCGGTTGTGTCGATGGCTCGGGAGATACCGACGCGATCCGCATGCAGCTGACCGCTGGCACCGAGTTGTGGCGAAGGGGGATACCCGCCTCGGGGTCGGAGGTGACTCCTGTGGCAACGTCCGGTGGGGCGAAGATCGAGGGCACCAACGAACACTGGTTGTTCCGGACTCGCGATGGTCTGTGGACGCGGGAGAGATGGACTCGGCTGACCCTGGCGCATCGGCACCTGCTCCTCCAGTGCGTGGTGACGGGCTCGAGCCGCGCCGAAGCGGAATCACGCTTCCGCGCCAGGCAAGTGTGGTTCCGCGCGATCACCGAGAGCCTGCAGGTGTACTAATTCTGGTCGCCCCGGCAGCGACGGGGCCATGACACCGTGGTGTCCGTGGCGGGAAGATCTTTGAATTTGTCGGAGTCGGACGCGCGCGAGGCCGATAACGAAAGGAGAGAGAGAATCATGAAATCACTGCTCACGATCGCCATCTGTTGTCTCGTCGCCGCTGCCGCACCCACGCAGGACAAGAGCGAGGCTGCGAAGGAGAAGATCAGGAAGAAGGTCGAGGCCATGCGCAAGGCCATGCGGGACGGCAAGATCCGCAAGCTCAACGTGTACGTGAGAGTGAAGCTCAAGAACGGCAACCGGCTGAAGGGGGTCGTCAAGAACGGTAGGTTCGTCGAACTGCACGACGGCATCGACTTCGTGTCCGCGGTCAACATCGATGACAAGCGGGCAGGGATGCGCATCTGGTATTCCGTCGGAACCACTTCGTACGTGTTTTTGCGATACGAGCAGATCGAGCACTACTCGATCGGAACCAAGCTGAGTGACGCCCAGGTGAAGGCGCTCGAGATGAAACTCGCGCAGGAACTGTCCGACACTCAGGAGAACTACCGTCGAATGCAGGAAGCGAGGCGACAGCGAATCGCGGCGAAGATCAAACTGGAGGAGAAAGGGGAAGTCGGCAAGATCGACGACCGCGATGCGCCGCCGGATCTCAAGGCGCCGCCGGATCTCAAGGTCGCTCAGTTGAAGCTGCTGCAGGAGTTCCCGCCGATCGAGGGCTGGGGAGCGGAGAAGATCGCACGACTGAAGCTACGTCGCATCACCGTGGGCGTCTATCCGAACGAGAAGGAGCGACGGTTCGAAAAGATCTTCGAGTCCTGGAAGATCGCGGCCACGGCGCACGAAAAGATCATCGCCTACAAGGAGACCGCGGAGAAGAAGAAGAAGAAGACCGCAAGGTCCGCGGAGACGCAGGAGTCGACACCCCCAGGGACCGGGGGCAAGCCGCCAAAATAGGGTGGTTCGCCGGCCAGGAATCCGGCTCGTGCTTGCGCGGGCCGAGACCCCCGCCGAGACTCCGGCGGCATGAAGACAGCTTTCCTTTTCACTGGCCAGGGCTCGCAGTTCGCCGGCATGGGCAAGGACCTGGCCGAGCACCACGACGTAGCCAGGGAAGTGTTCGCCGAGGCTGACGCCGCGCTCGGCGAATCGCTCTCTACGTTGTGCTTTGAGGGCCCGGATGAGCAACTGGGACTCACCACGAACACCCAGCCTGCGACCCTCGCCGTGTCCACCGCCGCGTTCCGCGCGCTCGGGCAGACTCCGGAGCTGGCTGCCGGTCACTCCCTCGGGGAGTACACGGCGCTGACCGCTGCGGGGACGTTTCAGTTCGGGGACGCGTTGCGCCTTGTTCGACAGCGAGCCCAGTTCATGCAGGATGCGGTCCCCGTCGGGACGGGTGGCATGGTCGTGCTGCGCAAGATGAGCGTCGCGGAAGCGGAGGAGTTCATCGCCAAGATCGACGCGGGGGTCTGTGAGATCGCCAACATCAACGCCCCCGGGCAGATCGTGCTCTCCGGCGAGACCGCGGCCATGGACCAGGCCGTCGAGATCCTGGGCAAGAGGGCGATGCGGCTGTCCGTGTCCGTGCCTTTTCACTCTTCCATGCTGCGCGACGCGGCGGTCCAGTACGCCGAAGTGCTCGACGGTGTCGAGATGCAGGATCCCGCGTTCCCGATCTACTGCAACGTGGATGCGGCGCCGGTCACGACGGCCGATGCGGCTCGCGATGCTCTGCGGCGACAGTTCGCTGGATCCGTGCTGTGGCAGACGAGCATCGAACGGATGATCCAGGACGCCGGCGTGACGCGGTTCGTCGAATTCGGTCCGAAGCCGACGCTGAGCCGAATGGCGGCCAACATCGCACGCGGCATCGAAACCGAGGGGATCGAATCAGTCGCGGTCTCGACCTCCGCGGAACTCGACGCCGTGCGCGCGGACGCGTGAACGAAGACCTGCAGTTGCTTCGCAAGGGGCTCTGGCCCCTGTCCATGGTCTACGGGATCGCGATCACGCTCCGCAACTACCTGTTTCATGCCGGTATCCGAAAGGTGCACCGCGTCGGCGTCCCGGTTGTTTCCGTCGGCAACATCGCCGCGGGCGGAACCGGCAAGACGCCTCTCGTCGCCTGGCTCGTGGAGCGAGCGATCGGAGTCGGGAAGCGACCGGGCGTGCTGGCCCGCGGCTACGGCAGGGCGCGGGGAGAAAAACTCAACGATGAGGGCAAGCTGCTCGCGCGGCGGTTTCCCGGCCTGGCCCAGGTGCAGGATCCGGATCGGGTGCGCGGCGCGCGGCGACTCATCGCCGAGAACGGCGTCGACGTCATCATCGTCGACGACGGGTTCCAGCACCGGAGGTTGCACCGGGACTGGGACCTGGTGTGTCTGGACACGGTGCGTCCGTTTGCTGGCGGGCTGCTGCCCGTCGGCTACCTGCGCGAATACCCGAAGGCGCTGCGGCGCGCGGACGCGTTGATCCTGACGCGGGCCGGTGGGATCGCCATCGAGGCCGTCGAAGAGAGGCGCGAAAAGCTCGCGGCCTGCGCTGGCGCGGACGTTCCCGCGTTCGCCTCGGATCACGTGCCGGTGCGCCTCCGCGAGATGCCATCCGGGGCCGAGATCCCTCTCGAAGCGTTGCGCGACAAGCGGGTTGTGTTGCTGTCGGGGATCGCCCGCCCCGAGAGCTTCGTGGAGACGGTCGAGGGGCTGGGCGCCGAGGTGGTCCATCACGTCCGTCGTCGCGATCACCACCTGCACACGAGCGAAGAGTTGTCAGGGATGGAAGGCCTCGTCGACCGCCTTGACGCGACCCTCGTCACGACGGAGAAGGACGACGTTAAGCTCGTGGACTGCTCTGCGTCGCGGCTCGTGCTGGAGTTGGATCTTCGGTTCCTCGGCGAGGAGCCTGAGCCGTCGACATTCTTGTCGTTTCGCGAAACCAAACACCCATAATCCTGCGCATGAAACCGTCGCCCGACGAGATCAAGGTCCGCCCGCTCTCCGAGCGAGACAATCTGGTGAAACACGACGACTTCGCGCAGGTTCTACCGCCGGTCGAGGGCTTCGGGGATTGGTTTCGCAGCCTGCCGGACATCTACGGCGGGACCAACTTGAAGCGGGTCGTCGAGCTCGTCGTCGCCGCGCGCAAGTCTGACAAACAGGTCGGGATCAGCCTCGGCGCCCACCTCCTCAAGTGCGGCTTGTCGCCGCTTCTCATCGATCTGATGCGCCGCGGATTCGTGACACATGTGTCGACGAACGGTGCCGGTGTCATCCACGACTGGGAGATCGCCTATCAGGGTGAGACATCCGAGGACGTGGCCGCGGGGTTACCGGACGGGTCCTTCGGATTCTGGAAGGAGACGTTCGCCGCGCTCAACGGCGCCGCGGCCCGCGCCGAGCGGGAGCAGATCGGCTACGGCGCGGCGCTCGGGCAGACCATCCTCGACGAAGGACTGCCCCATGCATCTCTCTCCGTGTGGGGGGAGGCGCGGCGGCTCGGCATCCCTGCGACGGTCCACGTGGCGTTCGGTTGCGACATCGTCCACATGGACCCTGCGCTCGACGGCGCGGCGCTCGGCAACGCGACGCAGCGCGATTTCTGGCTCCTCGCGGACACCGTCGGCAAGCTCGATGGCGGCATCTGGCTCAACATCGGTTCGGCGGTGATCATGCCCGAGGTGTTCCTGAAAGCCGTCTCGATCGCCCGCAACCGCGGCGCGCTCGGCACGGACTTCGCGACGTGCAACTTCGACATGATGCACCAGTATCGCGCTCTCACGAACGTGGTGCAGCGCCCGCCTCGCGAGGGGTTGTCCGTCATCTGTCAGCACGAGATCATCCTGCCGATCTTGCACCAGGCGCTGCTCGCGCTCGGTTGTGAGGCAGGGCTCGACATGGAGGTGCGCTAGTGCATCCGCTCGCCCGCACCGTCGTCGAACTCCCCGCCTCGCGCATCCTCGTCGTCGGGGACCTGATTCTCGACCAGTACGTCGAGGGCGCTGCAAATCGAGTGTCGCCGGAGGCGCCGGTCCTCGTGTTCGAGGCCCAAGGGGAGCGACATCAACTCGGTGGCGCGGGCAACGTTGCGGCCAACCTCAAGGGGCTCGGGGCCGAGGCCACGGTTCTCGGCGTCGTGGGCGAGGACGTCGCCGCGGAGCGGCTCAAGGAGTTGCTGCAGGAACTGTCGATCGACGTTTCGAACCTGGTGGTCGACACGAGCCGTCCGACGACGCGAAAGACGCGGTACATCAGTCGCACGGCGCAGGTCCTGCGCGTCGACGCGGAGAAGCGGCACCATCTCCAGGGCGAGGCGGAACAGAGGATTCTCGCGTATCTCGGCCAGCGACCGTTTTGTCACGACGCGGTCCTGATCAGTGACTACGGCAAGGGCATGGTCACGGCGGCTGTCGTGGCCGCGGCGATCGAGGCCGCCCATTCGGTCGGCGGACCGGTCATCGTCGATCCCAAGGGCACGGACTACAGCATCTACCGCGGCGTCGATCTGATGACGCCGAACCAGGCGGAAGCGGAGAAGGCGACCGGAATCGAGATCCACGGGAAGGATGACTTGCACCGCGTCGCCGAGCGGCTCAAGGCCATCACTGGCGTAAAGACGGCGACCGTCACGCTCGGCAAGGAGGGCATCTTCTACGAGGCCGAGGACGGCGAGGCCCGGATCATCCCCACGGAGGCCAAGGCCGTGTTCGACGTGACCGGCGCCGGCGATACGGTTGTCGCGATGTTGGCGTTCGCCCGCGCCTGCGGGGTGGGGATGCACGAGAGCATCCGACTGGCGAATCTCGCGGCCGGGGTCACCGTCGGTCGGTTTGGCACCTACGCGGTGAGCCGTCAGGAGATCCTGGCGCTGCTCGGGCAGGCGGGACGCGGCAAGGTCTTGGCCCTCGAGGAGGCGGTGTCGGTCGCGGCAAAGCTGCGTTCGGAGGGGCAGGACCTCGTCTTTACGAACGGCTGCTTCGACATCCTCCATCCTGGTCACACGGACTACCTGCAGCGTGCCCGTTCGTACGGGGATGCTCTGATGGTGGCCGTCAACACGGACGAGAGCGTGAAACGGCAGCAAAAAAAGGGCGACCGACCAATCAACACGCTGAACGACCGGATGGACGTCATGGCGGCGCTGCACGCCGTGGATTACCTCGTGCCGTTCGACGAAGATACGCCGGCGGCCTTGATCGAGGCCGTTTCACCGCAAGTGCTTGTCAAGGGAGAGGACTGGCGCGACAAGGGAGTGGTCGGTCGTGAGTGGGTCGAGGCGCGGGGTGGGCGGGTCGTCTTGGTGCCGCTTCGGGAGGGCTGTTCGACGAGCGCGATCATCGATCGCATCAAGAACGCCTAGAACCGACCACAAGAACGGCACGGAACACTCGCGCTCGCGACCGATCACCGCTAGCTTCTGCGAATTAGGTTAGGCACTAACAAAGGAGCGGACCCTTGGTAGTCGTACCCCGCAAGGTGAGGTCCAAGGACAAGATCGTCAACGATCTCAAGGCACTGGCAGCGATCCTCGAAGGAGTTCGTGCAAGCGGTAAGACGGTCGTTCTCACGAACGGCGTCTTCGATCTTCTGCACGTCGGTCACGTTCGGTATCTCGAAGATGCACGGTCTCGAGGGGATTTCCTCGTGGTGGCGTTGAACAGTGACAGGGCCGCGGAGGCCATCAAGGGGAAGGGATTCCCCATCAATCCGGTCGAGGAGCGGATGGAGCTGCTCTCCGCGCTGTGGTTCACGGACTACATCACGAAGTTCGACGACGAGACCGCGGACGAGCTGATCCGCAAGCTGAAGCCAGACGTCTACGCGAAGGGCACGGACTACAACACCAAGACCCTTCCGGAGAACAGGACCGTGAAGGAGCTCGGGATCAAGGCGGTGTTCGTGGGCGACAAGAAGACGCACGCAACGAAGAAGGTGGTCAGCAAGATCCGGAAGAAGAAGTTCGCGTAGCCCGGGGTTGTCACGGTGAGGTGGGGGCCATCCTGGATGGTTCACGCCCACGCCCGTCGACGCCCGTCGACGCCCGTCGACGCCCGTCGACGCCCGTCGGAGGCCTCGCCGGGCTCCACGGAGGCTCGACTGGCCCGGCGGGATCGGCAGATCCGGTCCCTGGCGTGTAAGTTCGCTTCTTACGGGCGTTGGCACGCCGGCCCAGGTGCGCTACGCTTGTGCCCATCGCTGGATCGCCTCGCGGGATTCGGCGGGGACGCCTCGCGGCGTTCCTGAACCTTAGAAACCTCGCGCGACCTCTGGTCGCCGTCAAGCTGTAGCGCCAGCGAGGAGTTGAGGTCGGACCGATAGATCCGGCGGTACTCGCTTGTCGCACCTGTGGTCTGTTCAACGCCCACCAGCCTCCGACGACGCTCTGCAACCTACACCCTGACTCCTAGACTCAACTTGGCAGCCACAAGGACCAAGAAGAAGCCTCCGAGCATCCGCTCGGTGCGGTGCCTGTTCCGACCGGACCCCGAACATCACGGGAGGGGGGAGTGGGCGTTTTGGAGTCCGGATGGCGATGCCGAAGAGGCGCTGCGCGCCTGGGTCGGGTCCGGCTTGCCCGAGCTGGCCAAGCGACGCGTCGAAGTGGTCGTGCCCACCGTGGACGCCGAGGACGGCGATCCGCTGTGGTCCACCGACACGGTGACGATCAAGACGATGCCGTTGCAGATGGGGTTGTCGCTGTTGTCGCGCGTCGAGTCCGGTACCCCCGGCGCCGTGACGCCGAGCGACGCGATTACGGCGTGGAGCTACGCCGCGAAGTTCGCCCTCGAGCTCCTCGCGGCCGGCAGGTTCTTGCCGACGATGGAGGACTCGGACGACCCGGAGCTGTGGGCCGCGACATGGGGCGTCGTGTTGGCGCGCGACGAGGACCGTGACCGGTTCCGGCGGTTGGCGCGCGCCATGCCTCCGTGCGCCCACGCCTGGCCCGCCGAGGAGTGGGATGAGGAATGGGAGGACGACGGTGCCAACGGCGCCGGCGCCGATGAGGACGCCGACGCCGATGCCGATGAGGACATCGATGAAGAGGAAGAAGATCAATACGAGGAACAGCAGGAAGAAGACGAAGAAGAGGACGATGCCGACGAAGAGGTAGCGCCCGACGGTCCGCGGTTCACCGCAGCCGCCGACGTGCTCCGCGACTTCCTCGACGCGTGCGCCGACACGGTGATGCGCGATGCCGCGACCCGAGCCGAGTTGACGCCGCTCCCTGCGGACGCACCGGCTTGGGTGACGCGCTGGCTGACGTCGCTCGTCGGCCCGGATCCGACCTTCGAGCCGCAGGGCTTGCCCGAGCGTCACTTGCCAGATGAGTTGTGGGCGTGGTCGCGACACGCGCTGGGTGCGGGCGCCCAACCGATGCGGGTGTTGTTCGACCTCACGTGGCCCGAGAAAGAAGCGTCGGACAAGGAGCCGTGGCGGTTGGGCTACGGGTTGCAGTCCACCGACGACCCCGAGCAAGTGTTGCCGATGGCGTCGATGTGGACGATCAAGAGTTCCACCGTGCGCCTCTTCCACCGCACCATCCGCGACCCGCATGACACCGTGCTGCGCGCGCTCGGCGAGGCGGCGCGCACTTTCGCCCCGATCGAGCGCAGTCTCGGTCGGCCCCGACCGACTCACGTGAATCTCCGCCCCGCCGTGGCGTGGCAGTTCCTCTCGAACTCGGGTTCGCTGCTGCGCCTGATGGGCCACGGCGTGAAGATCCCTGACGAGCTCGACGCCGGCGGTTCGCGCCGTTTGCACGCTCAGCTCGAGGTCGCCGGCTCGCCACACGGCGGCGAATCCAACGGCCACGCCATCGCGTGGGATGCGCCCGCGCGTTTCAAGTTTCAGATCGTGCTCGACGGCAAGATCCTCTCGGGTCGGGAGTTTCAGTCGTTGATGCGAACGAAGGGCGAACTCCGGCGCTGGAAGGGACGCTGGGTGTGCATCGACCCCACGGACCTCGCGACGCTGACCCGCGTCGTGCACGGGATCCCTGATGGGCGTGGGTCGCTGGCCGAGGCGGTGACGTTCGCGTTGCGCGGTAGCGCGCCGATCGCGCCCGACGCGCCCGAAGTGCCGGTGGTGGCAGTGGACGAGCTCGCGGAGTTGGTCGATGCGTTGCACGAGCGCGGCGAGTCCATGACGGAGCCCGAGGGCTTCGTCGGTGAGTTGCGCGGCTACCAACGCGCGGGCCTCGGCTGGCTCGTGCACATGCAGAAACAGGGTGTAGGCGTGATCCTCGCCGACGAGATGGGACTCGGCAAGACACCGATGACCCTGGCGTTGCTCGAACGCTTGCGGCTGGATCATCCTGAAGAGTGGAAGCCGACGCTGCTGGTCTGTCCGACATCGGTGCTGGGCAACTGGCAGCGAGAGGCCGAGCGGTTCACGCCGAATCTGCCTGTGCGCCGGCACCACGGACCGGATCGGGCGCGCACGATGGACGAGTTCGAAGAGAACTGCCCTGCGAGTGCGCTCGTCATGACGACGTATGCGACCGCTCGCCTGGACGCCGAACTCCTCGCGGAGATCGAGTGGGGCGGAATCGTGATCGACGAGGCCCAGAACATCAAGAACCCGAGCGCGGCGCAGACCCAGGCGCTGCGGCGCATCAAGGCGCCGCGTCGGTTGGCCCTCACCGGTACCCCGGTCGAAAACCGCCTCGCGGACCTGTGGTCGATCCTCGACTGGTGCAATCGCGGCCTGCTCGGTCCGCTCGCGGAGTTCCGTCGCACCGTTGCGCGACCGATCGAGCGCTTTCGCGACCCGCACGTCGCGGCGCGGTTGCGGCGAATGGTCGAGCCGTTCGTGTTGCGCCGACTGAAGACCGACCCGAACGTGGCCCCGGATCTGCCGGACAAGGTCGAGGCCACGGTGGCTTGCAGCCTGTCGCGGGCGCAGATCAAGCTCTACCGCAAGACGATCAAGGACACCTGGAAGGACATCAAGGGCAAGTCGGGCATCCAGCGCCGCGGCAGGGTGTTGGCACTGCTGACGGCTCTCAAGCAGATCTGCAATCACCCGGCGCACTTCCAGAAGAAGACGACGGTCACCGCTGCCCAATCGGGCAAGCTCGCGCGGCTCGGCGAGATGCTCGAGGAGATCGTCGACCAGGGCGACCGCGTGTTGTTGTTCACTCAATACGTCCAGATGGGCAAGCTGTTGGTCAAGCACCTGCAGTCGACCTTTGGATTCG